>CAJUHV010000022.1 GCA_910586445.1 uncultured Eubacterium sp.
GGCTAAAGTATAGCAGGCTTTTGGAGTTATTCCCAAAAGCCTAATTGAAGTTTAAAGAACGTGGCAGATCGGAGGGTGATATGGAGGAATTATTGGTTTATGCAATACTGCTCTATGAGAAGCTTGTAACAGAAAACGAGTATAATAAACGGCTTGATGCGTTATTTCTTAAACATCCGGATAATGATGATTTACTCTATCTGGAATGGGAAACAGACTTAAAGAAAGCCATTGTTTATATAAGGACACATATTGATTACACGAGTCTTGACTATGAACAGTTTGGCAGAATTTTAACAGGCAGATTACAGGCGGTATACGAAAACTGTTCGGATATCAAATCATTTGCAGGCCGGATGTATGCTTTATGGGAAAGTCTGCCTGGAAATATTCAGAATACAGAACCCTTTTGGACGCTGAGCTATGCAGATGACCCATTATCATGGGGAGATGAAGAACAGGCCAGATCTATTTATGAACATATGTTTGATTATTATAAGAATTGAACTGATTAAAAAGTGCAAAGCAGACCGAGAATGCGATCGGCTTTGCACTTTGTCATGCGGCTGAGCGTGTAAAGCGGTTTCATGTAATATCAGACTGATCCATTTGATTCAGCGGATATATAATAATGAAAGTGGGTATCACGACTGTCTAGGCTTACTATTCTTAGTAATATATGCTATTGATAATACGTACTATATATAGAAATATAGTCATCAACAGCACAGTACATTGATAATTTAATAAGGCTTTACACCTTTTACATTATCCGCTATGATGATTGCAGCAGCAAATATATTATATCTATCATAAAGGCGGTGGAAGAATGGTAGAAGAGATGTTACTTGATGAATGAAAACGAGTTACTATTGATTATTACGTGAACCTGCAGCGCATTAAAAAAGCTGACACAGGGAACAATCCAGAACTGGAATATCAGTTAAAAGTTTATAGGAACAAATTATCTCCGATCTAAAAAACAGACTGATTAGAAAGCTGATTATATAAAAATGACTGCCGGAGCAGGCTGAATTTTAGATCTGAATGAACAAATAAAATAAAGCTCAAGGCACTTTCTAATGTATAGCAAGTTTGCACACAATAAAATACGAAAGAGAGCGACCTTGTACGTCAGACTTATTATATAACAAAAATAATCTAATTGGCAGACTGTACCGTTATTTATATATATATATTTTAAAACTTCTTCCATGCCGGCTATTGAAACATTGGTTCTGCTGGCGCTGTCCATCCTGGCTATGGAGTCGGCGGATTCCATCTGCTCCCTGTACCGGCATTTCCTGTCAGGGATTACCCAAAATCACTGAATGCCTTTTAATGTGCCTGTATCTGCATAAGAATGACAGGGACATGTACAGTAAGATTGCGTTTTTGATTGGAACAATGTGCCGGATAAGTGAGTCTGCCATATCATGCCGACCCAAAATACACATGTTAGAAAAATTCCGATGACAGATAATGTTTATGCAGTGTTAAGCGGGTTACATAAATACTTACATAAACTTATGAAAGATAGTGTAAGGCGGGGTGGTATCATAAGCTCCCTTCAATACTGAAAATAAGGTTTTGTGAACTTATATAAGGTTATGCGAAAATCATCTAATATTCTCAGTTCTTACAAAACTGTAAGAACTTATGATCCGTTTGTAAAGAAATTGCAAGATCAGGCAGCTATACTGTCAGTATCAAGGAAGGCAGCCTTGCGGTGTACATTTACGAACTGCCGGAAAACAGCATATACAGGCACTAGAGCGTGTTTGAAAAATCTTTCCCGCGATCTGCATTCCCACTTCAAGCTTCTTGGACTACTAGTGTCCAAGATGATGCGGATAATTCATCCCAAATTTAATCAACATAGCCCGCTATGCCTCATAAATTTGGGATAAATTCTCCATATCATGCCCGGTGGGTACTAAGTGTGAAGCACATCTCACAGAAAGCATTTTTAAACACGCTCTAGGCAGTTTCAAAGAAAGGGAGCGAAAACGGATGCATATATTACAGTTACAGGATGTTGAAAAAACATATGGCGAAAGGGAGAATCAGGTAAAAGCCCTGCGAAAGGTCAGCCTGCAGGTTGAGGAGGGAGAGTTTCTTGCTATTGTAGGTACTTCCGGTTCTGGAAAATCTACGCTTTTAAATCTGATCGGCGGGCTGGATACGCCTACGCAGGGAAAGATTTTTATAAAGGATAAGGAGATTGGTTCTTTGAGCAGAAAAGAACTGACGATTTTCCGCAGGAGAAATATTGGTTTTGTGTTTCAAAATTACAGCCTGATGCCGGTACTGAATGTCTATGATAATGTAGCTCTGCCAGTTACATTTGACAGGGGGAAACATTTAAACCGTGCGTATTTGGAAACGCTTCTGCGCGAGCTTGGGATCTGGGAGAAGAGGAAAAAGTATCCAAATGAATTATCAGGCGGGCAGCAGCAGAGAGTAGCGATCGCAAGGGCACTGATCAGTAAGCCTGCGATGCTGCTGTGCGATGAGCCGACAGGGAATCTGGATTCTGCAACTACAGTTGAAGTGATCGGGCTGCTGAAAGCAAGCTGCCGTAAATACAGGCAGACGATTCTTATGGTGACGCATAATGAAGCGATTGCACAGACATGTGACAGGGTTATCCATATTGAAGATGGGCAGATTGCTGCACAGAGGCAGATTTTTCCGGCGAAAGGCGGTGAGGGCGTATGCTGAAGCTGGCATGGAAGTATATGAGATATTATAAAAAGCAGACATCTGCAATATTTACTGCGATACTGCTGACAGCAGCGCTGCTTTCGGGGATAAGTTCTTTAATCTACAGCAGCCAGAAGAGTGATCTGGCAAACAGCAAAATGATCTACGGCGACTGGCATTATTATGTGCAGGCGGATCAGGAGGTGTGTCAGACTATGCAGAACAAGAAACAGGAAGATGGCTATAGCCTGGATCAATGCGCCAGGATGGATGTCAGGGATGTGGTTTCAAAGCCGTATAAGATCTATTTTATCTATGCGGATGAGGCTTACAGGCAGATGATGCACAGAGATCTGCTGGAGGGTTCGTATCCAAAAAAGGCAGATGAGATTGCGGCTGACCGGTATGTGCTTGGAAACCTTGGATTTTCCGGCGGCATTGGGGATTCTGTTTCTGTAGGCGGGCGGGATTATATTGTGACTGGAATATTAAAAAGCAGATGGGCAGCCGGCACGGGTGATATGGAGGTTTTTGTAAGCGATTCATCTGCAGGAAGAGGGAGCCGGACATTTTTATATATCCGCTTTCATGAACAGAAAAAATTGTATAAGCAGCTGGAGGCATTTCAAAAAGCATATGCGGTTTCTTCTGACCGGATCGAGGCAAATGACGAAGTAATCAAATATCTGGGCGGAGAAAAGCCGGACAGTATCTGGGATATTGTAACATTTGCCGTGACGCAGGAGGATGGGAATTTTACTTATATCGTGCTCAAGCTGCAGAGCGAATATAATCTGGCTTATTACGGCATGATTTTTCTATTGTGCCTGTTCAGCCTGTTCGTTGTATACAGTGTGTTCAGCATTTCGGTATCCAAAAGGACTTCGGAATACGGAATGCTGCAGACGCTTGGCATATGTGAGTCACAGATCGGCAGGACGCTGATTTTGGAATTGTGGATGCTTTTTATCATAGGATATCCGTCGGGGTGCCTATTGGGCAACGGTATTTTAAGGCTTGCCTATCAAAAATTAAACGGCGTGTTTGGAGGGAAAGGTGTAAGCACCGTGACGCAGCAGTTATCTGTGGCAGACCAGACGCTTGCAGAAGGCACGAAAGCGGCTGAGTACTTCTGTGCATGGGAGGCGGTCTGGGCAGGATTTGTATTTTTGCTGTTTTCGCTTGCAGCGGTGGGACTGGCCGTAATCCGTTCCATGCGCAGGAAGTCTTTAAAAGAGGCGATGAGCGGGGATATGTCCTATGCGAAAAAAAGAAAGATTTATGCACTGCGGGATGTAAATATGGCACGAATTGTAGTAAGGAAATTTATGTTTTCGAACAAAAAGAAGGTCATTGCAATTCTGCTGTCATTATCAGTCGGCGGATGCATTTTTTTATGCACGACTTACATGATCGAAAACCTGAAGGTGCATGCTGAATTATCCCTGCAGTCGGATGACGGGCTTGGATTTGATTACAAGATTTTGTTGAAATCGACATCGCTGCAGGATACAATTCCTAAGGCAGCTGCAGAGCAGATCAAAAGCATGCCAAAGCTGGAGGCTGCATATGCAACAAAATATATGATGGGAGAGCTGCAGCTTGACAGGGATGAATTTTTAGCAGATGAAAACTGGAGCGAATATTTTGATTACCAAAATGCCGATCCTTATTTTGTGCAGCAGTATGGCGGTATCTGTGTTGAACGGGAGGACGGAACATACGGGATTAAGTATGATGTTTATGGCTATGATGAAGGGCTGATCAGCCGGCTGGAGGATTTTGTGCTGGAGGGCGAGATTGACTTAGACCAGATAAAAGCAGGCAATCAGGTGATTGCAGCAGCAAATATGGACGGTCAGGGCAATTATTATTTCTATGGAAAAAAGCCGGGAGATATCATCACGCTGCGTGTGCCGAAGCAGGATCACTATAGTGACCGGCTGTTAAAATTCCAGAGCAGAAAAGACCGCTATATTGAAAAACAATTTGAAATCGCAGCGATTGTCAGCAGGCCGCTGGCAAAGGAAGAAGGCTTTTTAAATACCGGCAGCTGGAAAAATGCGCAGAGCATTTTTATGTTAAACCAGCAGATGGAACAGAATTTTGGCGTTACAGATTACAGCTTTATCAATGCCACGCCTAAGGCAGCTGAAGATACGGATCAGGTAAGCAGCCAGCTGCTGCAGGCGATACAGGATCTGCCCAAAGCGGTTCTGCAGGATTATACGGCGGCAATTAAGACGCAGAAAAATTATTTGAGGCAGCAGCAGATCTTTTTTTACGGCATTGCAGTAAGCCTTTTGATGATCAGCCTGCTCCATATTGCAAACAGCATGAATTATACGATTCTGGCGCGAAGGCGGGAATATGGGATTTTGCGGGCGATGGGAATTACAGAGGCCGGATTTTATCGGATGATACTTTATACGGGCATTTTATATGGACTGCTTGCAGATGTATGGATGTTTCTTATTTATCATCTGCTGCTTCGGCAGGTGATGGATTATTACATGACGCATGTAACGCAGTTTCTGCATCTGCAGGCAGGAGTGCCGGGAGCTGTTTTAGCCGGGATTATGGTTTTGAATGTTGTGATTTCAGCTGCTGCGGTGATGTTTCCGGCTTGGAAGATGGCGAAGGAGGATGTCGTGTGTGAGATTGCCGGGTAGATTGAAAAAACAGAGCATTCAGAAAAACAGTGAAACGGAAATAAGAGTCGAGAATCTTGCAAAAGCAGCATGGAAGTAAAACAGCAGAGCATTCGAAACAGCAACGCATCAGAAATAAGAGTCAGCGCATATTCATCAGCCGGCAGAGCAGTATAAACAGCAGGGTATCTTGACAATCATACAGGCAGATGTGTATAATTGTTTAAAATTAAGCAGCATGCAAACCAAATTAAAGCTGAGGTTTCATACAGTCTGACCTGCATCCGCGCAGTGCAATATTTTGGCGGAAACGGGATTTGCCGGCAGGCAGATCAGCACAAACAAAAACAGGAGGATACAATGATCGAAGTACTGTTCGCTGAAAGCGAGGCGGCGTCTGTGAAAGCTGCAAAGAGCATGGCAGCGAAATATGCTGTCTGCTCAAAAACAATTCAGACCGTTTCGGGGCCGGCTTCTGTATGGGTTTCGCATAAAAAGAAGCCGCAGAATTATCTGGAGGGGAATGCGGAGGAAGTGGTCTGTCTTGGATTTATGCTGGATATTGGAGATATAAAACAAGCAGCAGACAGCAGTTACCGAAAAGAACTGATACATTCTATGTATGAACAGGAGCAGTGGGGAAAAGAATATGTGGATAAGGAGCTGTTAGATGTTTATGCAGGCGAGCTGGCACGTCTGAAGCAGTATCTGGCAGATCAGCAGCAGATTCGAATATGGTACGGTGATGCACCGTATTCCCGGTGCGGCTTTTATCATGTATGCTCCCTGCTGCGGAATTATACAAACGAAGTCTATGTGGTCAAGCTGCCGGAATACATTGTGCGGGAAGACGGTGTGATAATATCGTATAAAAATTGGGGAGAGGTAGCCTCGGAAGAACTGGCTTCGTTTCTGCCATATGAAAAGAAGCTGTCCAAAGAAGAAGTGCGGATGAATGCATGTCATTGGAGCGGCCTTGCAGAGGATAACAGTCCCCTGCGGGCTATGGTCAGTGGAGAATTGATCGGTGTTCCGATAGACTTTTATGATTTTCTGATATGGAAAAGACTGACCCATGCACCAGTCAAAGAAGCACGGCTGATCGGAGATCTTCTGGGCAGCAGCCGGATCAGCATAGGGGACTGGTGGTATGCATCAAGGATTGAGCATTATATCAAAAAAGGTGTAATCAGGGTAGTGGAAGATTCAAAGAATAAATATGCAAGGGTAATCTGCCTGCAGTGATCGGCAGATTTCAAAAAAGCAGGGCAGGTGTATATGAGGGGACTATTTATGCAGCAGTCCCCGCACAAAAATATTGACTAAATTTTTTTCAGATTCATCTAGCTCTGCCCATGTATCCAACACATGCTTTTGTTCGTCTGACAGGTCTGGCAGTTTATCCCCCTCTTGAAAAAACTGGGATAATGTAATGCCCAGGCCGTCGCAGATTCTTGACAGTGTGATGATATTCGGCAGGCTTTTTTTTGTCATTAGATTTGACAGCGTGGACTGCTGGATTCCGGTTAATTTGGACAATTTGTATCTGCTGATCTTTTTTCTGCTGCAGAGCTCGTTGAGCCTGTCAGTTATAAAATCCTCTACAAGCAAGTATGCTACACCTCAATTCTGAATGTTGGTGGTATTATAATACACTTATATTCGGAATTTTATTAGTAGGAAAATCATGAAGTGATATACTGCTCAATTATGTAGTATAATGTCCGGCAAGGGGAGGGCAGAATGAAAATTTACAGACAGCTTTTATATAAGGAGAAAAAATGGCAATCGATAAGGAAAGGAAGACCGGATTTTAGAATCAGACGTATCAAGCGCTGCGGCAGGGCCTGCAGCTGCAGCCCTTAACTGTAAAACGAAAAGGATCGCAAAGACACTGTCTTTTATGGGCAACGGCCATGCAGTAGGCGGAGTATGTCCGTTTGCGGTAAATGAGGGTGTTAAAGTGTATCTGGATGTTTCTTTAAAACGTTTTTGAGAACGTATTTCCCGCGTGCGGCAGCTCAAACAGCGCAATCCAGCTTACAATATCCGAATTAGAACAATATTCTGGATATGCAGGCCGGGCAGATGTATGTAAGGTGTAGGCAGAAGCAAAAGGATGTGAGGCAGTTTTATGGCAAATATTTTGATTGTAGAAGACGAAAAAAATATGCAGGACATTATTGCTGCATATATGACCAAGGGCGGGCACACCTGTTTTGTGGCTGATGACGGTGTGGAGGCATTACTGGCTTTGAAAAATAACCCGATGGATTTTATGATCTTAGACCTGATGCTGCCCCATCTCGATGGTTTTTCGGTCTGCAGGGTGGCCAGAGAAATGGGAAATATGCCGATTTTGATGCTGACTGCCAAAAGTGAGGAGGCAGACAAGCTAAAGGGATACGAATACGGTGCAGATGACTACATGACTAAACCATTCAGCCCCAAGATTCTTTTAGCCAAAGTAAATGCGCTGCTGCGCCGTTCGATGTCTGTCAGCCCGGATACATTGAGCGCCGGAAAGATTATGATCATGCCGTCTTTGCATAAAGTCTTTTTGGACGGGCAGGAAATTGTGCTGACACACAAGGAATATGAGCTGCTTTCTCTGTTTATGGCACATCCGGGACAGGTATTTACAAGAGATCAGCTGTTAAACCGGATCTGGGGATATGATTTTGAAGGAACTACCCGTACGATTGATACGCATATCAAGACACTGCGGCAGAAGCTGGGCAGTGAGGGACGGCGGATCGTTACACTGATCCGGTCAGGTTATAAATTAGAGAAATGATTATATGCGAGGTGAAAGCATGAATACAGGCCGTATATTCAATATCCGTTCCATACGCTGGAAAATAGTTCTCATATCTAAGCTTATGGGGAGTTTTTTGATCATCTCTTACATTCTTTCTGCAAATCTGCCTTTTTCTCAGGAGATTTCCTTTACATTCTGGATTGGTTTTGTAGTGCTGCTTATTCTGGGCTTTGATTTTTTGATGGATTTATATATATCAAAGCCTTTGGAAAAAATAGAGCGGTCGGCAAAACAGATGGCGGATTTGGATTTTTCAGCACACTGTGAAATCAATGCAGACGATGAATTTGGCAGGCTTGCGGTGAGCCTTAACCGCATGGCACAAAATCTGCAGGAAACATTTGCGCAGCTGGAAGAAGCAAATATGAGGCTCGAGAAAACAAACTGCCGGCTGAAGGTAACAAATGTACAGTTAGAAGAGGCAAACATAGAGTTAGAAGAAACAAATGTGCAGCTGGAAAAAGCAAATAATCAGTTGGAAAAAGAGGTAAGGCAGGAACGGCTTTTGTTAGCCGAGCGCAAGGAACTGGCAGACAGCCTGTCACATGAAATGAAAACACCGCTGGGGGTAATCCGTGCTTATGCAGAAGGCCTGCTGGATGAGCCGGAAGAAGCGGAAAAGCAGAAATACGCCGAAATTATGATAGCGGAAACAGAGCGCATGTCAGATCTTATTACTGCGCTGCTTGATTTGTCTGCTTTGGAAAATGGCGCTGCGCAGCTGGAGCCGGAACAATTTGACTTTGTAGAGCTGCTTGAGACTGTGGCAGGCCGTCTGCTGATGGATGTGCCGGATGCGGATTTCAGGCTGGAGTATGAGCTGCCGGACAGGAAACTGTATGTGTTTACGGATTTATACAGAATGGAGCAGGTACTGAATAATTTTGTAGTAAACGCCAAAAAGAATGTACAGCCGGGCGGTATTTTAAAATTATGCTTATTTGAAAAAATGGGAATGCTGCGCTGTTCGATCTTTAATCAGGGCAGACGCATTCCTGCGGAGAGTTTACCAAAGATCTGGAACAGGTTTTACCGTGACAGCCGCTCCGGCGGCGGAGGTTCCGGCCTTGGACTGGCGATTTCTGCCCAGATCTTATCTATGCAGAACTATGATTACGGTGTCAAAAATCATACCGATGGAGTAGAGTTTTATTTTAGCATGCCGGTTCTATAAAACGGTTATCAAGATTATATTTTTTGTTAGTTCTTATGTCAGTTCGATAATATTTCACGTCAACTTCACCCGGCCCTCACATCAATCTCACAGTATTATTCTAAATTCAAAGCATAAAAAACAAGTCAGGTACATTGGACTAGAAGGAGGCTTTTATGACGTTTTTAGAATTAGAATGGTACTGGTGGCTGGTGATAGCAGTGCTCTTGGCAGCAGTTCTTCCGCTCAAAGTCAAATTTCTGAAATGGTGGGGAAAGCGACAGCGCGACGAAAAAAGCAGGCAGCATGGCAGATGGGGGGATGACGAATGATTGAGGTAAACAATCTTACATTTTCGTATGAAAAAGACCGCAGGGCGCTGCGCGGCATACAGTTTCATGTAAGGGAGGGGGAAATTTTTGGATTTTTAGGGCCGAATGGCTCTGGAAAATCTACAACGCAAAAAATTCTTACCGGTATTTTGAAGGGATATGGAGGCAGTGTGTCTTTGTTCGGACAGGATCTTTCAGCGGGGCATACAGCTGATTTTTTTGCAAAAATCAGCGTATTGTTTGAATTTCCTTACCTTTATACAAATTTGAGCGCAGTGGACAATCTGAGATATTTTTCATCCTTTTATCCGAAAAGCCAGCTGCGGGATATTGGTGAAGTGCTGGAAAAGCTCGAATTTAAAAAGGAATTTTTAAACAAACCGGTTTCTTCCTGCTCAAAAGGCATGCGGCAGCGCGTGAGCATGGCGCGGGCACTGATTACCAGTCCCAAGGTGTTATTTTTGGACGAACCTACCAGCGGGTTAGATCCGTCCGGGGCGGTGCTGTTTCGTAGAATTATCGAAGAAGAGCGCAGGAAGGGCACGACCATTTTTCTGACGACTCATAATATGCTGGACGCAGACCTGCTGTGCGACAGGGTGGCATTTCTTGCAGACGGAAAGATTGCTGCAATGGACACGCCCAAAAAGCTGAAGGAGCAAAACAGCAGCGGGCGTGTGGCCGTTCACTATCTGTACGAAGGAAAGCGGTGTGAACAGACACTGGAAATCTCAGAATTAGAGACGGGCATACCGTTTGTGCATGATGAAATCATAAGCATACATTCGATGGAGCCTTCGCTGGAGGATATGTTTATCCAGTATACGGGGAGGAGGCTGAATGAATGAGAAATTTTTTAGTTCTGCTGAAAAAGGATTTTCGAATGATGGTTTCGGGCAGATTTTTTCTGGCTGCTGCAGGATCTCTCCTGCTTTATACGTTGTTTATTCAGTATATCGTTTCGGGCAATGGGCTGACGCAGCTCAAAGTGCTTGTTGGCGAGCTGCTGTTTATTGAAATAGCCGCCGTCAGATTTTTGGAGATTGGTTCGATGCTGTTAAAAGAAAAGCAGATGGGAGTGGTACGCGTACATGCGGTAATGCCGTTTCAAAAAAGGCTGTTTCTTTTATCAAAGCTGACTGCTTTTTTATTATCTGACCTTCTGTTTGCAGCCGGCCTTACCATGCTGAATGCAGGCGGATTGGAGGCAGCCGGCATCATGCCTGCTGTACTGCTCCAGACGGCTGTGTTATCTTTGCTTATGGCGCTGGCAGGATTTGGCTGTGCCATGCTGCTGCAGGACTTCAAGCAGTTTTCTGCTGCCTATGCAGTCATCGTCGCATATGCAGCTGTGCCTGTGTTTATGGCCCAAGATCCGTCCGGCGTGGCAGCATGGATCAACTGGAATCCATTTTATCATATTTACAGAGAGCTTAAAAATGCTTTCTTTGGGATACATTGTGCGGGCTGGGTTTATTATGCCTGCACGGGCTGTGGGATCGGCGTAATGTTTCTGCTTGCACAGGCTGCGTTTTATAAAGAGATGGGGAAGGAGAGCTGATTATGGCAGGACTGGTTTATCAGCTGAAAAGTATCTGGAGGGACAAATTCTGCATGCTGTCGTTTCTGTTGCCGATTGCAGCAGCTGCGGCAGTACAGTTCGCAGGTGTTATGGATTTTTCGGCGCAGGGCCGAATACAGTCCGGCATGGAAGGAACAAAGCAGGTTCAGGCAGCGGGCCTGCTGCCTGCGGTTATAGTGCTTATTGCAATGTTTATGGGGTGTACGTTTAATGCCGTAAATATGATTGCAGAAAAAGAAAACGGCGTTGACCTTATAAACCGCATTCTGCCGATGACGCGCAGACAGTATATTTCGCAGAAAATCTTTGTCGGCTTTGTCTGTGGGAGCCTGTCTGCTGTTATTACGGCATGTATTTGTTTTCGGATGGATTGGAAACGCATGCTGCTTCTGCTGGTGCTGATTCTTCTGTCAGCCGCTGCCTCAGCTCTGATCGGCCTGCTGATCGGAAGGGTTTCTGACAACATTATGACGGGCGTTGTCCTGATCAAGACGGTAATGCTGGTGTTTTTAGCAGTGCCGCTGGTAAAATATTTGATGGGCTTAAATAAGGTTTTTTCCGTATTCAGCCAGCTTGTCCCGTCTACAGCAGCTTTTGAGGGAATGCTGGGGCTGGTATCCAAGGCAGCACCTGCCCCGGCAGGACAGGTCTGTATTCTGACGGCACATTGTATCGGGTGGTTTCTGGTGTGTCTGGCGGCAGGAAATCAAAAAAATCATTAATTTAGTTTTTTTATACAGGAATAAAAACTAAAAAATAATATAACATCAGCGCCTGCCCAGGCAGCGATTTCGGCATAAAAGATCCCGTCACGTCCAAGCAGTCTTGGCAGCAGAAGCGCTGCGCCGGTACGCATGCAGAATTCTGCAATACCGGAAAGCATGGGCAGAACTGTATTTCCAAGGCCCTGGATGCAGGAGCGGGTAACGTGCAGGTAATACAATATGGGCAGGCATATGCTCATAATAAACAAATAATGATAGGCGATTGCAAGCGTCTGTTCGGTTGTCTTAGCATCGCCGTTTATAAAGCACAGCAGTATCCATCTGCCTGCAAAAATCATTACGGCAGCAATCAATACGGATGTTATGACAGCGATAAAAAGAGCCTGACGGTACCCGAGCCGGATGCGCTCTTTTTTTCCTGCGCCGAGGTTCTGGCCTGTATAGGTCGTCATCGCAAATCCGTAGGAGGTAGCGGCTACTTCGAGCATGCCGTACAGTTTATTTGTTGCCGTAAATCCCGCGATAAAAGCTACGCCGAATCCGTTGATCACAGACTGAACGATCATGCCGCCGATAGAAATGACACAGTTTTGAAAAGCCATCGGCATGCCGAGCTTCATCAGGCGGGTATGCAGCCGGGTCTGAATCTCGCAGTCTTCTTTTTGAAGCTTTAAGATGTCAATACGCATTATTTTCCACAGGCAGATCAGGCTGGAGCAGCACTGTGCGATAACGGTGGCGGCTGCAGCCCCGAAGACTCCCATATGCAGTACCGGTACAAACAATAGATCCAGGCCGATATTGATCAAAGAGGCACAGACCATGGCATACAGCGGTGTCTTTCCATCGCCAAGAGAGCGCAGGATCGAGGCAAACAGGTTAAAAGCCATTACAACCGGAATTCCCCAGAACATGGTGCGCATATAAAGCATCGTATCTGTAAATACAGTATCCGGCGTATGCAGCAGGTTCAGCATCCATCTAGCAGAAAGCTGTCCGCCGGCCAGCAGGATCAGGGCAGTGGCTGCTGACAGCAGGGCAGAATTTACAATGACATTGCGCAGCCTTTTGCACTGTCCGGCTCCAAAATCTTGTGACATCTGTATGGCAAATCCCTGTGTGAAGCCTTGTATAATGCCCTGTATCATCCAGATTACCCACTCGGCGGCACCTACGGCTGCAATAGCCTGTACGCCGAGTACCTGTCCTACGATTGCGGCATCTGCAATTGTATAAAATTGTTGAAATAAATTGCCGAGCATAAGCGGCAGTGCAAAGGATATCATCAGCCGTGCCGGTGAGCCGGACGTCATATTGCGCAGTGTGGACATAATAGGGCTCCTTTTTTGGACTTCTAGTTTTTTATTTATTATAAAATGAGTGATAAAATTATTCAAGCGTTTTCAGACATGCCATATGAATAGCGCATCAGTAATAATAATAAGAGACTTGTAAGCGTACTAAATTTATACTTTACATCTTAGAATTACTTTGCTATAATTGTAGCTAAACTACATTATTATTTGCGGCATACAAAAGAGGAAAAGCGAATGAGCATGATTTTATCTGTACATAGTACAAAAGCCTTTCGGGAATTTCTGCTTCCCGCTGTAAACAATACAGAAAACTCCATTATTCTGGATAATGAGATCTTTTCACTGGACAAAGATCTGGAATTAAAAATGGAGATTATTGAGAACAGTTGGCATTTTGTGTATTCTGAAAATTATATCATTTTAGATACCGTCAGCCGTCAGGAATATTTTGGAATCGGATTAAAGGACGGAGATCTTCTTTCGATCATTCTGCCGGGGCGGGAACAGATTTCGATTATGGCAGATGAGACCGAAAATTCATTTAAAGTTTATGAAAAATATGATATCAGTACGATACGGGAATTAAGGATAGGAAAAAATAAAAATAATGATATCGTCTATGATACAAGAAGGCTTGTCTCTGGGGAGCATGCACTGATTGTAAATGAGGAATCGTCATGCACGATTGTAGATAAAAGCACGAATGGTGTCTTTGTCAATTCCAGAAGAATTGACCATAAAAAGCAGCTGGAGTTTGGCGACCGCATAAATATATTCAGGCTGAGCCTTGTGTATCTGGGCGATGTCCTTGCAGTCAATGCGCCAAACGGCAGCTTTCATGCAGGCAGGATGAAAGAGTACGAGGAGCCCGAGTTTTATGAGACTGCAGAGACGGTGTCTGCGGGGCCGCATAAGAAGACGGTTTTTCACCGTTCGCCGAGGACGGTTTATAAAATAGACGATTCTACCGTAGAGATTGAAGCTCCGCCAAATGCGAAGGCATTAAATAGAAAACCTCTCCCGATGATTATAGGCCCTTCTTTTACAATGGCGATACCGATGCTTTTAGGCAGCGGGCTTGCGATCTATAGCATGAGGGCAAGAGGCAGCAGCGGCAGTGCGTTTATGTATACGGGGATCATTACGGCAGTATCTTCTGCGCTGATAGGTATCCTGTGGGCACTGATTAATTTAAGGCATGAAAAAAAGAAGCATCTTGATCAGGAGCTGCACCGGTTTGAGGCATACGGACAGTATCTGGTTAGGTGTTCTGCACAGATCCGGGAAAAATATGAAAAGGATATTTCGGGTCTGCGTACGATGTATCCATCTGCCGCCGTCTGCTGTGGATATAATGCCCAAAATGCGCTGTTATGGAACCGAAATGATAATCATCATGATTTTTTAAGCCATAGGCTGGGTACAGGCGACCAACCGTTCCAGGTGCAGATACAGATTCCAAAAGAGCGGTTTACGCTGATCAATGATTCACTGGCAGAAAAACCGGCAATGATACAGCAGCATTATAAATACCTGCACAATGTCCCGGTCTGTATAGATCTGAGCAGGCACCGGATCATAGGCATTGTCGGAGGAGAGAAAAAGAAGGGGGCGCTGGAGCTGATGCATACACTGGCAGCTCAGATTGCTGCTTCTAACTGTTATACAGATGTAAAGATGGCATTTTTATTTGACGAAGGCATGGATGATTCTGATGACTGGGAATATATGAAATGGCTGCCGCATGTATGGTCAGAAGATAAAAAGACACGGTATATGGCGAAAAACCGCAGGGAGGCAGGGGATGTATTATATGAGATTACGAATATTTTAAGGACGCGGGCAGAAAACAGGCAGTCTTATTCGGAAAAAAATGCCGGCCTGACGCTGCCGCAGTTTCTCTTGTTTTTTTCAGATCCGAAGCTGATGGAAGGAGAGCTGATCACAAAATATATTACAGATAAAAATAATTGTGATGTCATTACGGTCTTTTTAACGGACCAGTATGAGAATCTGCCAAATGAATGCCGGTATATTATACAAAACGATGAGACATTTCAGGGCATGTACGGCACAGAGGGAAATTTAGAGGACAGGGTGCCGGTATCTTTTGACCATGTCACAAACAGCCAGCTGGAAAAGTTCTGCCGTATGCTTGCAGATATCGAGGTGACAGGTACAAAAACAAGCGGGGAGCTTCCTGGGTCGCTGACGTTTTTTGATATGTATGGCATTAAGAGGCTGGAAGAGCTCAATGTGCTGGACAGATGGCGCAAAAACCGCAATTATGACAGCATGCGGGCGCTGATCGGGCAGAAATCCGGCGGTACGGACTGGTATTTAGATGCGCATGAAAAATACCATGGGCCGCATGGGCTGGTGGCAGGTACGACAGGCTCTGGCAAGAGCGAGATCCTGCAGACTTATATTTTATCGTTGGCAATTAGTTTCAGCCCGGATGACATTGCTTTTTTCATTATTGACTACAAAGGCGGCGGAATGGCAAACCTGTTTACCGACCTGCCGCATATGGCGGGGCAGATTTCCAACTTATCCGGGGGACAGGTCAAACGCGCTATGGTTTCTATAAAGAGCGAAAATAAGCGCAGGCAGCGTGTGTTTAATGAGCATGGGGTAAATAATATTAACCTGTATACCAGGCTTTATAAAAACAACGAAGCAAACCAGCCGGTTCCGCATATGTTTATCATCATTGACGAGTTTGCCGAATTAAAGCGGGAAGAACCGGATTTTATGCATGAGCTGATCAGCGTGGCACAGGTTGGGCGCAGTCTCGGCGTGCACCTTATTTTAGCGACTCAGAAGCCGAGCGGTACGGTAGATGATAATATCTGGAGCAATTCCAAGTTCCGGCTCTGCCTCAGGGTTCAGGACAGGCAGGATAGCAATGATATGCTGCATAAACCGGATGCGGCATACATTACCAATGCAGGCCGCTGCTATATGCAGGTAGGCAATGATGAATTATATGAGCTGTTCCAGTCTGGATTTAGCGGGGCACCATATGATGAGGAAAGCGGCAGCTTAAAATCTGAGATTGCGCAGATGGCTTCTACGACTGGAAAAGCCAGCCTGGCAGGCAGCCGCCAGAAACTCAGGCAGCAGGAAACCATGCGCAGAAACTGGATAAGGCAGCTGCTGGATGTAATTTTTTTGATACCTGTGCCGGAGCAGCTGTCACGCATGCAGCTGCTGGAGGATAACCAGCTGCTTTTGGAATATGTGCGGGATATGTTTGAGCTGTTTTCCGAAAAAAATATTGATTATCCATACAGTGCGTATAATGAAAAAAGGCTGATAGATTTCATTACAGCGCTGGCAAATGTGGAAGAATACTGCGGTACTTCTGATGTGCCTACAGCAGCTGAACAGGTCATACAGTATGCAAAATTAAACGGGCTTAAACTGCCTGAAAGGAAACAGAAGACGCAGTTGGATGCGGTCGTAGAATATCTGGCAGTTTTGGCAAAGCAGAATGGCTTTGTCAATCATATGCAGCTGTGGCTGCCTCCGCTTTCAGACGCTGTTTATTTGAACGAACTTCCATCGTACCAAAAACAGGAATTATTTGACGGGAAATCTTGGCACAGGGAGAAAAAGGCATGGGATCTGGAAGTGCTGATGGGACTGTACGACGACCCGGAAAATCAGGCACAGGACTGCCTGACGCTCAGCCTTTCTGAAAACGGGCACCATGCAGTGGTAGGTACGGTTGTAAGCGGGAAAAGCACATTTCTACAGACGTTTGTATACAGTCTTGTGATGAAATATACACCTGCCGAGGTTAATATTTATGCAATAGACTATAGTGCGAAAATGCTGTCGGCCTTTGAAAAAATGCCGCATGTGGGCGGGATTATGTATGAAAATGATGACGATAAGCTGGCAAAATTTTTCAATATGCTGGGTGTGATGCTGGAGGAGCGAAAGAAGCTGTTTCGAGGTGGAAATTACAGTCAGTATGTGCGTGCAAACGGCATAGTTATCCCGGCTGTTTTGCTGGTGATTGACAATTATTCAAATTTTCGGAACAAGACAAACAGCATGTATGATGAAAAGATTCTGCAGCTGTCCAAGGATGGAGTCAGTCATGGCATTTTTTTGGTTATTACAGGCGGAGGATTTCAGGCCTCGGAAATTCCGGCACGCATTGCAGATAATTTTAGGACTGTCATCTGCTTAGAAATGGGAGATAAGTTTAAATATGCAGAGGCAATGCGCATGACACGCATAGAGACGATTCCAGAGCCGAATATAAAAGGCAGGGGGCTTGCGAAGATCGGCGAGCAGCTGCTTGAGTTTCAGACAGCGCTGAGCTTTCGGGCAGAAGATGACTTTAAGCGTATGGAAGGGATCGCGCATTTATCCGGGCAGATGCAGAATCAATGGACAGGCCGGCCGGCAAAAGCTGTCCCGCAGATTCCAGAGAATCCGGTCTGGCCAGAATTTGCGGCGTTGGAGGATACCGAAAAGCTGTTTGCAGACGACCGGCATCTTCCGATCGGATACAATGCGCAGAATGCTGCGCCGTATGGTATTGATTTAAGCAGAACTTACTGTTATTTAATTACAGGCAAGTCAAGGAGCGGAAAAACCAATCTGTTAAAAGCAATGATTTACGCTGCGCTTTCACGCAGCATGGAAACGGTGATCATAGATTATAGTGGAGAACTGGCTGACCTGGCAGAAAAAAAATCTATACCTGTGCTTAGTGATGATCATGAAATCCTTCAATATTTTGAGGCTCTGATCCCGGATATTAAGGAACGCAATGAGAAAAAACATGAATATATGAGAAAAGATATGTCTGACGAGGAAATATATGTGCATATGCGTTCGTTTGTACCGAAATTTATATTTGTTGCAGATCTGGCAGAGTTTATTGACCGTGTTGTAAAAGCGCCGACTGAATTTAGTGTAAAACGGTTTGTTGAAAATCTTTTAAATAAAGGCAGCCTGCACAATGTATTCTGGGCGGCGTGCTACAATAAGGAAGATTTTTCAAAAGCCGGAGGCACGCAGATTTATGATTATTTCCTCAGATATAAAACAGGAATACATTTTGGAGGAAATGTCGGGGCATATGGAATTATGAATTTTGATTATGTGCCTTTGAAAGAAAGATCAAAGCCGCAAAAGGTGGGTGTCGGCATGCTGCCATATAATGATGAGGAAAATGTGCATAAGGTGATCGTGCCATTGGTAAAGGGCTGACAGATATTAAAGCGGCTGCGCAGACATAAGCTTGTCCGGCACATATAAAAAGCGGTGGTTTAGATAGGGAGGAAGTAATGATCTTGGTAGATATCTATGTACCGTCAGTTGGAAATACATATGATTTCCGGCTGGATGAAGAAGAAAAAATCAGCGCAATTATAGAGGAAATCAGTGAGCTGATCGGGCAGAAGGAGCACTGTCAGATTGTCGGGGATATAAAAAAGCTGATGCTCTGCTCAAAGAAAAATCAGCAGATCCTGCCGAAGCATTCGACTCTTTCAGCGAACGGCATTGTGACAGGCAGCAGCCTGCTGCTGGTGTAGCAAAAGAGAGGGCAGACTTTACAATACAGTGGAAAGGGAGGGGCGCAGAAGTGGAAGAGATTGCAGTAGATACAAACACATTATCCAATGACATACAGGCACTGCAGGAGGCGCTGAATTATGCCAGGCAGCAGCTGAATGATATGTTCTCGCAGATCCATGAGATGGATGCGATGTGGGACGGGCCTGCAAACAGTGAGTTTAATGCTCAGTTTCAAAAGGACTATGAGTTTTCTATGGATCTGTGCAGTGTGATTGAAGCACTGCTGGAGTGTATGGAAGGCGCAAAGGCACAGTACAATGTATGCGAAGAAAGTGTGGGCGGCATTGTCTGCTCTATCATGGTATAAGGAGAAAAATATGGCAATATCAGGCAATGTAGAAGTCAAAGTAAGCCCGGCAGAATTACTCAGCAAGGCCGAGACAGTATCTGCCGGCATTGCGAATATGGAAAATCAGTTTGGGCAGCTGGAGCAGATTATAAACAGGACAAGCAGCTACTGGATCGGAGAAGCCGGGGATATGCACAGAACGATTTACCAGAACCAGAAGCTGCATATCGAAGAGATGATGAAGCGGCTAAAAGAGCATCCGGCTGATCTTATAGTGATTGCACAGACATATATAGAGGCAGAAGAACGTGCGGAATCCCTGGCATCCGGCCTGCCGGGTGACGTAATTTATTAAGGAGGCGTACAATGGGAGATTCGCAGTCGATTTATTTTAATTACCAGAAAGCATTACGGCAGGCAGACCGGATTGATCAGGCAGCAGAAGAACTAAGCCGCGTGTCAGGAAATGAATTTCAAGGCGCGCTGCAGGATCTTTCGACGGGCTGGACTGGAGAGAGTGCTTCTTTGTATTTTGTAAAAGGAGACCGGCTGGCAGATGATATGAATGCAACAGCCGGAGAGCTTCATCAGGCAGCGGCAGACCTAAGGACTATGGCAAGACGCCTGTACGAAGCGGAAATGGCGGCTTTAGCCGCTGCCGCAGACAGGACGTACCATTAGGTGTCCGGCTGCGGCAGAATTGCTTTCACATATTATTATTTCTGACAATAGAAAGCCTGCACAGCGTGTTTTCTATTGTTTACCAAATGACAAGGAGGAGATATCATGGCAGATTTTCAAGTAACAGCAGCTGAATTGAAGTCAAAAGCAGAAGAACTGAGGAATATGAACAGCCAGTTCCAGTCACAGGTAGAGAGCCTGAGCGAACAGGAGCAGACGCTGGCAGGCATGTGGGAAGGAGATGCGCAGGCGGCATTCCGTACGGCATTTAATAACGACAAAGAGCAGATGGGCAATTTTTATACACTGATTGAGCAGTACTGTACCACGCTGCTGGAAATTGCTGACCAGTACATAAAGGCAGAGCAGGCAAATACGGAAGTGGCTTCTACGAGAACATATCATTAAAAAATATAAGCGTGCGTCCGTAAACCCGGCACAAAAAGGAGGAAACGAATTATGGATGGAATTTTAAAGGTTGATCCGCAGGCACTGCGGAGTGCATCAAGTGAATTTCTTGCGACAGCAGGACAGGTTCAGACGCTGACAGGAGAGATGATGTCGCTTGTAGACAGCATGAATGCATCCTGGCAGGGAGAGGCTTCCAGAACGTATAGTTCCCAGTTTCACAAACTGCAGGACGACATGGATCTGATGTTTAAAATGATTACAGAGCATTCGACAGATCTGGCTGATATGGCTACTGCATATGAAACGGCAGAAAATGCCAATATAGATCTTGGCGGTGCACTGCCTGGCGATGTAATTTCATAAAATGCATGACAGCGGTTTAAAGAAGCTGTCATGTAAACAGGCTATAGCGTGTCTTAAAATCATTTCTGCAGTCTGTATGCCCTGTTCTGTGGAGCATCTATCCTAGATTTTGGAGGCGTTGCATATTAAGAAAGTATTTTAAGACACGCTCAAGTGTGCAGGCATATTTACACGGATAATTAGAACGACAGGAGAACGAATGAGAGGTATGAATAGGCATGGCACAGTTTTCAGTAAAACCAAATAGGGCGAGGATGGCTGCCGATGCAGAAGAAAGCCTGATTCATGCACTTGGCAGCATATCAGAAGAAATTTTAAGCATCAGCGGTGATCTTGGCTATCATTCGGCGTCGGCAGAAACAATGCGCATGCGGCTGGTCAGTGTGGCAGATAAAATTATAGAACATCAGGAAGGCATGAGCAGCATGCATGCAGCGCTGGTCGATGTCGTAGATCTTTATGAACGCACAGAAAATACGATTTTAGGAAATGCAAAGGTACAGGATGTAGCAGCAGTTGTATCACAGGCAGGGAGCGTGCTTGCCGGGGCGATATCAGGATTTGGAATAAAGCTGAAGCCTATTGACGCAGATGCACCAGAGGGCGGATTCCATTTTAATGTAGATAATGATTGGAGAAAAGATTACAGACGATGGGGAAACCCAGAAGATCCAGGACTTTCTACAAGCTTTGGGTATGGATGGCAAGGCAGTCTCATGCATAATGAAATCAGTAATGAATATGGGAGTCTGTCCATTGCAGCCGGGGCATATGAAGCATATGCAGATATTGGCGCAGGCTTGTATACAAAAGACGAAAAGGGAAATTATGTCTTTAATCCTAGTATTGATGCGAAGGTAGGCGCAAGTATTTCCGTATTGACAATGGCAGCAAATGGAACAATTGGAAATGAAATGGCAGGTGCACATCTGGGCGGCACCATAAACATGGGCAAGGTAGCAACTGAGGGCAGTTTATCAGTTGGTCTTCTTGATGAAAACGGCGCATTTGATCCGCATTTTAAAGCAGGAGCAAGTGCTGAAGCAATCTTGGCAGAGGCAGAAGGAAAAGCAGGTGCGACTGTATTAGGTACAGATATTGACCTAAAGGGAAGTGTTTATGTCGGTGCAGGTGCACATGCAGATATTAAGTTCGGAGATGGAAAGATTAAGTGCGATATCGGTGCTGCGTTGGGCATCGGCGGAAGTATTAGTTTTGAGATTGATTTCAGCGGTACGGGTGACGCGGTGCGGACGGCGGCAAGCCATATTGCGGATGGCATAGCCAGTCTGTTTGGCTGGTAGGGAGTATAGACAACAGTAAAATTAGGAGGAATCATTTATGTTTACAGGCGTTCTGCCAATCGGTTCGGTTGTATTATTAAAAAACAGTACAAAAAAATTAATGATCATGGGATTTGCGCAGGTAGCTGCTGAGAATCAGGAAAAGGTCTACGACTATGTCGGCTGTGTATTTCCAGAAGGGTTTTTGGGACCAGATAAGACATTTTTGTTTGATGCACATCAAATTGATCAAATCTTTGCAATCGGCTATCAGGATCAGGAACAGATGGCGTTCAAGGTCCGTATAGACAAAGCTTTAGAAGAAATAAGGGCAAAGGAAAATGCTAAAGAATAGAGCAGTGAAAAGTATGAGGAAAAAAATCAGAACCTCCGTACTTGTGTTGGCATGGTGTATTTCTATGACTGTATCGGTATGTGCTGCATCTGCTGCTGCTGTTATGGGGACTTATACTGGAGAATCTGACCTGTCCGTATATGTAAGGGGGACTGATCTGGGTAAAGATGATGTAAATGTCCAGATCGGAAATTTAGAGGCCGATAAAGTGCGCACACAGCTGGTTGAAGAGCTGGATATGCCTATGCAGACGCTTATTATGGTGGACAATTCGCTGTCTATTACGCCGAAGAATCAGAAAAAGATCAGCAGATTTTTACAGTACCTGATTTCTGACCGGCTGGCGAATGAAGAAATAGGTATCGCAACATTCAGCGAGGAGGCACGCAAGCTCGTAGATTATACGAGCGAATATGAAGCGTTGATGCGGGCTGCGGATAATATTTCTTATCAGCGTCAGTCCACATATCTGACCGATGCACTGTATGACTTGATGAAGGCAGAGTATATTGAAAATCCAACAGATACATTCCGCCGTATACTGGTTATTTCCGATGGCGTGGATAACAAATCAATCGGATATACAAAAGAGGAGCTTTATTCTTTGATCAAAGATCTTCAGATACCAGTATATACAATCGGCTGTAAAAACGGAAAAAATAACGAAGAACTGGAAAACATGTTTGCATTGAGCAGGATAACAAACGCGGAATATTTTTTATTGGATAAAGTAAAAGCGAAGGATCTGTTGGACATTACAAGTGCGCTGAAGCAAGACCGTACGGCTGTTAAGCTGACAATTACACCGCCAAAGGAGCAGATGGACGGGAGCAGGAAAGCAGTAAAGATTACATTTCCAAATCATTCTCCTTTGACAGCAGAAATGATGATGCCGCAGCCGATTCTGGAAGAAGAGCCGCAGCAAACAGATTCACGGGAAGATGAGACGGAGAAACCAGAGCCAAAATCAAATGAGGAAGAAAAAACAGGTTTGTTGGTCATTGTTTTGATAGCAGGCGGTATTGCCGCAGCCGTGGCCGCTTTTTTTCTAAACCAGCGAAAGAAAAACAGGCAGCAAGAGCCGGATTTTGAGCGGATTGAACATGAGATTGACCGTCAGATCGGACTTGGATCAGAAGCGTCAGCATTGTCAGGGACCGCGGCTGACGGCTTAAATCAACCTACTGAAATAGTGGATCAGAAAGGCAGAGGCGGTACGCTGCTGCTTTGGAATCAGCATACACCTCCTTGTCAGATTATACTGACAGATGTACATACGCCGTCGAAATCATTCCAGGTTTCGTTGGATCAGCCTGTGCGCATAGGAAGAAATGATGAGCTATGCAGTGTTGTATTGGACTATGACAGGTCTGTATCAGGAAAGCACTGTGAAATAAGTGCAAAAGACGGCAGATTTTATGTAAAGGATTTGCATTCTTCGAATAAGACTTATGTAAACGGCAGTGAAATCACGACAGAAACAGAGATTGTATCAGGCAGCATATTAAAGCTGGGCCGCCTGGAACTGCGTTTTGAAGAGAAGTAGCAGCGCAGATGTGGTTGGGGAATAGATGATAGGAATCATATGAGATTGGAATATTATGGTGTGAGTGATACAGGCAGCGTACGAAACATAAATCAAGATGCATTCTGTATGTATCGAAAAGCAGACGCAGGATTATTTGCGGCAGCAGACGGCATGGGCGGATATGCCGATGGTGAAAAGGCAAGCCGTATTGTAATAGACGAATTGTCGAAGTGGTGGGATTCCTTTGTGCCGGATATATGTGCAGGTGATTTTAAAAATATGGTGTATGATGCAGAACAGGCTGTTGCAGCAGCAAACAGGCGTATATATACACAGCTGAATCGAAGTGGGGTCTGCGGCACTACGGTAACAGCGCTTTTGATTTATCAGTCGTATTGTGGGATCATATATGCAGGTGACAGCAGATGCTATATGAGCTGCGGCAGGGTATATAAGGTGCTGACTGTCGATGAAGTCTGGGAAAATCAGCTGGGGATTCGAAAAGAAGAGCTGGGGATCAAAAATCATCCAAATAGGGGAAAACTGACCAACGCAGTCGGTGTGCGTGAAAACGTCTGCTGCCGTATGCTGACGGATGAGATCCGTCCCGATACTACATTTCTGATCTGTTCAGACGGCCTGTATAAGTACTGCGAGGACAGGCATATAAAAAAGTGCTTAAAACGTGCAAAGGATGCGCGCAGTGTCAAGAAGGCAGTGCACAGCCTGCTTGACCGGGCGTACAAAAACGGCGCCGGGGACAATATTACAATGATTATTGTGGCTGTTAATCAGTCATAAATTGAAAAGTTAGTTGACGCAAAAATCCAGCTGTGTTACTCTGTTACATAGAATACGCAGTTGGTTTTTATTTATGACAATAGAAAGTTCGCGCAGCGTGCTTTCTATCGTTTTGCCGGCTGACATTTTTGGAGGAAGTTTAGATTATGGAAAACGAAAGTACATCCAGAAATTTTATTGAAATGGAAATTGACAAAGATCTGGCCTCAGGTGTGTACGACAGCGTATGCACAAGATTTCCGCCTGAGCCGAATGGATATCTGCACATTGGACATGCAAAGTCCATATTGTTGAATTATGGGATTGCAAAACAGTATGGCGGTACGTTCCATATGCGTTTTGACGATACAAATCCTACAAAAGAAAAGATAGAATTTGTAGAGTCGATCAAAGAAGATATTCAGTGGCTTGGGGCGGACTGGAAAGACCACCTGTTTTTTGCCTCAGATTATTTCGGGCAGATGTATGAGGCAGCCGTAAAGCTGATTAAGAAAGGGCTGGCTTATGTTTCAGATTTAAGCGCGCAGCAGATGCGGGAATACCGCGGGACGCTGACAGAGCCGGGCAGGGATGATCCGAGCCGCGGACGCAGTGTCGAGGAAAATCTGGCGTTATTTGAAGATATGAAGAATGGAAAGTACCAGGACGGCGAGAAAGTGCTGCGGGCCAAGATTGATATGGCCTCCGGGAATATCAATATGCGTGATCCCGTTATTTACCGTGTAGCGCACATGACGCACCACAATACCGGAGATCAATGGTGTATTTATCCAATGTATGATTTTGCGCATCCGATTGAAGATGCGATTGAAGGAATTACACATTCTCTATGTACATTGGAATTTGAAGACCACAGGCCGTTGTATGACTGGGTGGTACAGGCGTTGGAGTATCCAAAGCCGCCGCGCCAGATTGAGTTTGCAAAACTGTATCTGAATAATGTTGTCACCGGAAAGCGGTATATTAAAAAGCTGGTGGAAGATGGCATCGTAGATGGCTGGGATGACCCGAGGCTGGTATCTATATCAGGGCTTCGCAGGCGTGGGTATACGCCGGAGTCCATACAGCGCTTTATAGAACTGTGCGGCGTATCCAAGGCACAGAGTACAGCGGATATCGCAATGCTTGAATACTGTATCCGTGAGGATTTAAAGCTGAAAAAGGCGCGTATGATGGCAGCTGTTGATCCGGTGAAGGTGATTATCGACAATTATCCCGAGGGACAGGTAGAGTATCTCCAGGTGGAAAACAATATGGAAAATCCAGAGCTTGGCGGGCGTACTGTACCGTTTTGCCGGGAATTGTATATAGATGGGGCAGACTTTATGGAGGAGCCGCCTAAGAAGTATTTCCGCATGTTTCCGGGCAATGAGGTGCGGCTTATGCAGGCATATTTTGTAAAATGCACGAGCTTTGAAAAGGATGCGGACGGCAGGGTATCGGTGATCCACTGTACCTATGACCCGGCCTCCAAAGGCGGGAACAGTCCTGATGGGCGCAAGGTCAAAGGCACGATCCACTGGGTGGCGGCACCATATGCACTGGAGGCAAAAGTGCGTCTGTTTGAAAACCTGATAGATGAGGAAAAGGGGGTATATAATAAAGAAGACGGCAGTCTGAACTTAAATCCAAATTCTCTGGTAGAGAAGAAGTGCTATGTAGAGCAGGCTCTGGCAGAGGCACAGGCCTATGACAGCTTTCAGTTTGTCAGGAACGGGTTCTTTTGTGTAGATGCAAAAGATTCCACAAAGGATCATCTGGTATTTAACCGTATTGTATCGCTGAAGAGCTCTTTTAAGCTGCCGGTTTCATAAAATATAAAAAGGCAACAAAAGTAATAGAAAAAGTAATGTCAGTGTCAAAGGTAATGGCGGCATCAGTCAAATCAAGGATCAGTACTGGGTTGTTTTAAGAAAGGTAAAAGGAAAAGTATGTCAGTATTATACGACAAAGAAGAAGAAAAAAAATATGTATATATTAAGAAGATCAATTGTACAAATTGTGAGAAGCAGTTTAATGATATCAGAGTTATGAACAGCAAGCTGCGCAGGAAGGAGCCGGATCAGGATTTAAGGCCGAGGTTTCAGTTTATTGATTCTTTGAAATACGGTGTGACGGCATGTCCATACTGCGGCTATACAGCGTCAGACAAGAATTTTGAGCATTTGACATCGCTTCAGCAAAGACGCCTGAGAGAGAAAGTGACATCCCAGTTTATGCAGCGTGAACCGTCTGATGAGCAGCTGCTTGACTATGCGACAGCCATTGCAAGACATGAGCTGGCGCTGGTCTGTGCAATGAGTATGGAACTGCCGGTCAGCGAGCAGGGGTATCTGTGCCTGCATATTGCATGGCTGCTGCGGGGCAGGATCGAAGAAATGGAAGCAGAGGCTGAGGATGGGCAGGCTGATCAGGAGGCCTGTGGCCAGCTGAAGGAAAAGGAAGAGCGCTATTACAGGCAGGCATACGAATGGCTTCAAAAGGCGGCAACACAGGAAGACTTTCCGATCTGCGGCCTGGATGCGAGCACATTTGACTATCTGCTTGCAGTTATGAGTGCGCATTTTAAGGAATATGATATTGCTTCAAAGTACTGCGGCAGTGTTGTACAGACAAGGGGCGTCAGCTCAAAGCTGAAAGATAAAGCACTGATGCTGAAGGATGAGATTATGGAAGCGAAAAAAGCAGCAGAGGAGGCAGCAGAGTAAAGTGAACGAGCTGTTGATTGATTTAGATCCAGGTGCGAAACCGGCACTGTATGAGCAGATCTATGAATCTATCCGGCGTGATATGATAGACGGCAGGTTTTCCCGCGGGGAAAGGCTGCCGTCTTCGCGTCAGCTGGCAGCCGATCTGCAGGTGAGCCGCAGCACGGTAGACGCGGCTTATGCGCAGCTGGTCAGTGAGGGGTATCTGCGGTCAAAACGGGGCAGCGGTTATTATGCCTGTGATATCAGCGGACTTTATCATTTGACGGGGGCAGATCAAAACAGACTGGAAAACAGGGCAGAAAAGCGGGCAAAGGAGCCTGTGGAAGATTTTAAATATAAATATAATTTTCTTCCGGGTCAGGTAGACAGCAGCGGATTTGCATATAATGCCTGGAGGAAGGCTTCAAAAGAGGCGCTGCTTGAGCTGGAGACGAAGGGAAACCTTCTGGCAGCAGGACATCCGCAGGGAGAATACAGGCTACGCAGCTCAGTTGCGTCATATCTGTACCGTGCAAGGGGCGTGCACTGTAAGCCGGAGCAGATTATTATCGGGGCAGGAAACGAATATCTGCTGCAGCTGCTGGGGCAGATTTTAGGCGGGCCGCGTCTTGTGGCGATGGAAAGCCCGACGTATCTGCAGGCATATGATACGTTTAGCAATATCGGTTATAAGGCGGCGGCAGTGCCTATGGATCAGGATGGGATGCGGGTGGAAGATATTCCGAAAGATGGCGTTACGCTTGCTTATGTAATGCCGTCCCATCAGTTTCCGCTCGGATGCGTGATGCCGCTTGAGCGGAGAATGCAGCTTCTGGCATGGGCAGAACAAAGGGAGGACTGCTATATTATTGAAGATGACCATGACAGTGAATTTCGCTATAAAGGCAGGCCGGTTCCTTCCCTGCAGGGCATGGCACATTTAGACCGCGTCATTTATCTCGGCACATTTTCAAACAGCATTATGCCGTCCATCCGTATCAGCTATATGGTGCTCCCGCTGCCTCTGGTGCCGGTTTATAAAAGAAAATGCGGCTTTTATGCTTCAACAGTGTCACGTATTCAGCAGATGTGTGTCTGCCAGTTTATGGAGGCAGGGGCTTTTGAGCGCCATTTGAATAAAATGCGCGGCATATACAGAGCCAAGCATGATCTGCTGCTTGCTGCCCTAAAAGAAAAAACTTGGGTTAACAAGATCTATGGAGGATATGCAGGACTGCATATTGCAGTAGAATTAAACAGCAGTTTAACAGAATGGGAGCTGACGCAGCGGGCAGCAGAACAGGGAATCTGCATACAGGGAGTGTCCGCCTGCTATATCGGGGAGGCAGAGCAGAAAGGTGAAAAGCCGGTGCTGCTGTTTGGCTTCGGTGATCTGGCACCTTGGCAGATTAGAAAAGGGGTGGATGTGCTGGATGGGTGTTTGAGGAAGAAATAGGGCGCTGCCTGCCTTTCTCGACAAGAGAAATAACAAGCGGAAATAAAAATGCCTATCCTGTCGTCCACAGGATAGGCGGTGTCCCTAAGGACAGATCTTAGCCTAAACTTGGAGCATCCACTATGGATTGGGTGCTTTCCTTTTGTTATAATAACATTTTTACGAAGCTTTTTCAAGGGCAAAATCAAATATATTTTTTTAAGTCTATTAACTTCCATGGAACGTCATTTAAAAGAAAAACTCCCACAAAATAATGGGAGTTTTACAACATAGTATATAGTATTAAATGTAGAATTAAATATAATTATTATTTGTTTTCTGCATCCTGCATTTTCATGGCACGGACTTTCAGAGGAAGGCCGAATAATGTAATAAAGCCTTCTGCATCATGATGATCATACAGATCGCCTGTCGTAAAGCTGGCCAGTGATTCACTGTACAGAGAATACGGGGAAGTTGTTCCTGCCTTAATAATATTTCCTTTATAAAGTTTAAACTTAACTTCTCCAGTTACATATTTTTGTGTGGAGGCTACAAATGCCGAAACAGCCTCGCGCAGCGGGGTAAACCATTTTCCTTCGTATACGATCTGAGCCATTTTATTGCCCATGTCTTTTTTGACTTCCATAGTCGCACGGTCCAGAACGAGCTCTTCAAGCTGCTGCTGAGCCTCCATAAGGATTGTTCCGCCAGGTGTTTCATATACACCGCGGCTCTTCATGCCGACTACGCGGTTTTCTACGATATCTACAATGCCGATGCCGTGTTTGCCGCCCAGACGGTTCAGCTCGCGGATAATGTCAGATACTTTCATTTCCCTGCCGTTGATTGTTTTTGGTACGCCGGATTCAAAGGTCATTGTGACATATTCGCCTTCCTCCGGGGCTCTCTGCGGCGTAACGCCGAGTACTAACAGATGATCATAATTCGGCTCATTGGCAGGATCTTCCAGCTCAAGACCTTCATGGCTGATATGCCATAAGTTGCGGTCGCGGCTGTAGCTGCTGTCCGCAGAAAACGGCAGGTCAATGCCGTGTGCCCTGCAGTATTCGATCTCGGATTCACGGGAGTCCATTGTCCACTTGTCATCACGCCATGCAGCGATAATTTTTAAGTCTGGTGCCAGCGCCTTGATCGTAAGTTCAAAACGGATCTGGTCATTGCCTTTGCCGGTTGCGCCGTGGCAGATAGCAGCTGCGCCTTCTTTTCTGGCGATTTCTACCAGTCTTTTGGCAATTCCCGGACGGGCCATTGAGGTGCCGAGCAGGTATTTGTTTTCATAAACGGCGCCTGCCTGTACGCATGGCAGGATGTAGTCCTCACAGAACTCATCTGTGATATCTTCAATATATAATTTTGCTGCGCCGGACAGCTTTGCACGTTCTTCCAGTCCGTCCAGCTCGTTTTCCTGTCCGCAGTCAACACAGCAGCAGATCACTTCATAATCATAGTTTTCCTTCAGCCACGGGATGATCGCTGTCGTATCCAGACCTCCTGAGTATGCTAATATAACTTTTTCTTTCATAAAAGCCGTATCCTTTCTTCATCATATTGCCAGCTGCAGTCCGTGCCGGATGGGCAGGAAATGAAACCGCAGCCTGTTTTTGTATTTTACAGAAATTAATATACAACACATAATGTATAGATGCAAGCAATAAAATATGCAGAAAATATTCATAAATATTCAAAAAAATTATGCATTCTGACAATAGAAGAAGGATAAAAACAACCATAATACAGAAAAAATATATTGATTTTATAGCGATTTTCAGAAGCTTTTTCTTAGCTTTTATCTATTGTGCCGGATGCAGGCTGTCTTATAAAAATGTATAATTATACAAAAAATATGAAAAAATTGAATAAAAGCCTTGTGCTTTTTTCGCATTTATATTAGTATATATCTGGTTATATAAAGATTACAGTGCAATAGAGGTGGATTATGATAAAAGCAGGCATTATAGGTGCAACCGGATATGCCGGTGCAGAGCTGGTACGGATCTTAGCAGGGCATAAACAGGTCGAAATCATATGGCTCGGCTCAAGAAGCTATATTGATCAGGCATATGCATCTGTATATCAGAACATGTTTAAAATAATAGAAGGTACCTGTCTGGATGATAACCTGGATGAGCTGGTCAGTCAGGCAGATGTAGTATTTACAGCTACGCCGCAGGGATTTTTAGCCTCGGTGATGAAGGAAGAGTATCTGCGGAAAGCGAAATTTATCGATCTGAGTGCGGACTACCGGCTAAAAGATGTGGGCATTTATGAACAGTGGTATCGTATAGAGCATAAATCGCCGCAGTTTTTGGATGAGGCTGTATACGGCCTTTGTGAGATTAACAGAGAGCAGGTAAAAGGTGCGAGGCTGGTAGCAAATCCGGGCTGCTATACGACATGCTCGATTCTGACGGCCTATCCGCTGGTAAAGGAAGGGCTGATTGATCCGGATACGCTGATCATTGATGCAAAAAGCGGCACGTCCGGTGCAGGAAGGGGCGCAAAGGCAAATAACCTGTTCTGCGAAGTAAATGAGAATATAAAGGCATACGGCATCGCATCGCACAGGCATACTCCTGAGATCGAAGAGCAGCTTGGGTATGCAGCAGGGCATAATATTACGGTCAGCTTTACTCCGCATCTGGTGCCGATGAACCGCGGTATTTTAGCGGCAGAATACGCAGCGCTTGTAAAAAATCCTGACGGCAGCCTGCCCGGGGAGGAGCAGATTCGTAAGGCATATCAAAAATATTATGAAAATGAGACATTTATCCGCCTGTTGGAGCCGGATGTATACCCGGAAACAAAGTGGGTAGAAGGCAGTAATTTTGTAGATATTAATTTTAAAATTGACAAGCGTACAGGGCGCATTATTATGCTGGGTGCATTAGATAACCTTGTAAAAGGAGCCGCAGGAGCTGCGGTGCAGAATATGAACCTGCTGTTTGGCATAAAAGAAACAGAAGGGCTTGAGATGGTGCCGCTGTTTCCATAAGCGGCTTTGAATCCGGCTGTATGCCAAATGCGCATAATTATTAAGTTGTTTTATAACAAATGAAACGAAAGGGAAAACAATGCAGGAAAATTACGAGCTAAAAACCTGGAAATCGGAAATACAGTTCAGAGAGATGTGCATAGGGGATTACAGTCAGGTACGTGCATTGTGGATGACAATACGGGGATTTGGCATACGGTCGCTGGACGACTCTAGGGAAGGCGTGGAGCGTTTTATCAGGCGCAATCCCGCTACCAGCGTTGTAGCGCTTGACCAGGGGAGGGTTGTAGGAGCCGTACTGTGCGGGCATGACGGCAGAAGGGGATGCTTTTACCATGTATGTGTCCATGAGGCTTACCGGAAAAAAGGGATCGGAAAGGCGATGGCAGTATTTGCCATGAAGGCGCTGCAGAAGGAGCAGATTAATAAAGTGTCTTTGATAGCGTTTAAAAGCAATGAGGTAGGAAACCGGTTTTGGAGGAGTGTCGGGTGGACATTTCGGGATGATTTAAATTATTATGATTTTACATTAAATGACGCCAACATTACTGAATTTAATCAGTGATTTAAGAATAATGTGACAAGCTGTTAGGCGGACAAAGATAGAATGTGACAAGCCGTCAGGCGGACAAAGATAGAAAGAAGGAACAGAAAATTGGAAGAAACTATGATGGATGAGGTATTAAAAAAAGCGTCTGTGCTTGTAGAAGCGCTGCCGTACATTCAGCGGTTCAACCGTAAGATCATTGTCGTAAAATATGGCGGGAGTGCCATGGTGGATGATGGGTTAAAGCGCAGCGTCATAGAGGATGTGACACTGTTAAAGCTGGTCGGCTTCAAGCCGATTATCGTGCATGGAGGCGGAAAGGAAATCAGCCGCTGGGTGGAAAAGTCAGGCATGCAGCCGCAGTTTATCAATGGGCTGCGTGTAACGGATGAGCCTACAATGGAGATTGCGGAAATGGTGTTAAATAAAGTCAATAAATCGCTTGTACAGCTGGTCGAGCAGCTGGGCGTTCTGGCTGTCGGCATCAGCGGCAAAGACGGGGGCATGCTAAAGGCAGTAAAAAAATATGCCGACGGAGAAGATATCGGCTTTGTAGGTGATGTCAGTGAAGTCAATCCAAAGATTTTATATGATTTGCTGGAAAAGGACTTTCTGCCGATTGTAGCGCCGATCGGCATGGATGCACAGGGAAATACTTATAATATTAATGCAGATGATGCGGCATGTGCCATTGCAAGGGCAGTAGAGGCAGAGAAGCTGGCATTTTTAACAGATATCGAGGGTGTATACAAAGATCCACAGGATAAGTCCACGCTTATTTCGGAACTGACGATTTCAGAAGCTGACAAGCTGATTGCTGACGGATTTATCGGCGGAGGTATGCTGCCGAAATTAAATAACTGTATTGAAGCAATTCATAACGGTGTATCCAGGGTGCATATTTTAGACGGCAGGATTGCACACTGCCTGCTGCTGGAGATCTTTACAAATAAAGGAATCGGTACGGCCATATTAGGAGATAAGGAGACAAAGTTTTATCATGAATAAACAAGAGTATATGAACGAGGCGCAGCAGCTGCTCGTACATACATATAATCGTTTTCCGGTAGTATTTGAGCGCGGGGACGGCGTCTATTTATATGACATACAGGGAAAGGAATATTTAGACTTTGCCTCCGGGATCGGCGTGATGGCGCTTGGCTATAACAAGAAAGAGTATAATGAGGCGTTAAAGGCACAGGCAGACAAGCTGCTTCATACATCAAATCTGTTTTATAATATACCGACCATTGAGGCTGCGAAAAAAGCGCTGAAAGCCTCCGGCATGGATCGTATATTTTTTACAAACAGCGGTGCGGAGGCGGTAGAGGGAGCCATAAAGGCTGCAAAAAAATATGCTTATACAAGGGACGGGCACGCAGGACATGAAGTAATCGCCATGCATGAGTCGTTTCACGGAAGAACGATCGGCGCGCTGTCAGTAACCGGAAATGCACATTATCAGGAACCGTTTGAGCCGTTAATGGGCGGTGTGCGTTTTGCTGCCTTAAATGATCTGGACAGCGTAAAAGCGCAGATTACAGAGAAAACATGTGCCGTTATTTTAGAAACCATTCAGGGCGAGAGCGGCGTTCATCCGGCGGAAAAAGAATTTTTAGAAGGCGTGCGTGCATTATGCGACGAGCATGACCTTCTGCTGATCTTAGATGAGATACAGTGCGGCATGGGGCGTACCGGGGAGATGTTTGCCTGGCAGCATTACGGCATAAAGCCGGACATTATGACGACGGCAAAGGCTCTTGGCTGCGGCGTTCCGGTCGGTGCATTTTTAATGACGCAGCATGCAGTAGAAAAATCTCTGGCACCCGGAGATCATGGCACGACCTACGGCGGAAATCCGTTTGCAGGCGCGGCAGTAAGCACGGTATTTGATTTATTTGAAAGCATGCACATACTGGAAAATGTCCGAAAGGTTTCCATTTATCTGGAACAGAAGCTGGACGAAATAATACAAAAGTACGATGTCTTAACGAGCCGTCGGGGCATGGGGCTTATGCAGGGCATTGTTACGACAAAAAAAGCAGCAGACATTTGCGCAGAAGCATTAAAACAAGGGCTGATTTTGATTACGGCAGGCACGAATGTCATCCGGCTCCTTCCGCCTCTTGTTATTACGGAATCCGATGTTGATGAAATGATACAAAAGCTGGCTGGTGTTTTAGAACATATATAATGTATAAAAATACTTTGTCTGACCAGAAATGAAAATGGCAGGCGGAGTATTTTTTTGTCCGGATTTTGAACGCGCCAATTCTGAATTATTTCTGAAAATTCGTAAATGCTATTGAAATGCTTAAATATATCCGATAAAATAAAAATAGTAGGCATTGAGGGACTCCTTTTCAATATTCAGAATGAAAGAAGAGGAGAATGCATATGAATAAATTAAATATCAAAGCATACATGTTTTTGTTAGGGGCTGTTTTTTGTATAAGCGGCTGCGCCGGCAGCGGGAGCCGGCCAAAGATGTACCTGGAGGCAAAGACACAGGATACAGAAGAAAATGCGTATGATGCGCAGACAAAGCACGAAGGACAGGATCTGCCGCACGCCGGGAATGCAGCTTCAAAGCAGGATACCATAGAAGATGGAGATACCATAAAAGATGGAGATGCCATATTGTCAGATCAAAATGCCGAGCCAGGCACATGTTTTGTTTATGTCTGCGGCGCGGTAAAACATTCGGGAGTGTTTGAGCTGCCGCAGGGGAGCCGTGTGTATGAAGCGATCGCCCTGGCCGGCGGATTTTGTAAAAATGCTTATGAAAAGGGTATCAATCAGGCAGAAGAGATTCAAGACGGTGATATGATCGAAGTACTGACCATGAAAGAACACAGGGAGCTGGAAAAAGATTCCAGGGATCTAACAGCCCGACAAGACAATGATAGTAAATCGCAGCCTGCCGCCGGCAGCCGGTCAGATGAACAGATTGATTTGATTGATATTAATACGGCATCAGCCGCGCAGCTGATGACATTAAACGGCATAGGCGAGGCAAAAGCCGCCAGTATTATTGCTTACCGAGAAAGCCATGGGGGTTTTGCGTCCATTGAAGAAATTATGAATGTAAGCGGAATAGGTGAAGGCGTGTATGCTAAGATTCAAGATAAAATAGAAGCAGCCGATTAGGCTGCAATGGAGGTTAGCATGGCAAAGAAGGTTCTGGTTGTTGACGATGAAAAGCTGATAGTAAAGGGAATCCGGTTCAGTCTGGAACAGGACGGCATGGAAGTAGATTGTGCATATGACGGCGAAGAGGCGCTGCAGAAGGCAACTGTCGGTATATATGATATGATTCTGCTTGATTTAATGCTGCCAAAGATCGATGGCATGGAAGTGTGCCAGAGAGTCAGGGAGTTTTCAGATGTGCCAATTGTCATGCTGACAGCCAAAGGGGATGATATGGATAAGATTCTGGGTCTGGAGTTCGGCGCAGATGATTATATTACAAAACCGTTTAATATATTGGAGGTAAAGGCGAGAATCAAAGCGATTATGCGCAGAATGGGCAAGAAGAAAGTGGTAGAAGAGCGCGTGCACATGATCGAAGACGGAGACCTTAGGATGGACTGCGAAAGCCGCCGTCTGTTTATCCAGGATAAGGAGGTCAACCTGACAGGCAAGGAATTTGAGCTGCTGGAGCTGTTAGTCCGTAATCCGAATAAGGTCTACAGCCGTGAGAAGCTGCTGAATCTGGTATGGGGTGTCGATTATCCGGGAGACGTACGTACAGTGGATGTGCATGTGCGCCGTATGCGTGAAAAGATCGAGAAGAATCCGAGCGAGCCGAAATACGTCCATACAAAATGGGGGGTCGGATATTATTACCACGGCTGATTTGTTGATGCCGGCCGGTTAGTATCAAATTGGGGCAGTAATGTTTGCGATAAAGAAATTTACCATGATTGATCGGAGTCATGATGATTAGAAAAAAGAAAATCTGCGATTATTTAAAAAGCTTGAAATTCCGCCTGCTGCTTGTGCTGCTGCTGTTTGGTCTGGCACCGATGCTGTTTATGCAGTTTTTTGTAATCAGGGGCTACGAGAAACGGGCAATAAACGTAAGGATGGTAGATATCCTGTCACAGTCTAAGATATTGGCAGATCAGATTGCCTCTTATGGATATCTGGAGGATAATACAAATGAGGTAGTCAACAAACAGTTTGAGCAGCTGTCTAATATTTATGACGGCAGAATACTGGTGATTGACCAGGCGTTTCAGATACACAAGGACACATATGATATAGACAGCGGCAAAATTATCATATCTGAGGAAGTTGTAAAATGTGTGCAGGGACAGGATGTGACAAAATATGACCCCGTCAATGGATTTATAGAGGTCGCGGTGCCTGTCCGTCAGGCGCTTGGCGAAGAAGTAATCGGCGTCATGCTTGTGAGTGTATCTACGGATGTGACGCAGACACATATTGCATATCTGACGCAGATCGGCTTTATCGTGTCACTGACAGCGGGTGTCGTATGCATTGTACTGGCGGTGCTTATATCCTCGCTGCTGGCGCAGCCGTTTATCCAGTTATCCAAATCCATAGATGAGATCCAGGCAGGATACGGCGAGGATGAGCTGATGATCCATACGTATTCAGAGACGGAGCTTATCTGTGAAAGGACAAACGAGCTGTTAGACCGCATGAAGGTGCTGGATGATTCCAGGCAGGAATTCGTGTCCAATGTCTCACATGAGCTGAAAACGCCGCTGACATCGATGAAGGTACTGGCTGATTCTTTGAATATGCAGGAAAATGTACCATTAGAGCTGTACAAAGAGTTTATGCAGGATATTACAAACGAAATCGACCGGGAAAATAAGATTATTACTGACCTGCTGTCTTTGGTAAAAATGGATAAGGCAGCGGACAGTCTGAATATCGCTGCATTAAATATCAATGACCTGCTGGAGCTGATTTTAAAACGTCTGCGCCCGATTGCGGAAAAGCAGCATATCGAGCTGGTTATGGAGAGTTTCCGGCCGGTAACGGCAGAAGTAGATGAAGTGAAGCTGACGCTTGCGATTTCCAATCTGGTGGAAAATGCCATCAAGTATAATTCGAAAAACGGATGGGTGCATGTATCGTTAAACGCAGACCACCAGTTTTTCTATATTAAGGTGGAAGATAACGGGATCGGGATACCAGAGGAATCACTGGACCGTATTTTTGAGCGCTTTTACCGTGTGGACAAGTCGCATTCCAAGGAAATCGGCGGCACTGGGCTCGGCCTTGCAATTACCAGGAGTGTAGTGCTTATGCACCGCGGGGCAATTAAGGCGTTTAGTACGGAAGGGGAAGGCACGATTTTTAATGTGCGCATTCCTCTGAATTATATTGGACTAACATAAATGCAGTTTTCGTGAAGGAATGATATTGTCGGTATGAAGAAAGGCAGAGAAATGAAAAAGGCAGTAGTCATTGGCAGATGCTTCGCATGCCTGGCAGCGGCCATGCTGTCTGTACAGGGCTGCGGCACAAAGCAGGAAGAATATGAATATCATATCAGCTATGTGGATAACGAGCAGACGCAGACGGTGCAGGTAGGCTATGTGCCGGAAAGTGCATCCGTAGACGGCCTGATTCGTGAATTTTTAGAACAGCTCGCGACAGATACGGATACGGTAGACTATGTAAAGGCAATCCCGGAAGGCGTCAGCATCCGGTCATGGGAAGTGGAGCAGGACTGTCTGAATCTGGATTTTGACACAGAATATGATAAGCTTGATTCTATAACAGAAATACTCTGCCGACTGGCTGTCGTCAAGACAATGACCCAGATTGAAGGGATTGAAAGCGTGAGCTTTACCGTAGCAGGAAAGCCGCTGGTAGACAGCTTAGGCGTTGCAGTGGGGGGGATGACCATAGATTCTTTTGTGGAAAATCCCGGAGAGCAGATCAATTCCTTCCAGCATGCCGCGATCGATCTGTATTTTTCGAATGAATCAGGCGACGGTTTAATAAAAGAACGGCAGGAAGTCTATTATAACAGCAATATTTCAATGGAAAAACTCGTAATGGAGCATTTGATGATAGGCCCGAAAGGGAAAAAGGCGCGTAAGACGATCCCGGATGAGACAAAGCTGATCAATGTTGCTGTCGTGGACGGCTCCTGCTATGTAAATCTGGATGAAAATTTTAAAAATCATAATTATGAGATTCAGGAGGCGGTCGTGATTTACTCGATTGTAAACTCGCTGGCATCGCTTGGAAATATTGAGCGTGTACAGATCTCAATAAACGGAGATACAAGCGGCATTTACAGGGACGAGTACGAATTGTCAGAAATGTACCGCCCGGATTATCATTTTGTTGATTTTGAAATGAATTCTTCGGATGAAGCGGATGATAAAGACAAAGAAGGACAGGAAGATAAAAATAACAAGGATGAAAATCAGACGAACAAAGAGAATGTAGACGAAAGCAGCACAGCCAGTCATTGATCAGAAAAAAACAAATAAAAATGCAGGCAGCAGGTATTACAAATAAAAAGCAATGCTCCAAAATACAAGCAGCAGGTATTATAAATAACAAGAAACAAACATTACGAATAAAAAGTAACACAAACAATAAGCATTACAAAAACAAGTAATACCAATAAGAAAATAATACAGCGAAAAGATAATATAATTACAAAATAATATCAATAGAGAGATCATGCAGCAGACCGCTGCAGAAAGGAGTCATAGACAGGTGATCAAAAGATATCCCTGTCAGGCAGTTATTTTATTTGTCCTAGGGATTTTAACAGCAGAAGGAATTGGCCTATGCCAGACGCCAGGCCAGGCTGATCCAAGCGTCTGGATGATGACAGGCGCAGCGGCGGCAGCGCTGGCATCTGGCGGAATCTGGGCAGGCCGGGAAAGGATCTGGTGGAGAAAAATCTGTCTGGCCGCGGTTCTTGCAGCAGCTTATGGAACCGGCATGGTGCGTATGTATCTGGTATCAGACGCATTGAAATGCCGGACAGCGGGCATGGCAGACGGACAAAGAGTAACGGTACAGGGGAAAATTATTAAAAAACAATGCAGGGATACACAGCAATCTGTAAATCATATTTCAAATCTAAACACAACGCTTGTGGATTTAAATCGTAAATCCGATCATCAGTTCAATAGTGATTATCAGTTCAATAGTGATTATCAGTTCAATAGTGATCGTCAGTTCAATAGTGATTATCAGTTTAATAGTGACAATCAGTTCAACAGTGATCATATTAATAGTGAACATATTTCATCTAAAGTAAAATATCCTGAAGCCTGCTGCAGGGCATCCGGGCCTGACTCAAGCTGGGCAGGCACGAACAGAACAGCGCAAAATCTTAATAACAGCTCTGTATCCGCTGAAACAAGGCAGTGGACTATTTATTTAGCAGACGCTTATTTAAGTACAGAAGAAGGAATACGGTTCTGCGGAAATGTCATTGTATATGTAAAATGCGCCGAACCGGTTATAGGAAACACCGTTTTACTGACAGGAAGGAGTATATTATTTCAGACTGCACGCAATGACGGCAGCTTTGACGAACGTGCCTATTACCAGAATCAGGGATATTCATTTAAAATATATGCAGATGATAATTCCGTTCAGATTGCAGAAAATAAAAAGGATTTGATCAGAGAATTTTTGTATGCGGTGCAGCAGAAACTGCTGCAGGTATATGCCAAGGCAATGGACAGTCAGGAGGCAGGAGCGCTTAGTGCCATGCTGCTTGGAGAAAAGAGCCTGCTGTTAAGCCAGACAAAGGAACTGTACAGGCGCAGCGGCATTTCTCATATTTTGGCAATATCCGGGCTTCATATTTCCATTCTGGGTGCGTCGGCTTACCAGCTGCTGCGAAAGTGCGGTATGTCCTATATGCATGCTTCGCTTTTTGCGATGGGAATGCTTCTGCTGTTTGTCCTTATGACAGGCATGGGTTTATCGGCGGTACGCGCAGTGGTCATGTTTGGGATCTATCTGGGTGCAGCATGTGCGGGACGGGCATATGACAGCGTGAATGGGCTTGCAGCGGCTGCGGCATGTATTCTGGCATATAATCCGCGTGCGCTGTTTTTGGCGGCGTTTCAGTTTTCTTTTGCAGCTGTGGCAGGCGTATTGTTCGGCAGGGAAATCTGCCGCATTTTTGAGCCGAGGCTGAAGCTGACAGAAACAGTGATGATCAGCGCAGGCATACAGATTTTTACGCTGCCGCTGACGGCGTGGTATTATTATGAGATTCCACTGTATTCTGTGCTGTTAAATCTTTTCGTACTGCCGTTTGTGGAAATCGTGCTGATTACCGGGCTGCTTGGAGGCGGATTCGGGCTGATCTATGGTATTTTTGGAATGCTTTCTGATGTCCTTTTATCCGTATGTGAACGGCTGCTCTGGTATTTTGCAAAGGCTGGAGAATTGTTTTTAGAGCTGCCGAAGGCTGTCTGTGTGATTGGAAGGCCTGAAAGCTGGCAGATGATATGCTATTATATGACTGTGGCGGGATGTGCCTGGATAATGATCCGGGCAGCGGACCAGAGGTTTTATAAGCAGCCGCAGACCCGGATTATAAAATTGCAAAAATATGCTGTTGTTTTTGGTATGCTGTCTTGTGCCATGCTGCTTTCTGTCAGACTGCCAAAGCGGCAGGAAGTAGTCTTTTTGGATATCGGGCAGGGCGACGGCATATATATACATACGAGTGACGGAATGGACATTTTTATTGACGGAGGCAGCACAGACGTGAAAAATGCAGGTACTTACCGGATACTTCCGTTTTTAAAATCGCATGGGGTGGATGGGATAGACGTGTGGTTTGTCTCGCATCTGGACAAAGATCATGTAAGCGGGCTGAAAGAAGCCGCAGAAAGCGGTTATCAAATCGGACAGGTCGTATTTGCAAAAGGAGTTGTGCAGGATGAGGCATATGCGGATCTGCTGGGCCTGCTGGACAAACAGCAGATTCTGGTACATCATCTGGGCGTTGGGGAGAAGCTTCGTGGAACATATGCCGGCTTTACCTGCCTGTGGCCGTCTGATACGCTGACTACGGATGACAGAAACGCTGCAAGCCTTGTGCTGCTGTATGAAGACAGGGGATTTAGGGCATTTTTCTCTGGAGATCTTTCGTCAGAGCAGGAGAAGCAGCTGCTGGCAGGGCAGGGTATTTCGCATGTAACGCTCTATAAGGCGGCACATCATGGGTCAAAATATTCAAATTCGAAAGAAATCCTGCAGTGTCTGAAGCCGGATATATCAGTTATTTCCTGTGCCGAAGAAAATGATTATGGGCACCCGGGCAGGGAGGCAGTGGAGCTTATGGAGCAGTACAGCGGGTGCGTGTATTATACAATGCATTCCGGGCAGATTGGCATTTGTCAGGGCAGTAAAGGTGTGCATGTGCAGGAATACCTGCGCAGCACTCACGATTGATTTTGTCCGCGCAGGCACTGATATTTTCTGGATATCTGTAGGGCATACCCTTATTTTTCAGAGTGGTCGAATTCATATAGGATTTTTTGGGCATCTTGAAAACTGCAGCCAATCTGTGCTTCAAGATCCTGGATGATAATATCATCGCTAAAAGAATGCCGTCTTCCATTTTTTATAATGCCGCGTGCTTCACCGTGGACTTCGCCGCGGGCCGCTCCTCTTTTTTCTGCCCTTGCCTCAAACATACTTACAATAGTCATAATTTCATTCGCCTCCTGTTGAATGCTTCTGGAATATTCTGTATAAGGGTTATAAGCAGTATACAATATGGGTAAAACAAGAGTAATTGTTAGTGAAAAGCATAAAATCAAAAATCTAAGCCTTGACAGAGATATATCGCAGTGCTATACTTAATGCAAATATCGCAGTTCGATATATCGCACTGAAGAGGGAGGTGGTATCATGGATGCGCATATCAAAAAAGTATATGTACCCATGACTGAAACGGGATTTTACATCCTGCTGTGTCTGCGGGAAGAAATGCACGGCTATGGAATTGTGCAGAAGGTTGAAGCATTGACTAAAGGAGCAGTGAAAATCAGTCCGGGTACTATGTATGGGAGCCTGTCAAAGATGGAAAAAGACGGGATTATCCGGTTTGTGAGGGAAGAAGATAAAAGAAAGATTTACCGTATTACCGATCTGGGCATGCAGGTGCTCAATATGGAAATGACACGGATTAAGCGTTTATATCAAAATATGTTGGAGGTGCGTGAGTATGATGAAAAAAGAGTTCAGGTTTTTTACGGTTCCGCAGTGGAAAAAGGAGGAGGAATACCTGAGGCTGCAACATAATATGGGATGGAAATTTGTACATGTGAGCGGCATAGGATGCTACTATTTTGAAAAATGTGAGCCGGAAGATGTTGTGTATCAATTGGATTATAATCTGGAAGGAATCTCGTCTATGCCCGAATATGTGAAGATGTTCCAGGATCTTGGGTGGGAGTACTTACAGAGCTTTTGGGGATATAGTTATTTTCGAAAGCCGTCTTCCGAAATGAATGGGGAGGAAGAGATTTTTTGTGATGATGCCTCTAAACTAGAGATGATGAAGAGGGTGTTTAAAGGACGGATCAGACCAGCGGCTTGTCTGTTTTTTCTAACGGTTCTGCCAAACCTCTGTCTGCAGGGCTATTTGTTTGCAGAATACGGTGATGCGAGGACAGCGGCTCCATTTGTCATATATTTATATATTGTGATGACAGTGCTTTATCTTGCTCTGTTTGCATGGTTTGGGTGGCAGTATTGGGAATACTTAAAGGCCGTGCGCAGATAGTAAGAGGCGGATTTTGCTATAAATCTTTAGAAAGGCAGATTAGTAGTTTTTTATGAGGACAATAGACGAAGATATTAAGACCGGCAGTTTCCAGAATGTCTATTTATTATACGGCAGTGAGAATTATTTAAAGCAGCAGTACAAGCAGAAATTAAAAAACGCGCTGCTCCAGCCGGATGATACGATGAATTTTGCCCGTTATGAGGGGAAAGATTTTAATCCGTTGGAGCTGATTGATGTGGCGGAGACGATGCCTTTTTTTGCGGAGCACAGGCTGATTTTAGTAGAAGAAAGCGAATTTTTTAAAAACGGCTGCGAAGCCCTTTTAAAATATATACCAGACATTCCGGCGTCTACCTGCATTCTGTTTGTAGAATCTAAAGTTGACAAACGGGGAAAAATGTATAAAGCCGTAAGTAAAGCGGGCAGGGCAGTGGAATTTGGGGAACAGAATGAGCAGCTGCTGACACGCTGGATTCTTGGGCGGTTAAAAAGGGAGAATAAAAAGATCACGCAGTCTGTCTTACAGTTTTTTCTAACAAAGGTCGGGACAGATATGGGCAGTATCGATCAGGAACTGGAAAAGCTGCTGTGTTATACATTGGGGCGGGAAGTAATCGGGGCAGAGGATGTAGAAGCGGTGTGCACAGGGCAGGCTGCCAACCATATTTTTGACATGGTGCATGCGATTGGAAAGCGGCAGCAGAAGCATGCGCTGTCTTTGTATCATGACCTGCTTGCATTAAAAGAGCCTCCGATGCGCATTCTGTACCTGATCAACCGTCAGTTCCGCATTTTGCTGGATTTAAAATATATGAAAAAAGCCGGCGTAGATGCAAAGACGATGGCGTCAAATGCAGGCATTCCGCCGTTTGCGGTAAAGCGCACCTTAGAGCAGGCGGCATGTTTTACGGCTGATGAATTAAAGCAGGCACTGTCGGACGGGGCGGAGCTTGAGACGGACAGCAAAAGCGGAAAGCTGAATGAACAGATCGCAGTGGAGCTGTTTATTATCAAGGCCAGTGCATCGGCGGGAGACTAGAGCGTGTCTGAAAAATCATTCCCGCGATCTGCACGCCCCGCTTAAAGCTTCTTGGACTACTAATTGTCCAAGATGATGCGGATAATTCATCCCAAATTTAATCAGCATGGCCCATGCCCCGTGGGTATGCCTCATAAATTTGGGATGGATTCTTTATGAAGCATTCATCCTAAAATAAGAATTTTGATAGAAAAAGAAAAACCACCGATTGAGAGGGAGCGGTGGTCTTTGATCGTATTTATTCATTTTTCTATGGCATGTCCTATAGCATGCAGGACATCCCGATTTCCGAATGCTGCACGTTCGTGCAGGATCAGCCGGTGCTTATGCCATTTTGTTGACAGCGTGACTTAATCTGGAAATCTTTCTTGAAGAAGTATTCTTGTGGTAAACACCCTTGCTTACTGCCTTGCTCAGCTCTGATGTAGCGCCGCGCAGAGCAGCAGCTGCAGCTTCTTTATCATTTGCAGCGATTGCAGCGTCCACTTTTTTAATGGATGTCTTTACTCTGGAACGGATTGATTTATTCCGGGCAGCCCTTTTCTGCGATACAAGAATTCTCTTCTTTGCTGATTTAATATTAGCCAATTCAAACACCTCCGTTTGCATTAATATTCAATATCGTGGTGTTCATTATGCGGACACGGACATGCTAACGAACACTAAACACTAAATAATAATAGAATAATTGATATGGTCTGTCAATACATAAAATGTGTTTTTTTGCAAAAAATAGTTACGGTAGTCTTTATTTCATGATATGAAAAATACAATGAGCGAGGGTGAGAAGAAATGTTCCAGGTTCGAACAGATCTGGCGCTTGAGGCGCGGGAAAAATTTGATGAGGATAATGTAGAGATTAAGGGCGTAAGGCTGGAAGAAGAGCAGGCAACGCCGGATATCCATATCAGCAGCGTAATTATTGAGACAGAGAACGGGGCAAAGGCGATGGGCAAGCCAAAGGGCAGCTATGTGACGCTGGAGGCTCCCAATATGATTGATGAAGACGAAGGGTATCACAGGGAGATATCCATCCAGCTGTCCAAGGTGTTAAAGCGGCTGCTTCCACAGAAAGAGGATTTCACGACGCTTGTGGTAGGGCTTGGAAACCGGGCAGTGACGCCGGATTCGCTGGGACCGCGTGTCGTAGATAATCTGTGCATTACAAGGCACATCATCAAAGAATTTGGCAGATATGTGATCGGAGACAGCTGCCATAAGTCGGTCAGCAGCATTGTGCCCGGAGTCATGGCACAGACAGGCATTGAATCTATGGAGATTGTACGCGGGATTACGAAGGAAACAAATCCTGATATTATTATAGCTGTCGATGCTCTGGCGGCACGCAGCACGAGAAGGCTGAACAGGACGATACAGATTACCGATACTGGGATCAATCCAGGCTCCGGCGTGGGCAACCACAGGCATGCGTTAAACGGTGAGAGCATGGGTATTCCGGTGATCGCGGTCGGGATACCGACAGTTGTAGATGCTGCTACAATAGTGATCGATACGATGAATAATCTTCTTGAGGCGATGAGCCAGGCAGAACAGCTGCGGCGTATTAGTAATTCCTATGAAAAACTGGATATGATGGAAAAATATGAGCTTGTGCACGAACTGCTGACACCGCAGCTGAATACACTGTTTGTTACGCCTAAGGATGTAGATGAAGCTGTCAAGCGCCTGAGCTTTACGGTGTCGGAAGGGATTAACCTGGCACTGCAGAAGAACGAGGAGGCACACAGGTATTAATTTCGCGAATCGGAAGGAAATGTGTCGCGCTGTTGCACAAGGCTGTCTTCACGAATAGACATAAATCCATACAGGCATTTCATATACTGTTTTGGAGTGGGAGGGCGAGCGATGCGTTATAAGAAAAAGTGCAGAAGGAAGGTCTGGGCGGGCGCAGTTCCGCTGGCTGTTTTTATTATGGCATGTATTTATGTGATGGAATCAGCCGGAATTACAAAAAATACAATATTGGAGGCAGCTGTAAAGGCAGTACAGGCAAATCTGGGGTATCAGGCAGTCCAAAGCTGTATGCCTATTATGGTGTATGATTCGTCGCAGTCGGGGGAAAAGACGATTTACGAATATCTTGCGGACAGCATGGATGAGCTGCTGCCCATTTATGGTTATACGAGAAAACAGGAAATGCAGGTGGCGGTCGGCGAGGCGGGGCTGCCCGGCGAGTCGGAGGACAGCTGTGGCAATAATATAGATGCATTATTTCGCGAACAGCTGCTGTATGAAAACCAGCAGGCAGTGCAGGATGAGGTAGACCTGCAGGGTGTTCAGGACACAGATGACGGCGGGGCAGGTTATGAGACGCCTGTTTCAGCCGTATCTGTAACAGGAGAAAAGGTAAAGAAATATTCGCGTGAAAAGCTGAATGATTTTGATTATCTGCTGCAGAATTTTTACCGGGTTGACAGCACGACGACTACAAACAGCAGGCAGCTGAATGCGTCCAATATGCTGGCAAAGGATATGAGCATAAATAAAGAGGATCTTAAAGCCGAGGGAGCGCAGATTTTGATTTATCATACGCATTCGCAGGAGCGGTATGCGGATTCCAAAGATGAATCGCAGTCTGTATTAGGGCTGGGTGATTATCTGACACAGCTTTTGGAAGAGACTTATGGATATAAGGTGCTGCACCATAAGGGAAAATACGATCTGCCAGATCGGGACAATGCTTATTCCAGGGCAGCGCCGGCGCTGGAGCAGCTGTTAAAGGATAATCCGAGCATACAGGTTGTGATCGACCTGCATAGGGACGGGGTGGCAGAAGGTACGAGGCTGGTGGAAAAAATCGACGGCAAGGATACCGCTACCATTATGTTTTTTAACGGACTCAGCCATACGACTTCACAAGGGGATATCAGCTATCTGAATAATCCGAACCTGTCAGACAACCTGGCATTTTCCTTTCAGATGCAGCTGGCAGCGGCGGAGTATTATCCGGGATTTTCCAGATGCGTTTATTTGAAAGGATATCGCTACAACCTGCATTATCTGCCGAAATCGCTGCTGGTTGAGGTGGGTGCGCAGACAAATACATATCAGGAGGCGGTCAATGCGATGGTGCCGCTTGCGGACATACTGGATAAAGTGCTGTCTGGAAAGAATGATTAGGGCATACTTGAAAAAGGTCTGGCGTATAATAAAGCCGGGCTTTTTTCTTATGTGTGGGTATATAAAACGTAAGCAAAATATTGCGCCGATAGGTAAATTATGTTAAGATGTAAAATGCATGAAATAAATCTTAAATACATTTGTCAAATTATATGCAAAGGGTATTTTCAGTTATAAATAACAATTGAATGGAGGAATTATGGCAGCAGATCAGAGCAGAATCAGAAATTTTTGTATAGTCGCCCATATCGACCATGGCAAGTCTACGCTGGCAGACCGTATTATTGAGAAAACCGGGCTGCTGACTGAGCGTGAAATGCAGGCGCAGGTGCTTGACAATATGGACTTGGAGCGTGAGCGGGGCATTACGATCAAGTCGCAGGCAGTACGCATTATTTATAAGGCCAAAGATGGAGAAGAATATATTTTTAATTTGATTGACACGCCGGGACATGTAGATTTTACGTATGAGGTATCCAGAAGCCTTGCGGCATGTGACGGGGCGATTTTAGTCGTAGATGCTGCGCAGGGAATCGAAGCGCAGACGCTGGCAAATGTATATCTCGCGCTTGATCATGACCTGGAAGTATTTCCGGTCATTAATAAAATAGACCTGCCGAGTGCAGACCCGGAGCATGTAAAGGAAGAAATCGAAGATATTATCGGGCTGGACGCCTCAGACGCTCCGCTGATTTCTGCAAAGACCGGGGTAAATGTGGAGCAGGTTTTGGAGGCCATAGTAGAAAAAATCCCTGCACCGGGCGGAGATCCTTGCGCACCGCTGCAGGCGCTTATTTTTGATTCCAAATATGATTCGTATAAAGGGGTTATTGTGTTCTGCCGGATTCGTGAAGGCACCGTAAAGGCGGGAACAAAAATTAAAATGATGGCTACAGGGGCCTCGGCAGAAGTCGTAGAAGTCGGCTATTTTGGAGCAGGGCAGTTTATTCCGTGTGAAGAGCTGTCGGCAGGGATGGTCGGCTATATTACGGCGAGCCTTAAAAATGTAAAGGATACCCGTGTCGGCGATACGATCACAGAAGCAGCAAGACCTTGCGCGCAGCCGCTGCCGGGTTATAAAAAAGTGAATCCGATGGTTTACTGCGGGATGTATCCGGCGGACAGTACAAAATATCCGGATCTTAGGGACGCGCTGGAAAAGCTGCAGTTAAATGATGCGGCGCTGCAGTTTGAAGCAGAGACATCGATTGCGCTGGGATTTGGATTCCGCTGCGGATTTTTGGGGCTGCTGCATTTGGAAATTATCCAGGAGCGTCTGGAGAGAGAGTTTAATCTGGATCTGGTGACAACGGCGCCGGGTGTTATTTACCGTGTCTATAAGACGGACGGCACGATGATTGAGCTGACGAATCCGTCCAACCTGCCGGAGCCGACAGAGATTGATTATATGGAAGAGCCGGTTGTGGATGCAGAGATCATGGTATCCAGCGAGTATATCGGGGCGATTATGGATCTGTGCCAGCAGCGCCGCGGTGTGTATGTGAGCATGGAATACCTTGAAGAGACAAGGGCGCGGCTGAAATATGTGATACCTCTGAATGAGATCATATATGATTTTTTTGACGCTTTAAAATCGCGTTCCAGAGGGTATGCGTCGTTTGATTATGAATTAAAAGGCTATGAAAAATCCGAATTGGTAAAACTGGATATATTAATCAACCGGGAAGAAGTGGACGCGCTTTCCTTTATCGTATTTTCGGGAACGGCATATGAGCGCGGGCGCAGGATGTGTGAAAGGCTTAAAGAGGAAATACCAAGGCATTTATTTGAGATACCGATTCAGGCAGCTGTCGGCAGCAGGATTATTGCCAGGGAGACCGTACGCGCTATGCGCAAAGACGTACTGGCAAAATGCTATGGAGGCGATATCACCCGTAAAAAGAAACTGTTGGAAAAGCAGAAGGAAGGCAAGAAGCGCATGCGCCAGATCGGCAGCGTAGAGATACCGCAGGAGGCATTTATGAGCGTGCTGAAGCTGGACGAGGACTAGAATGTGTCTGCAGTATATGGCTGCGGAGGAAAAAGGTATGGAAGAGCTGGAACTGTATGTTCATATTCCGTTTTGTAAAAAAAAGTGCAGCTATTGTGATTTTTTATCGGCTCCGGCGGAGGAGGATGTACAAAATGCTTATTTAAAACAGATGGATAAAGAGATTTCGGCAGTGTCCAAAGATTATAAGGATGTGTCTGTCACTTCCGTATTTATCGGCGGCGGTACGCCGTCGATACTGGAAGCTTCGAAGGTGCAGCATCTTATGCAGCAGCTGCGGACACATTTTGCACTGGCAGAAAATGCAGAGATCAGCATTGAGTGCAATCCGGGTACGCTGGATGCCGGAAAGCTGCGGGCCTACCAGTCAAGCGGCATTAACCGGCTGAGCATAGGAATGCAGTCCGCGGATGCACGGGAGCTTCGTATGCTCGGCAGGATTCATACACACAAGCAGTCGGCAGACAGTTATATGCTGGCGCGTGAGATGGGATTTAAAAATATAAATATAGACCTGATATCCGCACTGCCGGGACAGAAAGCAAGAGACTATGAACGAACCCTTCTGGAAATCTTAAAGCTCAGGCCGGAGCATATCTCCGCATACAGCCTGATCATTGAGGAAGGCACGCCGTTTTTTGAACAGTATCAAAAAGCGCAGCTGATGCGTGAAAAGGGAAAGGCGCAGAGCCTGCTCCCTTCAGAAGAGGAAGAACGGGCGATGTATGTCCTGACAAAGGAGCTGTTAAAAAGCGAAGGATATATGCGTTATGAAATCTCCAATTATGCTCTGGATGGCTTTTCATGCAGGCATAATATCGGTTACTGGACGCGGAAAAATTATCTGGGAATCGGGCTCGGCGCAGCTTCTTTGATTGAAAATGTGCGGTTTAGTAATAGCACGGACTTAAAGGCTTATCTGGACGAGGAGTTCTTATCAGAATGGCATGTGCATAGAGAGCGGCTGGATCTGCATGCGCAGATGGAGGAATTTATGTTTTTGGGACTGCGCATGATGTGCGGTGTTTCATCGCAGGAGTTTTATGAGCAGTTTTCCAGAACATTGGAAGAGGTATACGGAGCTGTTTTGGAAAAACAATTAAAAAAAGATTTAATAAAAAAGACGGATCGGGGATACAGTCTGACGGACTTTGGCATTGATGTCAGCAATTATGTCATGTCTGAGTATTTAATTGAAAAAAGTTAAGCACAGCTCCTTTACTGGTGGACATGGTTGATTGTTATTGGACATTTCATTCTATACCATGATCAGTGAGGAGCTGTTTATACACAGCAAATTGAACAGGGAATTGACTGTTAATTTACGGGAAGTGATAGCGATGTATAGAAGAGGGATTCATCTGATTTTTCCAGATATTGATTATATACAAGGAAAAATGGAAGAGCTGTTAAATGCAAGATAATGGCAAGGGTTAAAAATTAGAAACTGGGAAACGAGGTAGAGTGAGAATTAAAATCCTCGCAGGTCTTGAAAAATCAAGGCTTGCGGGGATTTTTAGGTGGTCCCATTTATATGGTTTATGCAATTTTAAGACGAATTCAAATGACAATTTGGATATTTTGTAGTAAAATTATTTTGGAAGATTATGCAGGGAGGCTGTCCAATGATTGACAACAAAAAGGAACAAGAGAGAGAAGAACTTCATCGTACTATATGGAATATGGCAAATGACCCTAGAGGCAGCGTAGACGGCTGGGATTTCAAACAGTATGTGTTAGGTATGCTGTTTTACAGATATATTTCTGAAAATTTTGCCAGATATGTAAACGCTGGAGAGATTGAGGCGGGGAATGTCGATTTTGATTATGTTAATCTTTCTGATAGTGATGCAGAGCCTGCAAGAGAGGAATTGGTTGATACAAAGGGGTATTTTATTTTGCCGAGTGAACTGTTCTGCAATGTGAGGGAAAAAGCACCACAGGACGAGAACTTGAACGGAACGCTTGAAAAGGTGTTCCGAAATATAGAAAGTTCTACACAAGGGCATGACAGTGAAGATGACTTAAAAGGTTTGTTTGATGACCTTGATGTAAACAGTAACAAGCTTGGCGGAACAGTAGAAAAGAGAAATGCGAAGTTGGTAAAACTCTTGAATGGCGTTGCTGAAATGAAATTGGGAGATTATCAGGACAATACCATTAATGCATTTGGTGCATTATTGATTCCTACCCAAGTAGGTATGATAGCTTCAATAACTGTAATATTTGGATTTGATGTGAATAAGAGCGTTATTACTGCACTATTATCTTCATCTATTGGTGCGGGAGGTGCAGCTATACTGGGAAAGACTGTGGCTACAAATATAATCAAGTTTATTCCGGGTGTGGGAACAGTTGTAGGCGGAGCTATCTCAGCAGGGACAGCTGGAGTGATTACAGCGGCTCTCGGTGAAGCATACATAGGCGTTATGGAATTTGAAGTGATAAAATGTAACTTGAGATGTTTACCTATGTTTTGACAAGGAGAACAATATGTACGCACAGGCAATAATAAAACCGAATACACTACTCCGTAACGGTGCATAACAATTGAAAATGAATAGGAGGTATCATGAAATACACGGGAAAATATAAAGAAATGGCGGCACAATTAAAAAAAGACGGTTGTGATGATTACACCATTGAAAAATTTGTAAGGCAGGCAATGGAAGCTGATGAATTTGCCAAAGGAAGAGGGACAACGGATATTGCCGCTATCAAACTATGGGGAAGTTATCCAGATGAGGCAAAGGCTATGTGGCTGCATAATGCTTTTTGTGCAAACTGCGGTGTGACAGCTTTTGCAAAAGGATACCATCTCCGCAAGGATAAGTATGGTATAGTTATTGAAGGCACTTGTAAAAAATGCGGGCAGGTTATTGTGCGCTGTTGTGATTAGATGGGGAGAGTTGGGAAACTGGTCAAAGCTATTGCAGCTTTTTTTGAAGATAAACAAGAAAAAAAGATAATAGGCGTACAGATTGGAGATAAGAAAATAAAAACGCGGAATGCCACTAACGCTTACTGCGTTGTACATAAGTTCCTCTATGCGATGGATCAGCAGGCATACACATCGTTGGGGGCAGTATGGTTCAGTGGGGAGTGGCTGAAATATGTTGATGAGCAGCGGGAAAATGACCTTGCTGCAATTATAAAAGACGAAAAGCTAAAGGATAAGGAAACACATATTTTTATCGAAAATTTAAAAATATTAAATTCGCTACACGCGTGTAGCGAATTGAGGAGAGCGAAAAAATGACGAATGCAGAATTGGTGGAAACAGAAGAAGAACTGCATTTTTATCAGGATGTTCATGCGATATTGGATGAGGCAAAAAGTAAAACATATGAAGCGGCTAATAATATCATGACATATGCATATAGGAATGTCGGAAAAAGGATTATTGAGTAGGAACAAAAGGGTGACAGAAAAGCAAAGTACGGTTCATATCTTATAAAACGTCTTTCGCAAGAATTGTCCGATGAATATGGCACAGGATTTTCAGTTGCAAATATTAGGAATTGCAGACAATTATATTTGACATTTCCAAAGGAATCTTATGGTTATTCACTGATTGGGAAAATTCGCTGGTCTCATCTTAGAACTATTATGCGGCTGGATAATGAAGAAGAGCGGAATTTTTATTTGAATGAGGCTGCAAGTGAATACTGGTCAGTTAAGGAATTGGAGCGCAATATAAAATCCGGCTATTACAAACGCATTCTTTCAACACAATTTCCTGATAAAGCGGGACAAACTTCTAATTTTGTGAAAGATCCATATGTTTTAGAATTTATGGGTATTAGAGCTGATAATGAAATTGCTGAAAAGGATGTTGAAAACGCAATTATCAGTAATTTGCAGAAATTTCTTTTAGAGATGGGGCGGGGCTTTTGCTTTGTGGACAGACAGATGCATATTTGCACCGAAACATCGGATTTTTATGTTGACTTAGTGTTTTACAATTGTATATTGAAATGCTTTGTATTGATAGATTTGAAAACTCATAAACTGACACATCAGGATAT
>CAJUHV010000023.1 GCA_910586445.1 uncultured Eubacterium sp.
ATTTATGAGGCATAGCGGGCTATGTTGATTAAATTTGGGATGAATTATCCGCAAGGTGGGGAGTGCAGATCACGGGAATGATTTTTCAAACACGCTCTAGCATCATGTCATGAATTTAATAGTTTTTAGTATCTGGTCAGTGACTAGCAGAGGAAAGATAAAAAATATTTATAGTTTTCCATTCAATAAATCGATCAGCCCTGCATAATCACCTGTCGGATTTTTCTTTTGTGCAAGCCGCACTAGCTTCAGGCCAAGGATCTGGTACATCCTGTGGTCTTCTCCGCTGAGGCAGTCAAGATGCTTTTGCACGGTCTGGATATCATTGCGTTCAATGGGGCCTGTCAGTGCCTGTATACAGTCATTTAACAGGATATTTTCGACATTCTGCCGCACGAGCTGCGCGGATGCTGCGACTGCCTCCTGTCTTGTAAAGCCGCATTCTTCTAGCAGGCGGAATCCGGTATCCAGCACAGCGGCTACCTGATTGCTTAAAATGCTTGCGGCGGCATGGTATTTTGGCTTGCAGCCGCCCTCAATCCGGCATACCGTGTTTCCCAGCCCGGTGAACAGGCCTGACACTGCCTGTACGGCAGTGTCATCACCCTCGATTGTAAAAAATGAATGTTTCAGCTGCTCATAAGAGGAAAATCGGCTGCTGAACGGCAGCATGGGGTGGAGCGAGCAGCCATGAGCCCCGGTGTCTTTGATTCCGGTAAAGGCGTTGGAAGGCATTGCGCCGCTGCAGTGGCATATGATTTTATGTTCTAATGGGAGATTCCGGATGGTTTCCCATACTTTTAAAATGATGCCATCCGGCGTAGTGAGAAAGAGCAGGCTGCTCTGGGCAGCAAGCTCTTTGATATCTGTATAGCTTTTTGTGGAAGTAAACTGTGCTGCACTGTCGGCAGCCTCTTTGGAGCTGTCATAATACCCGGCAGCCTGTATTCCTGCTTCTGATAAATATTTTCCGAGCGAGCAGCCGACACGGCCGGCTCCTATGATTCCGATGATCATGGTCTGCTTTCCTTTTCTGCCTGCTGATGTAAACAGGGCTTTTTTGAATGAATTGCATTTTCTCTGAATCTGCCGAATGAACGATCATTATTAGTCCTGCCCTCAGGCAGCAGGCAGTTCATCTGCGACAATCTTATTTTATTATATATCTATTATAGATAAAAATAAATCCTTAAATTATGCTTTTGTATCCATTTCTGTGATGTTATAGCGGAACAATGAAAGCCATTGATTGTATTAATTTCAATATATCGTCTGGCACGTTTCTCATTGGCAGGACAACACTGGTCTTATAGTGTATTTCATTGATATCAGTAATGATGATCCTTTCATTGGGACGAATTGTAGAAGAGGCAAAGAATCAATTGGAATGTTTGTATTTGTAAGTAAAAGAATATTGCTTATGGATAACATTTTACTGCAAATTGTTGCCTTTAAGTATTCTATAACATTTTCTCTGTTTTTGCAACAATAATAATTTAATTGTTTAAAAATAACAATACAATGGAGATTTCTAAACGTTTTCTGGCAAATTTCAACAATTTTTATCATGATAAAATCGAATATTGCAAACTAAAAATAGTTATTAAAATGTCAATTCGAAATCTATAGGATAGAAATAGTTTTATGCTTCAAGCAGTTGAAATATTGCTTAATCATAGTATTTGCGGGTGTCTGGCAGTAAATAATTTTTTATGAGACTAAATTTGACGATGTTAAGACTTTACAATTTGCAGTAAATTGTTATTCCATTATCCAAGGTGAATGATCGGCAAAGCAGGGAGTACAGGTCGTAGGAATAATTTTGAGGAGATGGGCACAGTGGATATAGATTATGTAAAAATGGGAACGAAGATTCGTCAGGTAAGGAAGGAAAAGGGCTGGACACAGAATATGCTGGCGGAAAACTGTGGGATCAGCGCACATTTTTTGGGACACATTGAACGCGGGGCACGGAGCATGAGTCTGGAGACATTTGTACATATATGCCGTGCGCTGGAGGTCAATGCAGATGAACTGCTCTGGGATATCCCGCAGCTGCCAGAGGCAGTTATCCGCAATTTGAAAAATAAACAAGATGATCAGGGCAGAAATAACTATGCGATGTATCTTAGAATCGTAAAATCTGTAGCAGATGCAATGAATGAAGCGTAAAAAAGCAAGGATCATTATGAACACAGAAAAAAGCAATGAGGATGAAGCATGAAAAGCACTGGGCATATGGGTACAGAAAAAGCAATGAATATGAAACATAAAAGCAGCGGGCATATGGGTGCAGAGAAAGCAATGAGGATGAAGCATGAGAAGCAGGGATATATGAGTGCAGAAAAAATAATGGATAGTAAGAGCGAGGCATGAAAAGACGAGTTTTGATGGCTGCATCTGTGGCCTCTATGATTGATCAGTTTAATATGCCGAATATCCGCCTGATGCAGGAACTGGGATATGAGGTACATGTGGCATGTAATTTTGAAAAAGGAAATACGTGTAACAGGCGCAGGATCTGCGCCTTGAAAAAAATGCTACAGAACAGGAAGGTCATTTGGCATCAGTGGGATTGTCCAAGGAGCATTTATGCAGGAATCAGCTTTGTCCGGGCTTATAGGCAGATGAAAGTGCTGGCGGATAGATATCAGTTTGAATGGATACACTGTCATTCTCCGATCGGAGGTGCGTTGGCAAGAGCGGCGGCACACTGGGCGGGTATTCCGGTGATTTATACAGCTCATGGGTTTCATTTTTACAAAGGTGCGCCGTTAAAAAACTGGCTTTTATATTATCCGGCGGAAAAGCTGCTGTCATATTGGACGGATCTGTTGATTACGGTCAATCAGGAAGATTTTCGGTTTGCAAAGAGGCATTTGAGAGCACGAAAGATATGCCGCATACCGGGAATCGGCATAAATGTAAAGCAGTTCGCAGATGCAGGTAGAATGGATCAATGCGGGGCATGCATACGCAGTACAGATCAATGTGGATCATGTATACACAGAATAGACAAGAATTACAATGATAGGTCGGAATTTTGCCGTTATTATCACATCCCGATGAATGCGGTAATACTTTTATCAGTAGGAGAGCTGAATAAGGGGAAAAACCATAAGCTTGTAATCTGGGCAATGTCACAGCTGAAACAGCAGAATATTTACTATCTGATCTGTGGGCAGGGAACTCTCAGGCTGAAGCTGCAGAGGTATGCAGACAGGATGGGTGTGGGAAAACGTATACGGATGCCAGGATATCAGGAAAATATGCCGTGGATTTACCGGCATGCAGATCTATTTGTATTTCCATCTGTACGGGAAGGAATGCCTGTAGCATTGATGGAGGCGATGGCATCTGGGATGCCCTGCATAGCATCGGATATCCGGGGCAGCAGGGAGCTGATTGGAAATGAGGCTTGTAAAGATGATTGGCGAAACGAGACGGAATTGTGTTTTTCACTTAGAAAAAAATGGCAGCTGTGCAGCGTACTAGAAAAAATGATTGAGGATGAGGCATTTCGAAGGTACTGCGGGACAAACAACCAGAAAAAGATCTGGAATTATGATCAGGCAGTTGTTTTAAGGAAGATGAAAAAAATATATTACGAGGAATCAGTATGAATTTATCAGTTTTTTTTTCGAGTTTATCACATGGATTGCTGAGATGGCGATGAAGCAGGGGATTGACAGGCTCTATTTTTTTACGAGAGAGGGAGAGTTTTTCAAACGCCTATATCAAAACCTTGAGAAAAGCGGCCTGATCAGGGAAAAAATGCCGGATGCGCAGATACTGGAGGTTAGCCGCATGTCTACGTTTATGCCGTCCCTGCGTGAAATTACAGTAGATGAGCTGATGCGGATGTGGAGTCAGTATACGGAGCAGTCTATGGAGGCTTTCTGTAAATCTCTGCATATAGACATTCATCGGATTGAAGACAGGCTGGAGATCTATCAGATCAGAAAAGATGAGGTCATTAGAAATCCTCAGGATGACCAGAGGATCGGGCAGCTGTTTTCAGATCAGGAATTCATAAGCAGGATGGAAAAGATGCGTGAGGAAAAGCGCTGTATGCTGCAGAGGTATTTGGAACAGAAAGGATGGAAAAATTCGCGGGGCAGCAGAATTGGAGTTGTAGATATCGGATGGCGGGGGACGATTCAGGATAATTTGTGTTATATGTACCCGGAATGCCTGATCGCTGGATTTTATATCGGGCTGCAGCCGTTTTTTATGCCTCAGCCGAAAAACAGCCGGAAGTATGGCTACATTAATTCTTATAAACACAGCGATGTTATTTTATTTACGGTCAGGCCGCTGGAAATGCTGTGTAATTCTGCGGGCGGCAGTGTCCAGTCTTACCAGATGGAAAATGGCAGGGTCTGTGTTGTAAAGAAATCAGAGGCAGATGAGGATGCAGTTTATTGGTCATATACAAGAACAGCACAGAAAAAAATAGAAAAAGGAATGCAGCGGCTGATCAAAAAAACAGAATCGGGCATTTGCCGGCCGACTCGAAAGAAAACCAGCAGGGGATATTTTCTCGATCAGGAGAAAGCCATGCGTGCATTATATCGATTTATTGCATATCCGGGCAGGCATTCTGCAGAGGCATATTTTTCATTAAGGCATAATGAGGAATACGGCGTGGGTACATTTGTAGATCTTGAAGCTGAATTTCATCCGGGAGTACTGTTCAAATGCCTGATTGACCGCACAGCCAGAATGCAGCTGAAGGAAATATTAAAAGAAGCATCGTGGCCGCAGGGATATTTTGTGAAATATTGTATGCATCCTCTGCTTGTTCCCTACAATCTGCTGCTGAAAAAATATTTAAAACAAAAGAACTTAACAGGCGGAGCGCAAATGAACAGAAAAATAAATGCAGCAAATCTAGTTGGAAGGCATCCTGACAAAGGAAATAGATATCCTGTGCAAAAAAGGCGGTGCAGGGCTGCCTGGCTGCTGCCTGTGATTATTGAAGGCTCGGGCGGACACCGTACAATTTTTCAAAGCATTCAATATTTAATCAGCCATGGTTATGAATGTGATGTGTATATAGAAAATACGCATGCAGGGCGGGAATTATTCCGTGTGGAAAAACTTGTGGAGCAGTGTTTTGGAGAGATCAGCTGCAGGTATTATCCAGGATTTAAGCTGCGGAGAAAATACGACATAATCTTTGCAACCGCATGGCATACGGCGAAAATCGTAAGCAGCTGCCAGACAAGTGCGAAGAAAGCGTATTTTATACAGGATTATGAAGCATTGTTTCAGCCTGCCGGAGAAAAGTATCTGAAAGCATGTGATTCCTATTGTCTGGGACTTCGGCCGGTTACGATCGGCAGATGGCTGTCGCGGCAGATGAGGATGGAATACGGTGAGCCGGCTTGGTATTTTGATTTCTGTGCGAATCGAGAGATTTACAAAAAGATAGATGCAGGCAGGCGTCAGGAAAAGGCAATTTGTTTTATCTATCAGCCTGAGAAAACGAGAAGGTGCACGAATCTGGGAATTGCAGCATTGGGAATCGTAAAGTATTTAAGGCCGTCAGTAAAAATCTATCTGTATGGTTCTGTGGCGAAGGGAAATGTATGGTTTGAGCATGAAAATTTAAAAATATTAACAGAATCACAGTGCAATGAACTATACAATAAATGCACAGTCGGGCTGTGTATCAGCGCTACGAATCCGTCCAGGATTCCATTTGAAATGATGGCAGCGGGACTCCCGGCTGTGGATATATATAGGGAGAACAACTTATATGATCTGCCGGATCAGGGGATCAGTCTGGCGCATTTTACACCAGAATCCATTGCACAGGCATTACTAGAGATCTTGGATGACGATGACAAGAGAACACAGATGTCAGAATGCGGTCAGGCGTTTATGAAGGACAGGACACTGGAGCATGGCTTGCAGCAGTTTTACAGATGTGTGGAAAATATTGTAAGTGAAGCCGGGACGGATATGGAATCCCCAAATGAAACAGATCCAGAAGTGATTGAGAAAGCATATAGGAAAAAAGCTGTGCGGGCAGACAAGATCACAGGCATGCTGACAGAAAAGGAGCGGCGGGAATTGGAAAACAGAATGGAAGGCCATTCGCTGCTGGCATGTCTGAAAAGGAATTCACATGTAAGAAATAACAGGGTGGTTCAAGCTATTTATTTAAAGATGAAAGCATTTTAAATGCAGGATGGGCAGCTGGCAGTGTAAAGAAATCAAGTTTTCTGGATTCACTGGATCTGGTGTAGTGGACATATAAGGATCATAGATGAGGCGGAGGCACTAGTAGAAGAACATGGAGATGTCACAAATGACTTTCATCAGAGAAGTTTTAACGGAATTATACAGCAGCAGGCGGCTTATATATGAGCTGGCACGAGATGATTTTAAGCTGCGGTTTGCGGGCTCTAGGCTTGGAGCGGTATGGGGATTTATCCAGCCTCTTGTTACGATTTTTTTGTACTGGTTTGTATTTCAGGTCGGTTTTCGAAGTACGGATGCTTCAGGCAGAATACCTTATATTCTTTGGCTGACAGCAGGCATGATACCTTGGTTTTTCTTTCAAGAGGCCTGGAGCGGGACATCTAATTATTTGTATGAATACAGCTTTTTAGTCAAAAAGGTTGTATTTAAGATCGAAATACTCCCGTTTGTAAAGCTGCTGTCAGCATTGTTTGTACATTTATTTTTTGTGGCACTTGTGCTTTTGATGATGGCTCTTTACGAGTATAAGGCAGAGATCTATGTCCTGCAGCTTGCTTACTATCTGTTCAGTGAATTGATACTGATCTATGCGTTATCTCTGATCGTGTCATCGCTGTCGGTATTTATCAAAGATGTGCTGCAGGTGATGGGGGTCATGATACAGATTTTTTTCTGGATGGTTCCAATCGTGTGGTCGCCGGACAACCTGCAGGGGACTTTTATATTAAAAATACTGAGGCTAAATCCGGTCAATTATTTTATAGAAGGATACCGGGATGCACTGCTTAACCATGTGTGGTTTTGGGAAAAGCCATTTTATGCTGTTTATTACTGGGCAGCAGTATGCGTGCTTTTAGGTATGGGAATTTGGGTATATAGAAAGCTGAAGCGGTATTTTGCAGACCTGCTATAAACGAATGAGGAAAATAATACCATCAGCAGAACACCTCGGCGGGACTAGGAATGAATCGGCAGAATGGAAATGGGAATATGAGCACAGCAATAGCAGTAAAACAGGTGAGCAAGGTTTATGACATATATGAAAATCCGATGGCAAGGCTGACGGACGCACTAGGATTGTCCAAGAAAAATCACGGGAGAGAATTTTATGCGCTTGACCATATTGACTTTGAGGTAGAAAAGGGTAAAACGCTTGGCATTATCGGTGAAAACGGGGCGGGCAAGTCTACGCTGCTGAAAATTATTACAGGCGTGCTTGCGGCGACAGAAGGAGAAGTGCTGCTGGACGGCAGAGTATCTGCGCTGCTGGAGCTTGGGACTGGATTTAATCTGGAATACACGGGCATTGAAAATATATATTTGAATGGCAATATCATGGGATTTGACAGACAGGAAATCGAGAAGAAAGTGCAGCCGATTTTGGAGTTTGCAGATATAGGGGATTATGCATATCAAAAAGTGAAGACATATTCTAGTGGCATGTTTGCCCGGCTGGCATTTGCTACGGCAGTCCATGTCGAACCAGAAATATTGATCGTAGATGAAGCGCTGTCTGTAGGAGACCTGTTTTTTCAGCAGAAATGCAACAGGTATATGAAGGAAAAAATGAGCGGCTGCACAAAGCTGTTGGTAACACATGATATGGCAAGCATTGCGAATATGGCAGATGAAGTAGTGGTTATTTCCAAAGGCAGGCAGGTATTTTATGGAGAACCGCTGCAGGCGATCGAATATTATACGAAAAAAGTCCATACAGAGCTGTATCAGGTACGCAATCCGAACAATCATGCGGATCGTAAAGGGTTAAGCAGTATAGAGCAGCATGCGGCCGGGCATCAAGTGTGGAATTACATTGATGAATCGGCATTGGGAGGCGCTTTAGAAGCGAGATTTTTGGCATTTGATATAAGGATCAATTATGAGGCCTACAAAGGATATGTATACAATGAGGATACTGTAACAATACATGCTCTGATTGAAACCGAACGGGCTATGGATGAGGTGATCATCGGATATCAGGTCAAAGATAAATACGGGAATGTAATCTTTGGAGAAAATACGCATAGTTCTGGATTTGCAGGAAGCAGAATCAATATTCAGCATAAAAGTATAGCTAAACTTGTATTTCAATGGCCGAAGATACAGGAAAATAATTATTTTTTGACACTGGGACTTGGAGAAGGAACACACGAAACGCAGCATGTGATCCAATGCTGGGCGCATAATATCTTCCAATTTCAGAATATATCAAGGCAGCCGAACCATGGGCTGTTTAACAATAAAATAGAGCAGTTTCAAATGCGGGAAATCGAAGAAAAATGAGCAGTTTTAAATACAAAAGATAGACTTATAGAAGAGGTAAAGAGATTTTGAAAAGCAGGAGATAGATCTTTTATAAAAAGAGGTATTGAAAGCGGGAGATAGAGCCTGCATAAAAAAGAGATTCTGAAAGCGGGAGATAGAACCTGCATAAAAAAGAGATATTGAAAGCAGGAGATACATCTTGCATAAAGAAGTGAGATTGAAAAGTGGGAGATGGATCTTTTATAAAAAGAAATTTTGAAGAAGGATAGAGAATAAAAATACTCAATATTGGCGGAATTGGATAAGAGGATAAAAATATGGGCCAAAAATTAACACTGCCTGATACTTACGAAATATATTGTTTTGATTATTTTGATACAGTGGCGTGCCGGAATGTAGAGCCGGAATATGTCAAAAAACTTTGGTGCAGGGAACTGAAAGATTTTTTCTGCACGCAGATCAGTGCGGGCAGGCTGTATGAATATAGGCGTGCATTTGAAGCCGATTTATGCAGGATGAATCAAAGGCGGGGAAAAGATCTGGAATTTCAGTACCGCGAACTGCTGAAAAGGATGTACAGGGTGATATGCAGCCGAAAACTGCATACAGATTCAGACAGTATGACGGATTTGGAAAATGCGCTTGTATCAACAGAGGAGTTCGTAAAAAAGGCAGAGGAAATAGAACTCAATATCGAATGCCGGGTACAAACGATCTGTGAAGATGTGGTGTCTGAAATAATCCGCTTGAAAACACTTGGGAAAAAAATTATATGCATATCGGATTTTTATGCGTCGGTACAGTTCTTTCATGAGCTGTTTGCCTATCATAAAATCGATGGGCTGTTTGATGAAATATATATATCTTCTGAATATTTGCAGACGAAGCATAGCGGCAGGCTGTATAAGCATGTTTTGTGGAAACAGGGAGGCGGGCCGGAGCGTTTTCTGATGACCGGAGACAATCCATACTCAGATATAAAAATGGCGCAGGCTCAGGGGATTGATGGGTATCTGGCAGACAGAAGCAGGCGGAAAGCATATTATAACAAGTTTCATGGCAGACATGCAGGCAGGGGATATGTGCAGAAAGGATTGCAGGCGGTATATAAAGGCTGCAGCAGGTGTAATTTTGAAGACATTACTTTTTCCTTATACTGCTTTATTTACAAATTATATGCTGCTTTGCAGCAGCGCAATATAAAGAATGTGTTCTTCCTATCCAGAGAAGGAGAATTTCTAAAAAGATTATTTGATGCATATCAGAAAAGGCGTATCAGGCGTAAAGAACTGATGATCAAAAGCCATTATCTGATGGTATCACGCAAGTCTACTTATATGGCTTCTTTAAAACCGATTCAAGAGGAAAAATTCGAGATTATATTTAGACAGTATGCAGATATTTCTATGTATGATTTCCTTTCGAGTCTGGGATTTTCCCTAGATATACAGGAAGAAATAGGAAGGAGAATAGGAGCAGATCTTTATCAAAAACAGACGGGTTTCAAGCAGTCAGATGTGTACGCTGCAATGACGGCGGATAAGTTTTTTTTAGAACACTACGAAAAAAGGCGCGTTGAACAAAAAGAGAATTTTGCAGAGTATCTGGATTCTTTTGGGATTGATTTTAAAAAGGATGGATTATGTCTGGTAGATGTGGGATGGAAAGGTACGATACAGGATAATATTTTTGAATTTTTTACAGAAAAAGTGAATGTGCTGGGATTGTACATCGGTCTTGTCAGCACGGGAATCATTCATGACAAAAACAAGAAAGAAGGGCTTTTGTTTACCAGTATGTCAAAGCCTTCTAAATACTTTTATGTATATGATGAGAACAGGTCGTTATTTGAAGTCATTCTGGCGGCCTCTCATGGCAGCGCAGATCAATATCAAAAGACGGAACAGGGGATTGCAGCAGAGACTTTTTGGAAGGAAGAAGAAAAAAAGCTGTTTCAAAATGTGATCGCGCCTATGCAGAAGCATATCGCGTATTGTTTTAAACGCGTAGATACAGTACTGGTACGGCACTGCTTTGAAGAACGTGAGCTCTTGGATGTAGCTGCCAGAATTCATGCAAGGCTGGTGTTTCTGCCGGCAAGAGAGCAGATGGAGCTGTTTTATAAAATATATCACTATGAAAATTTTGGTGTGTTTGAATTTACAAAATTTGAGAAGGCACAAAAAGTATCATGTGCAGAGAAATGCAAAAATATTGCGAGGATTTTAAAGTACAAGAGGGCATTTTTTCAGTCTGGTTATTGGGGCGTGGCTGCCTTAAAGAATGCGGGGCTGGAATGCTTGGTCAGGCCGTATGGGTGGTATATGTATGCAAGATATTATTGGACTGTCGCGAGGTGCAGATGAATATGTGGTGCAGTTAACGAACGAAACTTTGAAAAGGAAGTTTTGTAACAGTGTGCCGGCAGGCATATGCTGACAATATGCGGCTGTGGGAGGTGATGAGGTGTCAGTAAAAATCAAAGCTGTGACAGGAAGGGCGGCTGTCCTGTTGTGCCTTTTGTATCTGGCATGGAATGCTGCCAGATTATTAAAACCATTACCGCAGTTTATGCTGTATTTCGGAGATTACGACCAGACTGGAAAAGTATCTGTGTTTACTTATCATGACTATGGGACAGAGTATATCTGCAGCACGAAGGGCAGTGAATTTTGTGCGGATATTTCATTTAACGGGAAAGTATACGCTCTGAGTTTTGAGCTGCGGGAGGATGAGAAACAGGCAGCAGATATAAAAATAGACGGGGAGATTGTATCGAAGAGAAATATACATAGGGTGGATCAGCTGGTAGGAGAAACTGTCTATAAAAATACTACTATTATAAATGCAAATGACTATCCGTTGGAATTCTGGGTATATACGACAGGCATGTTTGTTTTCTTTAGTGCATTATGGCTGTGCCTTGAGCGCCGGGGTGGTATCAATAGTAAATGTTGGTGGATTTATTCTGACTCAAGTGTAAAGGCTATTGGAAGAAGGGGAATCTGGCTGCCGTTTTTGGTTAGTGTGATCACAATAGGAATTCATTATGGCAGTGATGCGGGTGCGTTATTCGGCACGATAAATCTGCAGCAGAGCGGAGTGGATATTTACCAGCTGCAGTCATCTATGAATGCCTATCTGGATACCAATCTGCTTATGTGGCCATACAACTTCATCATGCTGGTCTTTTATGACCTCGCAATGACTTTAAACCGAGTATTTTTATTGTTTTATGATGCGGCAGGGTATCATTTTGCGGAGGCAGTTCTTATTAAGGTTTTGAATACGGGACTTCTCAGCCTGACAATACTTGGTATTCTCAGCTTTCTTTTGGATGAGCGGCTGATTGAAGAAAGACAGGCGAAAACGATCTATTATTGGTCAGTATTTCATCCGCTTACATATTGGATCGCAGTAGTTTATATTCAGCTGGACGCTTTTCCGGTGTATTGTATAACGCTGGGATTTCTGCTGTTGAATAAGTGCCATAAGATGTGGATGATTTCTGCGGTTATGATTGCAGCAGGAGTATCAGCGAAGTCACAGGAGCTGTTGGTTATGCCGGTTGTTCTCCTGACGGCGGTGACGCTGTATATGGCAAAAGCATTTGTTTTCGAGACGTTGTCAAAAAGGATATTTGCATTGGCAAAATATATGGGGACATTGGGAGGCATGCTGATTTTGTTTCTGGGGATTTTTTATGTAAAGCAGGAGGCCTTTTACAATGTTGCAGCACATACACCGCAGACAGAACGTGTATGGTGGACGGTTCTCATTTATGCACCGGCAGTCATTTTGTTTATTACAGTGGCGGGGCTTGTGCTGTCGGCATTGCTGGGGGCGTTTTCTTATCATCTTGACATGAGCCGGCCTTCGCTGATCGTAAGAGGACTTTATTACTGCGGGATGGTGATACTTATATTTTCTTTTGGCATTTTAAGTACGCCGGGTACATGCTTAAACAGCCTGGGTGCATTTGTATTGTTATACAGCTTTGCAAAGGATCATTATCAAAGACTGATCTATGCAGCGGGCAGTATTTTAATTGCGTTTTCTGAGATCTTCAGCAGTATCGGAGATATTACGGCTGGCCTGTTATTTATTGGCAGAATGCCCATCTTTACTCTGTTGGAGCAGCGGCTGAGCCAGACAGGGGCAGGCACGCGGTATACGTCGCTTCTTTTTACGATTGCCCATGCAGCTATGCTGGCATATGCCATATTGTTTTATAAAAAGGCGGAAAGCCATGCGGATGAAACGAGCATAAGAATCGGAAGGATGGAATGATATGAAATGGGCAGTATTTCTAGGGTCAACGTCGGTGGGCGGAGGGACAAATGTAATATTGGAGCACGCTGCGGGTGCCGTGGAACGGGGAGAAGACGTGACTATTGTGACGATGAAGCCTGCGGCGGCAGCGGATATAGCATGGCATAGCAGGGCGGGGCTGCCCGTGTGGAAGACAATTGAAGAAGCACAGAAGGAAACCTATGATGTCGTAATTGCGACGTGGTGGTGGCTGGTTTATGACGCTTACCGGATCAGAGGCCGACACTACCTCTATTTTGTGCAGTCAATCGAATCTAGATTTTATCATCAAAAGGAAAGGCCGACCAGACAGCTGGCAGAAGCTACCTATATGCTGCCGCTGCAGATTATTACAGAAGCGGTCTGGATACAGGATTACTTGAAGGCACATTACGGAAAAACTGCGCTGTTGGTACATAACGGGATTCGAAAAGAGATCTACACGCCGGAGGGAGAGTGCTATGCGCCGCGAAAGAAAGGAATATTGCGTGTATTAGTAGAAGGAGCGGTGGATGTAGATTTTAAAAATGTACCTAAGACGATCCGGTTATGCCAAAAGTCCATGGCGGATGAAATATGGCTGATGACTGCTAGTGAGATCAAGCGCTATAAAGGCGCTGACCGCGTTTTTTCCAAGGTGCCGATCGCAGATACGCCCAAAATATACCGTTCCTGCGATGTGATTGTAAAGCTGAGCTATGTAGAGGGCATGTTCGGCCCGCCGCTTGAGATGTTCCACTGCGGCGGGACAGCGATTACCTATGATGTCACTGGTCATGATGAATATATTGTACATGGCGTAAATGCACTGGTTGCGAAAAGAAATGATGATCAAAAAGTGATTGCTTATATAAACAGGCTGAAAAAAGATCCAGATTATTTGGAGTGCTTAAAAGAAGGTGCTTTAAAAACTGCACAGCAGTGGATTGACTGGGAGCAGTCTTCGGATAGGTTTTATAATGCAGTATATAAACTGTGCAGCCATCCGGCAGAAGTGAAGCAGCAGACGCTGAAAAGAGAAAGCAGGTTTTATTTCAAAAACTATCTGACGGCAGAAGGATACCGCAGGGAAATCCAAGAATTTTTAGAACTCAATCTGGTAAAAAGGCTTTGGATGCGGATGAAGCGGAAAGTTCCAAGACGGATCAAGATAAAGATCAAAAAGATGCTAGGATGGGAGTAAACGGCAAAAGCTGGATGTGAAAGACAAAAGGGATGCGAAAGCAGGTCATAAATTACTTAGGAGGAGCAGTCAGCATGGGCAATATATTATTTCTGGTGATTCCTGCGTATAACGAAGAGGAAAATATCCGTCAGGTGATCGAAGACTGGTATCCTGTTGTGGAAAAGCATGGTGGCGGTGGGAGGTCCAGACTGGTAATAGTAGACGATGGCAGCAGGGATCGTACCTATCAGATTATAAATGAGTGTGCGAAAACAAGGCCCCTGCTGATGCCGCTTACCAAGAAAAATGAAGGACACGGAGCGGCTTTATTGTATGGTTATCATTATGCATTAAAACACGGTGCAGATTACATATTTCAGACCGATTCAGACGGACAGACAATCCCGGAAGAATTTGCACAGTTCTGGAAACTGCGCAGAAGATATGATATGGTGATCGGCTGCCGACACCGCAGGCAGGACGGATTTTCCAGAATTATCGTAACAAGGATGCTGCGGCTGATGATCAGGATCTGTTTTGGCATACATACGGCAGATGCGAATACGCCTTTTCGGCTGATGAAGGCAGAAAGCTTAAAAGAGGATATCCAGTATGTACCGAAAAAATATAATCTTTCGAATGTGGCGATATCTGTGATCTATGCAAAAAAGCAGCGGAAGGTCAGGTATCTGCCGATTACGTTTCGGGAAAGGCAGGGCGGGGTGAATTCGATTGATTTGAAGAAAATTGCGAAAATCGGGGTGAGGGCGGTGGCGGATTTTCGGAGGATAAACAGGATGTTAAAGTGCAGACTGGATCTTTGAATCTAAATCACCTAGCGATGCGGTTAATAGGGCGTACAGATGATAAAAGGGCAGCAGTGTGTAGAAAAATTTACAGAACAAAATGTGTGAACGGTAAAAAACAGCAGGTAGATTAAATAATACTAAGGGAAGGAACAAGTCATGAAAACGTTTATTACGGCTGAAATAGGAATTAATCATAATGGAGACATCGAGATTGCGAAAAAGCTGATCGACGCAGCATTTGTAGCAGGCTGTGATGCCGTCAAGTTTCAAAAGCGCACGGTAGATCTGGTATATACAAAAGAATATCTGGACAGTCCAAGAAAAAGTCCGTGGGGAGAGACGCAGCGGGCGCAGAAGGAGGGGCTGGAATTTGGAAAAAAAGAATACGATGAGATCGATGCATACTGCCGCAGGAAAGGAATGGCCTGGTATGCGTCTGCATGGGATGTGGAGGCACAGAAATTCCTGCGCAGTTATGGCTGCAGATACAACAAGGTTGCCTCAGCCATGCTTACGAATGATGAGCTTCTGAGGGAGATTGCAGGAGAAGGCAGGTATACATTTATTGCGACAGGCATGAGCACATTCGATGAAATAGACCATGCTGTGCAGATCTTTGAGGCATGTAAATGTGAATATGAGCTGATGCACTGCAACAGCACGTATCCAATGGCGGAAGAAGATGCCAATTTAAAGCTGATCCATACGCTTTCCAAAAGATATGGCTGCCGGGTCGGCTATAGCGGGCATGAAGCGGGGACGTTTGTCAGCACCTGCGCCGTAGCAGCGGGGGCTGCGTCGGTTGAGCGTCATATTACGCTGGACAGGAATATGTATGGTTCAGACCAGAGGGCATCGATTGAGCCGTATGAGCTGTGCAGGCTGGTAAAGGATATCAGGCAGGCAGAAAAGGTAATGGGCACCGGGGAGAAAGCACTGTCAGAGGCAGAAGAGGAAGTCCGCAGGAAACTCAGGGGATAAGACACAAGGAAGAAAGGCACGGGAAAATAAAGGGATAAAAAGATGATAAAACTGGTTGTATTTGACATTGACGGAGTCCTGACCGATGGGTCAGTTACTGTTGATTCGGACGGGAATGAGCTGAAGAAGATCAGTTTGAAGGATATTGATGCTGTGTTTGAGCTGCACCGGAGAGGTTTTTTGTTGGCAGCAGTTACAGGAGAAAATACAGAGATCGTAAATTATTTTGAAAAGAGGTTCCCGTGGGAATATTTTTACCGCGGATGCAAAAACAAGCGGGAAATACTGCATCAGATTGAACAGGAAACAGGCATCATAAGAGAACAGATCTGTTATGTCGGCGATGGAAAGTATGATGTGGAGCCGCTTGACTGTGCAGGTCTTGGGATCTGCCCGGCAGATGCAGTGGACAGCGCTAAAAATGCTGCGGACATTATCCTGCAGAACGATGGCGGCAGGGGATGCATATGGGAGATGCTTTCGATTCTGGATGAATATAATGACCAGAAAAGCGCCCGGAATTATTTCTACAGCCGTCTGGATGAGCATGCGTGCATATTTAAGAGGCTGGCTTCAGACCAGCGGCTTTTAGATGCCGTCATGAAGGTGGGCGATAAGATCATCTCGGTTTTTGAAAATAACGGCGGGATATTTTTATGCGGAAACGGGGGCAGCGCAGCAGATGCACAGCATATTGCCACGGAGTTTGTCAGCCGTTTTTATAAAGAGCGCCCGGGGCTTAACGCAGAAGCGCTGTCAGCCAATACTTCCACGCTGACGGCAGTGGGGAATGACTACAGCTTTGAACGGGTATTTGCAAGGCAGTTGGAGGCAAAGGCACGCGCGGGCGACATGGTAATCGGCATTTCGACAAGCGGGACATCCAAAAATGTGTTGGAGGCGCTGCGCTGTGCCGGAAAAAACCAGATCACCACGGTGCTGATGACGGGCGGCGCACAGGCATCAGGGATAGAACATGTGGCGGATTATCTGATCAGGGTTCCGTCCCTGGCCACGCCCCGGATACAGGAAGCGCATATTTTTATCGGGCATGTGATTGCGGAGTATGTGGAGCATAAGATGTTCGGGGGATGCTAAAAGATATAATAACAAGTGGTATTTGTTTAAAGGGGATTAGTAAATGAAATGTTTTTCAAAAGAGGTATTACATATAATTAAAAATATAGCAGATGCGAAGCAGATTATTGTGTATGGAGCAAAACAGAGAGCTGCAGAAATCATTCCTGTATGCGAAGCATTGGCTGATAATGATAAAATTAGAGTAGCAGTTACTTCAAGGGGGGGGGTAAAAAACGAATGTATGGATCAATACAAAGTGTATGAAATTGATGAATTAAGTTTAGATGAGAATACACTCATACTGGTAGCAATGGGTGAACACTATTTTGATGAGATACGGCAGATGCCACAAATCAAACAAGCAGGCTGCATTCTATATTTAAGTGAATATTTGATTATGGAGGCAAAAAGATATGCTGCCTGTTACAGCTTGAAGAAAATAGGAATTGATGTTCGTTTGTTTGACAAGCTGTTTTCTGATGATTTTTTATATACCGGGGACAAAAGGACTCCTAGTGTTACTGCAAAGGCACAGGAAATCGCATTTGAAGAATCGGCACGTTATGTTGCTGAAAAGATGAGAACGGCTTTTGTATTAGAGAATCGTTATGAGTATCATATCTGGTTGAAAAAGCTGATCAGGGACAGTCAGACCTTTGGCGGCTTGAATATGGAATTTGGAGTTGCGGATGGTGACAGCATATGTAACTTTGCACAGGGCATACAAAATAAATTTTATGGCTTTGATTCATTTGAGGGTCTGCCTGAGGATTGGAAACAAGGATATGGCAGGGGAAAGTTTCAAAGAGATGGGATGCCGCAGGTTCCTAAGAATGTGGAGCTGATTCAAGGATGGTATGAGGATACGCTGCCATTATTTGCTGCTAGGGAAGATATGCAGGGAAAGACAGCGGATTTTATTCATATAGACTGCGACTTATATACTTCCACAAAAACAGTATTTAACAATATAGGCAGATTCATCAGGAGCGGAACAGTGATAGCATTTGATGAATATTTTAATTATTCTGGCTGGCAGTTTGATGAATATAAGGCATTTCAAGAATTTGTGCAAGAAAATGGTATTCAGTATAAGTATTTAGCCTATGTAGATAGAAATAGTCAGGTGTGTATCAAAATCTTGTAAGACAAAAAGAAAATGAGGTGGATATGGCAAAGCTTTCAGATTATATATTTCAGTATCTGTTGGAAAAGGGCGTGCAGCATGCATTTATGTTGCCGGGCGGCGGGGCCATGCATCTGGACGATTCGCTGGGCAGGTCAGGGATGGAGTATACCTGTTTTATGCATGAACAGGCGGCAGCGGTGGCAGCAGAGGCATACGGGCAGCATAAAAATTCGCCGGGCCTGCTCCTAGTCACATCGGGGCCGGGGGCGACGAATGCGATTACCGGGGTGGCTGCAGCATGGATTGATTCGACGCCCATGATCGTCATATCCGGGCAGGCGAAAAGGGAGGATCTTGTGGGAGGCAGGAAAGTCAGGCAGGCAGGATCACAGGAAGTGCAGGTCATTCCGATGGTAGGCTGCATTACAAAATATGCCGTGCAGGTTTTAGAGCCGGAAAAAATCGGATTTTATCTGGAGAAAGCATGGACAGAGGCAGTAACCGGGCGCCCGGGGCCGGTCTGGCTCGACATTCCCCTGGATGTGCAGGCAGCTGCCGTGGATGTCGGCAGGATGGCAAAAGCAGTCCTGGAGCATAAGGATTCTGGAATGAACGGGGGTGGGGATGACACAGAAGTACAGCAGGCTGCTGAAAAAACAGCAGATCTTTTGTTGAATGCATCGAAGCCCCTTATACTGGCGGGAAATGGCATAAAGATTTCCGGTGCGCTGGAAGAGCTGCAGGAAGTGATAGGCCTGTCAGGCGCGCCCGTCCAGACTACATGGAAGGCTGCGGACCTGTTTGGCGAGGAGGAAGGCTGTTACGTCGGCCATCCCGGCATTATGGGCGACAGGGGGGCAAACCTGATCCTGCAGGAGGCGGATTTTATCTTATCGGTAGGCTGCCGCCTGGATACAAGCATTACTGCATTTAATGACAGGCACTTTGGGAAAAACGCGAAAAAAGCGGTGGTAGATATTGATGCGGCTGAGATCGGCAGGATGGATTTTGAAAAAGAAGTTTCGGCAGCGTGCGATGCAGGCATTTTTTTAAGGAGGCTGGCGGAAGAGCTGCGGCAGAAGATCAATAAATCAGACAGCAGCCGGGCTGCTAGGCAGCAGGCTGAGCGTAGGATCTGGCTGTCTGAGTGCCGTAAATGTAGGGAGAAATACCCGGTCATAACAAAAGAGCATAAAGATGTGGAAGGATATGTCAGCGCCTATTATTTTATCGGGGAATTATGCAGGCTGCTGAAGGAAGATGACGTCATTGTCCCAGAGAGCTCCGGCGGTGCGGGCGAGATCACATACCAGGCATTCCGGCTGAAAAAGGGACAGAAAATGAAAAACGCCGCAGGGCTGGGCGCCATGGGATTCGGGCTGCCCTATGCGGTCGGGGCCTGCATCGCGAATGGCCGGAAAAGGACTATACTGATCAACGGAGACGGGGCGTTCCAGCTGAACATACAGGAGTTGGAGACGCTGCACCGCCTGCAGCTGCCGGTGAAAATCTTTATATGGAATAACGGGGGATATGCCAGCATCCGTTCCATGCAGAGAAATAATTTTGGAGGACATTATGTGGCAAGCAGCATGGAAAGCGGCCTGAGCCTTCCGGACATAAGCAGGGTGGCGCAGGCATACGGCTTTCAGACATGCACTGTGCATGACAACCGCGGGCTGGACAGACTGCTGCCGGAGATCATGGCAGACCAGAAGCCGGTCCTGTGTGAGCTGATGGTGCTGCCGGAAGAGACGGTGTCCCCGAGGGTGAAGGCATCTGTGGGAGCAGACGGGAAAATGACGTCGGGGCTTTTGGAGCGGATGTGGCCGTATATAGATTGATAGAAAATGCAAGATACAAAATAAGAAATAGTCGTGTTAATTGATAACGAAATGATCAAGGAGAATAAATGAAAGACTTTTCTACAGAAGTTATACAGTTAATAAATAAAATCAGAGATGCTGGTCAAATCATCATTTATGGAGCAAAACAGCGGGCAAAAGATATCCTTCCTGTATGTGAGGCGTTTGCTGAAAAAAATAGTATTCAGGCAGCGGTTACATCAAGGGGGAGGGGGTAAAACAGTTTCTAGGGGGTATTGAAGTCCAAGAGATAGATGAAATAAATATAAACAGCCATACCTTGGTTTTGGTAGTTATGGACGAGTGTCGTTTTCATAAAATAAGACAGATGTCTCTGCTGAATGCGGCAGGAAGCATAATATATTTGAACATGCCGCTGATTATAGAGGCCAGAAGGTATGCGGTTTTTAAAATGTTTGAAAAGTCCGGCATAGATCTGAGGCTGCTGGATAATATTCAGGTTGGTGACATTATACGGCGTGAAGCTCCACGGCAGTATTATAACATCACTGCAAAATCTTGGGAGATTGCAGCTGAAGAGACAGCCAGATATGTAGTAAGCTATTTACGGCAGGCGGATGTTTTTGCAAATGCAGCAGCGTATCATGCGTGGCTGAAAGAGCAGATCAGAAAAAACCAGACGGAAAAGGGAATCAACATGGAGTTTGGTGTGGCAGGCGGCAGCAGCTTATGGAAACTTGCTGATGAGGACATGAATATTTTCTATGGGTTTGATTCATTTGAAGGACTGCCGGAAGACTGGTTTTGGGATTATGAAAAGGGGGCTTTTAAAGAAAATGGGATACCGGAAGTGCCGGATCATGTAGAGCTGGTTAAAGGCTGGTATGACACAGTGCTGCCTGTATTTTCTGGCAGAAATGATATGATTGGCAGGCGTGCAGATTTTATTCACATTGATTGTGATTTATATACATCGACGAAAACTATATTTGATAATATGGACAGGTTTATAAAAAAAGGAACGATCATAGCGTTTGATGAGTATTTTAATTATCCGGGGTGGCAGCTTGATGAATATAGGGCATTTCAAGAATATGTTTCATCTAAAGAACTGAAATATGAGTATCTTGCATATGTAGAGAACGGTTCTCAGGTATGTGTAAGAATATTGTAAAGATACAGACAAATGAAATGGTGATCATCTGGAAGAAAGCGGAGGAAGAAAATGGCAATGGGTGTATCAGAAATAGTACAAAAATATAAGCATTTTATCGGTAGATATTCCTCGCAGGTGGATACGTTGGAATCAGCTGAGCAAATTATATGCAATTTTCGCAGTGCATTAGCCGAAAAGGACATTATTTTATACGGAGCCGGGTGCGTAGGCAGGGATTTAGCAGTTCTTTTGATGGAAATGGGAATTAAAATCTCAAAAATAGTTGATAAAAACTGGACAGATATAGGAGTGTGCGGTGGAATCTCAGTAGAAAGCCCGGAATCATTGAAATCAGCTGAAGCCATGGAAAACAGTATTGTAATTGCAGCGTGTGATCGTAGGCAGATGTCGGAGATATTAAGGGATATAGAGGAACTGCACGCAGGCATAAAGAATATCGAATGCGGTCATGACATTCATATGCTGCTGCAGAGTGCATGGTGCATGACAAAGGCTGTGAATGACCGTGGAATTACTTTAAAAAATTGTTATGAATGTACATGTCTGGATAGTACCTGCATATCACTGCGCACATATTTGAAAAAGATGAATCAATACGAAGAACATCAGGAATGTGGTACTGATAAAGTGCAGATGATTGGATATCTGCTGTCAAATATATGTACTTTAAACTGCAAAAACTGTTGTGAAGCCGTTCCTTATATGCCCAAAAAGATGAAACGGTTTATACCAGCGGAAAGGGTCATAAATGATATAAACAAAATGAGTTCGGCATGCAGTTTTTTGACATTGGTAGAATTTATTGGCGGAGAACCATTTTTGCATCCGCAGCTGCCGCAGGTTATCAAAGAAGTATTAAAAATACCGAATGTGGGAATGGTGCATATTTTTACAAATGGAACAGTAATTCCTAGTGACGAACTGTGCAGTGTATTGGGCAACAGCCGTATAACTGTATATATATCCAATTATCAGGTGTCATATCCGGACAAATTTAAGGGTGAGGCCAGTCAGACTGCAAATAAACTTGAGCAATATGAAGTGCCGTTTTTCTTTGGAAAAAAACAGAACTGGATGGATTTTACAACATTTGAATTAAAGGAAGAAAATGAGGAAAAGCTTTCTTCAAAATTTAATGATTGTTTTTTACATAACTGTAATCGGTTGATGGATGGAAAATTATACGTGTGTCCGCATCAGTACGCGGGCATCCAGTTAGGATATTTAGAAGAAGCAAATATAATAGATATTTATGCATATACGGATCAGCAGTTGGCAGAAGAACTAGATAAATTTAAAGGTTGGACATATCTACAAGCATGCAGGCAGTGTCCTATGCCGGATGCTCCTATCGTGCTTTCCGGTGAACAAATATAGGCGGATAATATAATTGAAAAATATGACTCAGGAAGAAAAGTATATTATAAGGCAGTTTCAGAGCAATTTTGCAGACAGGAATGAAAGGATTGCAATTTATGGAATCGGAGTTAATACAAAACTGATATTGGAAACTTTTCCTGACGTATCTGTTGTTGGGCTGATGGATGCCGCCTGTCTGGAGCCGGTTTTATACGGGAAAAGGCTGCTGTCAGATGAAGACATTGTTGGTAATGTGGATATCATTCTTGTAGTTGCAAGAAAAGCTGTACAGGGCATTATTTATCCAAGAATCAGCAATTATAAAAAATCTGGGATAAGAATAGTAAATATAGAGGGGCAGGAGCTTGGAGCAGAGGAATATCAAGGGATCGATATATTGCAATGGCATGTAGGATGTGGTGACATAGAAAAAGAGATAGACTGTCATGAATGCATTTCTTTTGATCTATTTGATACGCTGCTGATGCGCAGCTTTTTGAGATCGTCAGATGTATTTGAAGCATCTGATGAAATGGCTGCTTATGGTTCTAGTTTTAAGAAAAATGAATTTATAAAAGCTAGATGCTCTGCCGAAGCAGAGGGTGAAGCCCTTTTGGACATTAAACAGATCTATGAAAAGGTGTGCGATAGATGTAGTATTACAAGAGATCAGGCAGATAGGCAGCTGCAGTTGGAGTTTGCGATAGAGAAAGAGCATATGGTTGCCAGAAAAGATGTATGTTGGCTGCTGTCGTATGCCAGAAGCCAGAATAAAAAAGTATATATACTTTCTGACATGTATTATGGAAGGAAGGCGTTAAAATGTCTGTGTGAACAGGCAGGGGTATCGGTCAGCGAATCGGAGATTATATCATCGTGTGAGATCAATATGTCTAAAGAGAATGGAGAGGCTTTTAAATATTTAAAGCATACTGCAGGTACAGAATCTATTTTGCATATTGGCGACAATGTCAGAAATGATTACCAAAATGCTATAAAATCAGGAATAGATGCTGTACAGATACTCAGCAGTAGTGAGATGCTTCTGCATTCTAGTATCGCGGGAATGATGTCAGATGTAAGTTCCTATGCAAAAAGATGTTGTTTGGGATTAATACTGTCAGATATTTTTAACAGTCCGTTTGCTCTGAACCAGACAAAGGGGATAGTGTCAATATCAGACTGCAGGCAATTTGGGTATTTTCTTGGGCCGGTATTTTATAATTTTTCATGTTGGCTGATACAACAGGCATGTGCGGACGGCATTGAGCAGATGATCCTGCCGGGCCGTGATGGTTGGCTGATCAGCCAGATCATGCATATTATGCAGCCTGAATTTGAGCATGTCTATATTGCTGCATCTCGCAGGGCTTATGAGTTAGCTTCTGTTCACAGCGAAGATGATATTCAGCGTATCGCAAATAAAAATTATAAAGGCACCCTGCAAGAAATGTATGCAGCAAGATTCAATGTAAGGATATCAGAAGGGGAATCTTTGGAAGATACTGCGGTGCGTATATTGACAGAAGCAGAATATCAAAGAAAATATCTGATGAAATATCTGAAGTATATGGGAATCCAGAAAGATTGTGTAAAAGGTATCTTTGACTGTGTGGCTTCGGGCACTGTACATGCGTGTTTGGAACAGCTGTCAGGATATAGGATTAAGGGATATTATTTTGGCACATCACTACCATCTTGGCAGGGGCTGGTAATAAAAAATGCATTCGGCAGTACGGGAGGTTACAGTGACAGCGTACCTGTACTGGATCATTATCTGCTGATTGAAAATCTACTTTCAGAGCGGTGCGGAACATTTATTGGATTTTTGGACGGAGAGATGCTGTTTGAGGATAATGTGCAGCCGGATGACCTAGGACTTATACAGGAAGGGATACTTAGTTATGTTCGTGATGCGGTCCGTTCATTTGGCATCAATATGATAGATTTGAATTTTTGCAATGAAATTATAGATGCAGTATTTCGAAAGATGGATATATCAGAGCGGATAAAGAAGATGTTTATTTATGATGACAGTTATCTTGGTGAGAAAGGTGCATATAGGATTTGGCCCTCACTGTGATGGACGTTCTAGTGTGGGGCAGAGAGCAGATGCAGGATAGTGGTGCAGGTGTAAGATTGGTTTGTCTAAGTGACTTCAGGCAACAGAAAAGAGGTAAAATATGGGGGAAGTAGCTGCATTTAACCAGAAAATGCTGAATACAGAAAAGAAGATTGCAATCTATGGGACAACTCCTTGCGGAAGGACTGCAAAGAAGGCAATTGAAAACTCTGGGGGATCTGTGGATATATTTATCGACAGGCTTCGGGGGGGGGTGAAATGTTTTGAGGGTATTCCAATACTACATTTCAAAGAAATTGAGGATATCGGTCAGTATCTCATAATCAACTGTGCATCTTCTAACTTTTGGAAGATTACAGATTTTTTATTTGAGCAGGGAGTCAAAAAGGTTTACCATGCTTTATCTTTGCTGGAGAGCATTCCGAAAGAGGATAGTGAACTGGCAATGCATGATGTAAGAAAGATGTATGAGCACTTTGTAAAAGCGGATGGGAATGAACGGATATACAAGCTTGCGGTTATTCTTACAGAAAAATGTACGCTGCGATGTAAATATTGTTCTTTGTATATGCCGTATATTGCCAGAAATGCAAGGAATCTGGATATTACACGATGTGATTTGGATGTAGACAAACTTTTAGATGCAGTCGGGATGCTGGAATCTCTGACGGTTATGGGCGGCGAAGTGTTTGTGCATCCAAACTGGGGAGATTTTGTGACGCATTGCTGTATGGATGATCGTATCAAGCAGGTTGTGGTGCTTACAAATGCAACAATTATACCAAAAGACCCTAAGCCGCTTCAGAGTAAAAAAGTGGTGTTGGCGATAGATGATTATGGAGATCTATCTAAAAAGCAGAATGAGCTTATAGCTTGGGCACGGGAGTATGGGATTAAATATGAGATTGTGCATCAGGAGCATTGGCATGATGTATCTGCATATGAAATGTTGGAAGAGACAGACAAAGAACGAATTGAAAAATTTGATAACTGTCAGATCAAAGGATGTTGGAATATATCAGGTGGATTTTTATATAGATGTCCTGTGTCTTATTACAAAATGAAGTATATGCTTTCAAAAGAGATAACAGAAAGTGCAGATTTTATAGATCTGATCAGCTTGGATGCTGCAGAGATAAAAGAACAGATAAAACGGCTTTATAGAAAGAAGTATCTAGAAGCGTGCAGTTATTGCATTGGAACAGACAGCCGCAATCTTATAAGCGTAGGAGAACAGATTTAACGGTAAAGGTATGGCACGGAGACATACTGTTTAGGAGAGAGTTTATGAAAGATACAAAGAGCATGGAAAATATTTTGTCGTATTCCAAGATTATTTTTTATGGTATAGGAAACCAGTTTAAAGAGTGTTATAAGCTGTTTGAGCAGAAAGATACGGTATTGTTTGACAGTTTTTTGAAAAAAGCAGGAACTGTGGTCAATGGGAAAATGATTTATCCGCCGTCTGACCTGCCGAAGCATTATGACAGCAGTACAGCAGTGGTTATATCGTCTATTTATAAGCAGCATGAGATAGCAAAGATGCTGTGCAGCAGGTGGATGATCCCGTCAGAACATATTTATATGTATACATCAGAATCATGGGAAAAGTACATATACAGGCCGGAGCTGGTAGAGAAGAACTGGGATCAGATATTAAAATGCAGGGATCTGCTGGCTGATGAAGCATCCAGGGAATATTATATGAATTCAATTCAGGCACGTATGAAACGTTCGCCATTGATGCTCCATCCAAATCCCAACTGCAGGTCAACAGGGGAATATGGGGAGGCCGTAACACTGAAGCAGGGAGACCTTATGATCGACTGCGGGGCGTATACAGGCGATACTGCGGCATTGTATATAGATCGTTTAAAAGGAAACTGCACTGTGTTTGCAGTTGAACCGTTTCAGCTGAATTATGATGCTATGCTGGATAGAATCCGCTTAAACAAATGGCAGAAATATGTGAAGCCATATAATTGTGCGCTAGGAGAACATGAATCAGATAGTTTTATACAATATAACGATGGTGATTTTGGAATGGCTGTGAATTTGTCATCAGAGAAAGGGGAGCGGAGACAGCCTGTTAAAGTGGAGACACTGGATCATTTATTTTTTGGAAAAAAGGTGTCTTATATTAAGATGGACATTGAAGGGGAAGAATGCAGCGCGTTAAAAGGGGCAGTTCAGCTGATTTCAGCGAATAAGCCGAGGCTTTTGATTTCTGCATATCACAGGATAGAAGACCTCTGGAGGATACCAGAAATTATATGGGATATTAACAGCAGTTATAAAATATTTGCAGGACATGCTCCAGACTGTTCTGCTGAGGCGGAATTTTATTGTATTGATAAAAGTGAAGCTGATGGATAAGGAGATATAGGCGTGTGGAGAGAGATATTAGAAAAAAGGGACAGTATGCCGGAAAACGGTGTGGTAATCGGCATTTATGGAACAGGGCTGGGAGGCCGGATGGTATTCCGTGCATTACAAAGATTAGGGATACCCGTTGGTTTCTTTCTGGATGGTGATGCCCGGAAACAGGGATCGTACTGCTGCGGGAAAAAGATCATAGATCTGGATGATGCAGGTTTAAATGCATATATCTGGATTGCAGCTGATCCTGCGTACAAGATTCACGAAAGATTGGAATGCAGGAATATGCGGTGGGATTATGTCGATCCTGCATACATATATTTATATAGTGAAGGATATGACAGCATAAAAATAAGATCTATATTTCAAGAACACAAAAATAGTATATGCCGTGTATATGATATGCTTGAAGATGAGATGTCAAAAAAAGTATTTCAATCAATACTAATGCATCGATTAGAACACGATTTATCAAGAATACAAGATATTTATGATGAAAATCAATATTTTGGAAATGATGTCATTCCATATATCAGTGGAAACGTTGTGGACTGCGGGGCATATACAGGGGATACGCTCAGGCGTTTTTTAGGACAGTTATCTGAAGGGGGTAAAATGGACAGCCATTATTTTGCGTTTGAAGCAGGCAGGCACAATAGTGAAGCTATTCTCTCTTTCTGCAAGGATTGCGGGTATGAAAATATTAAAGTCTATAACATTGTCGTTAGTGATAAAAAGAAGCAGTTATATTTTGGAAATGGCGGAACAGAGGAGGATGGAACAGGAAGGGCGGCTGATGCCGGCCATAGCGGCATGGTTAAGGTAGAAGGGAACTCAATAGACAATGTGCTGGGAGAAATGCGGGTTGACATGATCACGATGGATATTGAAGGAGACGAAATAAGTGCTCTTCATGGAGCTGAAAGATGTATACATGCATGGCGTCCGAAACTGGCTGTATCAGCGTATCATGATATCTATCATTTATGGAAGGTGCCGCTTTTGATCAAAGAGTTGGAGCCGGATTATCATATTTTTTACAGGCATCATCGCTGGAATATGCATGATACGGTCTGCTATGCGGTTAAATGAGGAAGCATAATGTGATAGTTAATGATTGCTGTGAAAGCCGCATCATCGTAATATGGTCTGCAATACAGATAAAGAATGTGGACGATGCTATGGATATGGTGGATGAGTAGAAAGATGAAGATATTAATAACTGGCGCAAATGGATTTATAGGCAGGAATTTAGTGGAGAAGCTCGGCGGGATTTATCAGATAGAGCATCCTGGAAAAGAAGAACTGAACCTGTTGGATGAACAAAATGTGGAAAATTACCTTAGGCGGCATAAGTTTGATGTAATCATTCACTCAGCGGGCGTCCGCAGTAGTGTGCATGCAGGCAGCACGCCATATGATTTTTTAGGAGGCAACCTGCGCATGTTTTACAACCTAGAGAGGTGCAGGGGCTGCTATGGCAGAATGTATTATTTTGGCTCTGGTGCTGAATATGATATGAGGCATTATGTGCCATATATGAAGGAAGAATATTTTGGTATGCATGTGCCGGTTGATCCGTACGGATTTTCCAAATATGTCATGTCGAAAACATGTGGGGCTGCGGGCAATATTTATGATCTGAGGCTGTTTGGTGTATACGGGAAATATGAGGAGTGGGACAGGCGTTTTATTTCCAATGCCATATGCAGGGCTCTGAAAGGAATGGATATTACGATTCAGAAAAATGTCTATTTTGATTATTTGTGGATTGATGACCTGTGCAGAATCGTAAGATGGTTTATTGAGCATGAGCCCCTGCACAGGCATTATAATGTGTGCAGGGGGAGCAGCATAGACCTGTATTCTCTGGCGCTTATGGTCAGGAGCATTCTGGGAACAGACTGCGGCATTGTCGTATCGCAGCAGGGATTGAAACTTGAATATACGGGCAGTAATGAAAGGCTGCTGAAAGAAATGAGAAAATTTCAGTATGCAGGATACGAGGAATCTGTCAGGGAACTGTCTGAGTATTATAAATCAAATATAGGATTGATTGATGAAGGCAGGCTTATTTAGCTGTTACTATTATGTGCTGATATAGTGTTAGTTTCGCGTGCCGCAGACATAGACGAGGATGGAAACAATATATTTACTAGAGCATTTTTTAACACGCTCTAGAGCGTGTTTGAAAAATGCTTTCTGTGAGATGTGCTTCACAACTTGGTGGAGAATTTATCCCAAATTTATGAGGCATAGCGGGCTATGTTGATTAAATTTGGGATGAATTATCCGCAAAGTGGAGAGTGCAGATCGCGGGAATGATTTTTCAAACACGCTCTAGTACTGAGTCAGAGTGGAGGGGTTGCATGAAAGTGGTAATACTGGCAGGAGGAATGCAGAGTGCTTTAAGCAGCGGGCGGGAAGGTATTCCAAAGCCAATGGCAGATATAGGAGGGAAACCGATATTGTGGCATATTATGAAGCATTTTTCCGAATATGGGCTGAATGATTTTATCGTATGCGGCGGCTACCGGGTTGATATGATCAAAGAATATTTTATGGATTTTTATATTTATCAGTCTGATATTACAGTAGATCTCAAAAGCAATACAGTGCAGGTGCATAAGGAAAAGACTGAGGATTGGAAGGTGACAGTGGTTGATACGGGCATATATTCTTCCACTGGGCAGCGTGTCGGCATGATCCGGAAATATGTGGATGGGGATCATTTTGTTGTCACATATGGAGACTGCCTGTCTGATATTGATCTGAATGCTATGTGCAGGGTTCATTTAGAAAGCGGAAGGATTGCTACCGTAGCGGTGGCAAAGCCGACAGGCCGGAACTGTCTGCTGCCGTATGGCATGGACGGCATGCTTCACTACGAGAATGCGTGGAATCAGAGCAGTGTATCAGCCTGGGTAAATGCGAATTGTATGATGTTTCATAGAGACGCTTTTATATATCTGCAAGGGAATTATGATTTAGAAAAGCAGCTGTTTATTAAATTATCAGAAAAACATCAGCTTGCAGCTTATAGGCATGAGGGATACTGGACAGCCGTAGAGACAAGAAGGGATCTTGCAGAAGCAGAAAACCTCTGGAATGCCGGAGTTGCACCGTGGATACGTGCAGGAGGATAAAACGGGCCAATGTGCGGGAGAGATAGTATATGTAAAAAGCAGGGGAAATAAAATGAAAGTAGTGATATTGGCAGGAGGAAAGGGATCGCGCATCAGCGAGGAATCTCAGCTGCGGCCAAAGCCGATGATTGAGATTGGGGACAGGCCGATTCTGTGGCATATCATGAAGCTGTATTCATATTATGGCTTTCATGAATTTATTATATGCTGCGGATATAAAGGGCAGATGATAAAGGAATATTTTACACATTATGGCCTGCATGGATCGGACTGTACATTTTTTTTGGAGGATCAGAAAACGGCTGTACATACTGGATCGGCGGAACCGTGGATCGTAACGCTTGCAAATACTGGATTAAATACACTGACGGCAGGACGCTTATTGAAAGTCAGAGATTATATACAGGAAGACGAGTTTATGCTTACGTATGGTGACGGTGTATCAGATGTAGATCTGTGCAGACTGATGGATTTTCATCGTAGTCATGGAAAGCTGGCAACCATTACTGTTACACGGCCGTCAGGGAGATTTGGCACTTTAAAATTAGAAGGCAGGGGAACTGTGACAGCATTTAAGGAAAAACAAAGATCAGATCAGTCCTGGATCAATGCTGGGTTTATGATTTTAAATTCAAGGATGTTTGATTATCTGGGAGACGGCAGCCGGATGCTAGAGGACGGGGTACTGGATTATGTGGCAGCAGAAGGAGAAATGGCTGCATACAAGCATGATGGATTTTGGTCGCCTATGGATACGCTGCGCGATAAGGAATATCTGGAAGGATTATGGAATACAGGGAAAGCACCATGGAAGGTATGGGAATAAAGGGTGTGGAAGTATTTTTAAGATATGCTATGGAAATGAAAGGAAGGAGCATGGCATATGAAGAAGATAAGTATTGTGATTCCTTGTTTTAACGAGGCAGGGAATGTCCGGCATATGGCAGAAGTGCTGACAGACATAATGCAGAAGTTTCCATATGACTATGAGATTGTATTTACTGATAACTGCTCTGTAGATGGGACAAAGGGGATTTTAAGGAAACTGGCAGCAGAAGATAAGCACATAAAAGTGATTATGAATAGCAGGAATTATGGGACAGATGGGCGATCAGCTAGGTATACACAGCTGAGTTTAAATGCGGATGTATATATAAGCATAGCTTGTGATTTCCAAGAACCTCCAGAATTGATCACAGAATTCATTCGTTATTGGGAAAGTGGATATAAGGTGGTGTGCGGGCAGAAAATAGGTTCTAAAGAGGGCCGGCTTAAATATGCCTGCAGAAATTTGTTTTATAAAATTATTCAAGGGTTGTCTGATATACCGCAGTATGAGCATATCTCTGGAATCACATTGTGTGACAAGGAAGTCATGGATGCATATGCAAAGGCAGATTATGATTATGGATTTCGGTTTGCATTAGCAGATATGGGATATGAGGTTAAATTGATTCAATATGAGCAGCACAGCCGCAGAAGCGGGAAATCTAGTTATAATATATGGCGGTATTTGTCATTTGCAATTAATTCTATGGTATCTACGTCTATAGCACCTCTACGTATGATGACTATTTTAGGGGTTCTTATGTCGGCATTGAGCTTTCTCATTGGATCTATTTATTTAGTCCTAAAAATAGTTTATTGGCATAATTTTCAAGCTGGAATGGCACCCATTTTGATCGGAATGTTTTTTCTCGGCTCACTGCAGCTTTTGTTTATGGGGGTATTGGGAGAGTATGTCGGGGTGATACTGCACAAGGTTACAAAAAGGCCGGATGTAATTGTGAGTGAAAAAATAAATTTTGAAGAAACAAAATAAAGTTATCTGGAGGAAAAAATGTATCAGTTTTTATGCCTTTTAGGTCCGGCAGTTATAACTTGGCTGCTGCGAAAAAAGTATTCAAAACAAAAGCAGGAGGGCAGAGAAGCATTATTAACGGCTGTGGCGGAAATAATTTCCTATGCATTTATACAGATGGCTGTTATTTTGCTGGTCTGTAAGCCGTTAGGGAGAGTGCAGCTTGTAATTTTGTCAGATGGCAGTCTTGATATCCAGTATGGAAGTACGGCAGTATTTATGTCTGTTTGTTTGTCGGCTGTTCTAGGGTTTACAGCCGTGAAGGATATTCAAAAAGCTGACAGCAGGCTGGATCAGGAAACCAAGATGAGACAGGGCGGTATGGAGGAAGAAGATGATAGGAGCAGATAAGGAATGGAATAAAAAGAGGGGCTTTTTATTAGCTTTTTTCTCTGCTGTTTTCATTAGTCTGGATTTTGCCAGATATGTGCTTACACTTGAAAGCAGTGAATGTGAAGGAATTATGATCTGGATTAAAGATAGTAACCTGCACTTTTATCTAGTTATGATACTTATTTTTTTGGGTGTTTTTTTCAGTGTAAGAATTATTTTTTTAGCGTTGGAATTCACGGCAGAAGGAAATGGAATGTTTCACATATCAGAGGCAAAGCAGCATGTAATTGTAGCACTTCCAAGTGTTCTTATATTAGGTTCACTGCTTTATTGGCTGTGCGTTAAGCTGGATGGCGAATTCCCGTATGATGCACATGGAATGTGGCCGCTTTATTCTGTCCCGAAAGTCTTGGCAGCGATTTTTTTGGCTGCAGGCATGTTATGGGTAGTTTATATTGCAGCCGGGAAAAGAGATCTGCCCAATGCATGTCTATACATTGTATATGCATTATGCTTGATTTTGTATTTTAGCTCGATATACTGTGTCAATGTATTTAAAGGTGACATACATCATAAAGTGGCAGTATTTGAATCTATTTATAATGTATGTGATTTTATACCGTATACGGAATTGACATCAGGCATATATGGGCACTACGGGCTGTTTTTTCTGCCGCCGATGCGCATGGCACATGGCAGTCTGTATATGTTGGCATTTGTGATAGCGCTGTTTGGCTGTGTGACAGAAGCTGCCACTATATATGTGTGCCATAAGCTGCTGCAGAAAAATGTACTGCGGGCTGCTGCAGCGTGCAGCAGTATATTTTTTGTCGCAGTCAGTGCGCTGATTCCCTATTGGCAGGTCTTTCCGATCAGGGTTGTTTTTCCAATGGTAATGTGTGCTTATGCATGTTTTCTGGCGGTTCATAAAAAGCTTGTATGGTGTACCAGATGGATGTGGCTGGGATATTTATTATCAAGTGCGGCGATACTCTGGAATACCGAGAGTGGAATATTTTGTGTGATAGCCTTTTGCGTGTATATTTTAATGGAACAGCTGCAGAGACATCAGTGGTATGAGAAATATATGATGAAAATGTATGTTGTATTACTTTTGCTTAGCATTTTTAGTCTTGCGTTAGCAATAGGAATTGTCAATGCATATAATTTTTTCTGTGGCGGAGGGTGGATACTGCAGGAATTCTTTTTTCCGTTGTTTTGCAAGAGCTATATGGATGGTGTACTGCGTTACGATCCTCCATGGGGAAACCACGCATGGATCTATACATTTGTTTTGTTTATGGCAGTGATGGCATGGGCTTTGTTTCATACAAGGATATTTCAAGATAAGTTGAAAAAGGCTGTCTATAAAGCACCTGCAGCAGCGGTGATTGCTATGTGCGGGCTGATGCTGTTTAGTTATTATTTAAACCGGGCAGCTTATGGAAATCTGTGTATTTGTTTTCATTTCGCTATTTGTGCAAATGCATTGGTAATAGGAGAAACATGGCCAGCGCTAAGATATCATAGCAGGGTGATTAGTCTGGAGATCTTGGCTCGGAGAGCCGTTGCCATAGTATCTATTGTGATCGTGGTGTTTTTAGCAGTCCAGATGCCGTTTGGAATCGGGCAGATAGAAGAACGCCGTGAAATAGGTATTTATGGAACAAAAGATATAGAAAAGGAGCTGTCTGATATAGCAGAGAACATCCCGGAGAATACATACGGCGTCGGCTGCGGCATTTCTGTTTTATATCATATGCTGGGCTGGAATAATTATGCACATGTCCGGGATAGTTCGGGTTTTTATATTAATAAAAATGATGCAGCGGATGTTGTCTTGAATGAAATATTAGGGCAGGACAGGTTCCTGCTGAATGACTGGCAGCTGAATCTGACACCAAAGCTGTTTCTTTTAGATCCATATTATAAATTAGTAGAAGCTTTCCATGTGGAGGGTTTTGACTACTGCTATTATGAACGGTGTGAAGAAAAAGTGACCGACTGGCTGCCTAGGCTCATAGCTGCATCAGGGGAAAATGAAAAGACAGCAGACGGGAGGATCTGCATCAGCCCGGATGAGTATATTGCCGGGACCAATATTTTTATGAATAAGGGTGAGTATATGCTCAGCGTAACGACTGACGGCAGGGCAGATCTGGAAATATGCTATGGTGGAAAAGTGCGCATGCGCCGGAAACTAGCCGAGGGAGAAAACAATATTTTGTATACCATTCCAGTGGATGTGGATTCTTCAGAGTTTAAGATTGTAAATACATGCGGACAGGAAATACGGCTGTCACATCTGGATATGCAGGCGATGTGACGAAACAGGGATCAGTGTGTGCAGGAGTGTGTTTGAAAAATTACTCCTGCCATATCATGCCCTATGGGCACAAAGTATGACGCGCATTTGGCAGAAAGCATTTTTCAAATACGCCTTGGCAAGAGCATGGCATAGGAACAGAAATATAAGAGCTGTAGGGCACTGCTGTGCCGTATCTGGTATTTGGAATGGAAAAGTATCAATAAGCGGTAAAACAATATATGATGGAGGAGACAGATGTTTGAAAATATGCTGGAGCAGGAAGCAAGGAATCATATACTGCAGTGTGTGGATGAATACTGCAGGAAATTTCATGGCAGGGAATGGAAAAAGGGGGATCCTGTTTCTTATGCCGGACGTGTTTATGACAGTGCGGAAATGGTAAATCTCGTAGACAGCTCCTTGGAATTCTGGTTGACTGCAGGACGGTATACAGAGATGTTTGAAAAGGGGCTGGCTGAATATCTGGGCATCCGGTACTGCTCTATGGTAAATTCTGGGTCGTCGGCAAACCTGCTGGCGTTTATGGCGCTGACCTCGCCGCTTTTGGGAGAACGGCGTATTAGGCGCGGGGATGAGGTGATTACTGCAGCAGCAGGATTTCCTACGACTGTGTCGCCTGCCATACAGTACGGGGCTGTGCCGGTATTTGTAGATGTAAAGGTCCCGCAGTATAACGTGGACGTGCACGTGCTGGAAGAGGCTGTTTCAGATAAGACAAAGGCGGTCATGATCGCGCATACGCTGGGAAACCCTTTTGACCTGAAAAGCGTAAAGGAATTCTGCGGCAGGCACGGGCTGTGGCTGATTGAAGACAACTGCGATGCCCTCGGTTCACGGTACCGGCTGGACGGCAGGTGGCACATGACAGGGACGGTGGGAGATATCGGCACGTCTAGCTTTTATCCGCCGCATCATATGACGACCGGGGAGGGCGGGGCTGTTTATACGGACAACCCGCTGCTGCATAAGATCATGCGTTCCATGAGGGACTGGGGGAGGGACTGCACATGCCCGCCCGGCCGTGACAATATGTGTGGGCACCGTTTCGAAGGCCGTTTCGGGGAGCTGCCGCAGGGATATGACCATAAATATGTGTATTCCCATTTTGGCTATAACTTGAAGGCCACGGACATGCAGGCGGCTATCGGATGTGCACAGTTGGAAAAGGCTGCATTTTTTGCGGAACGCAGGAAATATAATTTCGAAAGAATCTATCAGGGGCTGGAGGACCTGCAGGACAGGCTGGTCCTGCCGGAGGCATGTGCGGAATCAGACCCCGACTGGTTCGGTTTCCCGATTACATGCAGGGAAGGGACAGGACGCGGAAGGGTCGTGTCCGGGCTCGAAGGACAGGGAATCCAAACAAGGATGCTGTTCGCGGGAAATATAACAAGGCATCCGTGCTTTGACAGCATGCGCAGGGAAAAATACGGCTATCGGACTATAGGAGCGCTGCCGGAGACGGACCGGATTATGAAGGATACTTTCTGGCTAGGCGTGTATCCGGGCATGACGGATGAAATGGTGGAGGCTGTCATACAGGCGGTAAGGAGCAGCATATAATGCCGGCACAAAAAAACTGATAAGAAGGAAAAAGGGCAGATGAAAAACAGGAGGGCTTGGGGCATATGTGCGGGGAGAATGCAGCACGGATAATAAAGCAGAGGGAGGAGCTGTTTGATGCGGTAAAAGGGATTGGCATATTTTTGGTTGTGGCAGGGCATCTGCTGTCGGGAGCATCAATCGCGCAGGAGTTTATAGCAGCCTGTCATATGCCGGTTTTTTTCTTTGTAAGCGGTTATTTTTTTATAGGGAGCTGCCCAAAATACAGTGCAGGCGCATTCGCAGGCAGAAAGGCAAGGACGCTGCTTGTGCCGTATTTTTGCTGGTCGCTGGCTTCGCTGCTGATGAATGGGATTCCATATATCATTAACTGTGATTTTTCTGGATTGTATGAGTTATTGAAAGAGATTTTTATTTATGCAAGAAGCGTGTGGTTTCTGGCCATGCTTTTTTTTACGGACATGTTCTGTTTCATCGTAAAAAAGTGGTCTGAGCATATTAAATGCAGCCGGTACCTGCTGGCAGTTGGGTGTTGGATCCTGTTTGTTTTTATGGTCACTAAGACAGGCTGCTGGCGGGTGATCAGCATTTATAAGTTTGAGTGGCTTTTTCCGTATTTTCTGATTGGGAGTGCCTGCCAGGAAATGGGCCTGCTGGAAAAATTAAAAAAACATTCAATGCGTATCTGGCCGGCATTTTTGTGGGGGGGGGGTATATCTGATTATTTTAATGGGGGTTTATCATCAGGGCAGCGCATATGTTGAATTTTATGGCGGATTTCAGTTGGACATATGCCATATAGGATATTATCTAGTATTTTACATAGAAGGGTGTGTTGGAATAATGCTCGTTTTTATGGCTGCAGAAATGAACAGGCATGTCAGGCGGTATGCGGCGAAAGCGGGGCGTTATAGTCTGGATGTATATGTGCTGCATATGTTTTTTGTTAAGATTATGCAGGCTGTAAGCGGAAGATTCGAGGACTGCATGGTGTATTATAATTATATAATTGTTCCGATTTATAGTCTGGCGGTGACAGTGGTGATTGTCTATACATCTGAGCATATGCTGCGTAAGTCTGTGCTGTATAGGGTCAGTATAGGAGGACGCTAAAGCGTGTACAGCGTTTTTAGATTTTGATAATGTAATTCTGAAAATATATTTCTAAAATTAATATGAAATGGGATGTTCAGCGTAGCAGAAAGGAAAGATACGTCATGCAATATAGGGATATTATCAAAGATCAAAAAGCAGCCCCGGTCAGCTTTACTCAAAAAGCAGCATACCTGTATCTGGCGCTGCCGATTGTGATCTTTTTTATTTTCTGGGTAAAGCCGATATATGGCATGCCAACGGTTATGCTTATTTTTGCAGCATTAACGAGAATCCTATGCAGGGACGGTATGGCAAAAGGGCGGAAACCGGACAAGGAGGAATATAAAAAACTGGCCGTCTGCCTGTTTTTGATCTGTATCTGGGTATACTTTTCCGGGATCGGCAGGTTTGTATTTCAAAATCCAGATCATCTATATCGGAATGCGATGTTTCGTATACTGGTTGATCAGCATTGGCCGGTTATTTATGAACGGCTTGGGGCTTATTCGGGCAGGCCGTTAGCACTTATCTATTATTTTGCATTCTGGCTGCCGGCTGCTGTTGTAGGAAAGCTCTTTACCATAGAGGCAGGCTTTACCTTTCAGGCGGTCTGGGCAGCAGCCGGCGTATTTTTGGCTTTCTGTCTGTTTTGCGAGTTTCGAGGCAGGGTGAGGATGCGCTACCTGGCCATATTTGTTATTTTCAGCGGGTTGGACATCATTGGGGCAGATGTGATGGATATGGGCTTTGAGCTTTTTTCCAAGGATCATCTGGAATGGTGGGGCGTCGGGCTGCAGTATTCCAGCTTTACGACGCAGCTGTTCTGGGTGTTTAATCAGGCGGTTCCGGCGTGGCTGATTACGGCCATGATTTTGGTACAGAAGGACCGCCGGACGCTGGTGTTTATTTATTCGTTTGCTATATTAAGCTGTACGTTTCCAGCAGTAGGAATGCTGCCGGTTCTTGCATATCAGGCGATTGTGTGTGCTTATGATCATGCGCTTGATTGGAAGAAAAACATTTTGAAGCTGATTCAGGAAATCTGTACATGGGAAAATGTGGCCTGCGGCGGCATAATAGGAATTGTATGCTATTTATTCCTGCGAAATAACAGTAGCGGGCAGGTGCAGGAAATGGCGGGCATTGAGATCACTGCGTATTTGTTATTTTTATTTTGTGAGGTGTTTTTTTACTTTCTGCTGCTATTTAAATATTGCGCAAAATGCGGACTGTATTATGTCAGTATGCTTTCATTGGTTTTGATACCATTTGTGGGAGTGGGAACAGGCGGCGACTTCTGTATGAGGGTGTCGATGCCGGCACTGCTGATCGTGTATCTTTATGTAACGCAGATGTTCGATCAATGTCTGGAGAAAAAGGATTATCTAATGCTGGCGGCGCTTGTGCTGGTTTTGGCCGTCGGCAGCATAACGCCGGTCCATGAATTTACGCGGACAATTGAAAACACGCAGTCTGGAAATCTGAACCATGGTGAGGCTGTATTATATCGAGGAAAACTGCCAAATAATTTTTTCGGTTATGCGGATAGAAGTTTCTTTTTTAAGTATCTGGTCAGTGACCGGTAGTATATATACTTACAAAACGTAAACACGAATGTTTGATCAATACCGTGCATAAAAATCAGTTCCTTTTCTATATCCGTGCATAAAATTTACAAAGAAGGTTATTTTAGGTTAAGGATGGTACAAAATGGGTTTTGCGTCCCGAATGTCAAAATCTTTCAAACATGCACTGGCCCTGACGCTTGACGATGAGTCAAAATATATTCTGCTCAGTGACTGCCACAGGGGAGACGGCAGGCAGGATGATAATTTCCAGAAAAATGAATTTATATATCTGGCTGCGCTGCGGTTTTACATGTGCCGCGGATTTACTTATCTGGAGCTTGGTGATGGCGACGAGCTGTGGGAAAACCGCTCTATAACAAAGATCAGGGAAATGCATCCGCATAGCTTTCAAATGATGGAACGGTATGCGGCCGCCGGCCGCCTGTATGCCGTATATGGCAACCACGATATGGTAAAGAAGGATGAGCCTGGTTTTTATCCGGCGATCATACTAAAAGATTCGCTTGGGAAAAAGGATATTTATCTGACGCATGGGCATCAGGCGGGCATTATGAACAGCACGTTTTGGAAGGTAAACCGTTTTTTGGTACGTTATTTATGGAAAAATCTAGAGCTTTTAGGGGTGCCTGACCCTACCAGCGCAGCAAAAAATAATATCAAAAAAGACCAGACAGAAAAGCGTCTGGCAGGCTGGGCCGCAGATCATGATGTGCTGCTTGTTACGGGGCATACCCACCGGCCGATGGCGGGAACGAGAAAGTCGCCTTATTTTAATACCGGCAGCTGTGTGTATCCAGAGGAAATTACCGGGATTGAGATAGAACATAGGTGCATCACGCTGGTAAAATGGTCGCTTGGAACGAGGGATGACCAGACTGTTTATGTATATAGAGAAGTGCTGGGAGAAAAGATTTGTATTGATGAATATGTATAATGGCCTTTTGAAACAATGCAGTTTTACCAAGACAGGGGATTAATTTTCCCTGTCTTTGTACGTTTTTTCTGGTTGCAATTTGCATAATACCATGCTATAATAGTAGCCGGACGCTTTTGGAATGAGCCTTGAAACGTTGGAAAATAAGCAGATTTTCTTATTTGAGAAAAGCGGTTTTTTATCATCCGGCGGTTGCAGGTGTAAGGAAAGGAGGATTTGCTGTGAAAGTAAGATCATCAGTTAAGCCGATTTGCGATAAATGCAAGGTAATTAAGAGAAAAGGAAGTATCCGAATTATCTGCGAAAATCCAAAGCACAAACAGCGCCAGGGCTGATCTGGTGCTGTCAGCAGGCAGACAAGCAGATTCTGTCTGATTGAATGTCTGTTTGATTGAATGAAAGTGGTCAGGCTTTCATAATATGCGTACATGCGTTATTATAATGCATGGGATGCATTTGATATTATGTGCGGCTGTCAGCAGGGGATTTACAATAGCGGCATGTCCAGAAGGCTGCAGTTATTTTTATAATTCTTCTGCTGATTCATAATAAACAGCGGACACTGCTGTGCCGTGTATCTTTAATGCCGAGAAGATACTGGTAAATAGTGTCAGCCGCCCCACAGAGGCGGTTTTAGGCCGGATAGGCTTATGCACACATTTCAGGCCGGCACTGCCGGAGCTGCATAAGGGTATCTGGCCATAACTTATCACAAACCAGGATTATTGAAAAATGCGCTTGTTTTTCAATAATATATATTAACCAGGATTATTGAAAAATGCGCTTGTTTTTCAATAATATATACTAATTTAAGAATTATGGAGGTGTAATACACATGGCACGTATCGCAGGTGTAGATTTACCAAGAGAGAAACGTGTGGAAATCGGATTGACTTATATCTATGGTATTGGAAGGGCAAGCTCAAACCGTATTCTTGCAGAGGCAAAAGTAAACCCGGATACCCGCTGCAGAGATCTGACGGATGATGAAGTGCGCAGAATCAGCGCTGTCATCGATGAGACGCAGACGGTAGAAGGTGATCTGCGCAGGGAGATCGCCTTAAATATCAAGAGGCTTCAGGAAATCGGATGCTACCGCGGCATTCGTCATAGAAAAGGACTGCCGGTGCGCGGACAGAAAACAAAGACAAATGCCAGAACGAGAAAAGGTCCTAAGAGAACAGTTGCAAATAAGAAGAAATAATGTGCATAGTAAATAGAATGAATAATTTAAGAAAGTAGGTTAGTTTAGAAATGGCTAAGAAAGTTGCAAAAAAAGTAACAAAAAAGCGTATTAAGAAAAACGTTGAACGTGGTCAGGCACATATTCAGTCATCTTTTAACAATACGATTGTTACGATTACAGATACTGAAGGAAATGCCTTATCCTGGGCAAGCGCAGGCGGCCTTGGATTTAGAGGTTCAAAGAAATCTACTCCGTATGCTGCACAGATGGCAGCAGAGACTGCTACAAAGGCAGCTCTTGTGCACGGTTTGAAAACAGTTGACGTAATGGTAAAAGGACCGGGTTCTGGCAGAGAGGCTGCAATCCGCGCGCTTTCTGCATGCGGGCTCGAGGTTACATCCATCCGTGACGTAACGCCGGTTCCTCATAACGGATGCCGTCCGCCAAAACGTAGAAGAGTTTAATTAGGAGGGATAGACTAAGATGGCAGTAAATAGAGTACCTGTACTGAAAAGATGCAGATCGCTTGGTCTGGAGCCAAGTTATTTAGGATATGATAAAAAATCAAAGAGAACATTACAGAGATCAAACCGCAAGATGTCTGAATACGCTCTGCAGCTGCGTGAAAAGCAGAAAGCAAAATTTATTTACGGCGTATTAGAAAAGCCTTTCCACAATTATTATGAGAAGGCTGACCGTATGAAGGGCATGACAGGTGCAAACCTGATGACCATGCTTGAGTCAAGGCTTGACAATGTCATTTTCCGTATGGGATTTGCAAGAACCCGCAGGGAGGCAAGACAGATTGTAGGCCATAAATTTGTACTGGTAAACGGCAGGAGCGTAAAGATCCCGTCCTACCGCGTAAAAGCCGGTGATGTAGTAGAAATTAAAGAAAGCAAGAAAAGCATCCAGAGAATGAAGGATATCGTTGAGGTAACGGCTGGAAGGCTTGTTCCTGAATGGATCGACGTGAATCTGGAAGGCCTTCAGGGAACAGTAAAAGAACTGCCTACCCGTGAGATGATCGACGTGCCGGTAGAGGAAATGCTTATCGTCGAATTATATTCGAAATAATTGATGTAACGCACGCTTGATCCGAAAAGGAGGGACTTGGTAGTGTTCGATTTTGAAAGACCTAATATTGAAATAGCAGAAATTTCCGAAGACAAAAAATACGGCCGGTTCGTAGTGGAACCTTTGGAAAGGGGCTACGGTACAACACTAGGTAATTCTCTTAGGAGGATTATGCTGTCTTCCCTGCCGGGAGTAGCCGTAAGTCAGGTGAAAATCGATGGTGTTCTGCATGAGTTCAGTTCTATTCCGGGTGTAAAGGAAGATGTAGCCGAGATCATAATGAACATTAAGAATCTGGCATTGAAAAATACCAGCAGTACAAACGAGTCTAAAGTTGCTTACATTGAATTTGAAGGTGAAGGCGTAGTCACGGCAGCAGATATACAGGTAGATTCTGATATATCAATTTTAAATCCAGAGATGGAAATCGCACATTTAAATGGCGGAACGGATTCTAAGCTCTATATGGAGCTTACGATCACAAAAGGCCGTGGATATGTCAGCGCGGATAAAAACAAGAATCCGGAATTGCCGATCGGGGTAATTGCTGTAGATTCCATTTATACACCGGTAGAACGTGTAAATCTGACTGTGGAAAATACACGTGTCGGGCAGATTACTGATTATGATAAACTGACACTGGAAGTATTTACAAATGGGACTTTAGAGCCGGATGAGGCAGTAAGCCTTGCGGCTAAGGTGTTAAGTGAACATTTGAATCTCTTTATTGACCTGTCTGAGAATGCGAAGACTGCAGAGGTTATGGTCGAGAAGGAGGATAATGCGAAGGAGAAAGTCCTTGAAATGAACATTGACGAACTGGAATTATCTGTGCGTTCTTACAACTGCTTAAAGCGGGCAGGCATCAACACGGTTGAAGAACTGACAAACAGGACGCCGGATGACATGATGAAGGTTCGTAACCTTGGACGTAAGTCTTTAGAAGAGGTATTAGCGAAATTAAAAGAATTAGGCCTTCAGCTAAACCCTGGAGACGAGTAACAAACAGCAGGGCCTTTTAACGGCCTTATAGATATGAATATTGAATGGCTGGGCTGATAAGCCCGCAAGTGTGCAGCCCGGTCTGTTTCTGGCAGGGAAAGCCAGCTCTGCCAGACGTATAGCGCAGGCTATATGCCAAGTGGCGAATTGACATGCAAATATCAGCATCCGGCAGATAATCCCAAAGTGTGCTGCCGAATGTACCACGGATTTGGAGGAAATTAACAATGGCAATGTATAGAAAATTAGGCAGATCTTCTGCTCAGAGAAAAGCGTTACTGCGTACACAGGTAACGCAGCTGCTGTACCATGGCAAGATTGTGACGACTGAAGCAAGGGCAAAGGAAGTCCGCAAGATTGCAGAGAAAGTGATTGCAATGGCTGTCCGTGAAAAGGACAACTATGAAGAAGTAACAGTAAAAGCAAAGGTGCCTCGTAAAAATGCTGACGGCAAGCGTGTAAAAGAGGTAATCGATGGCAAGCGCAGAACTGTATATGATGAAGTGGATAAAACGATCAAGAAAGATCAGCCGTCCAGACTTCATGCAAGAAGAGAAATGCTTAAAATTCTTTATCCAGTAACGAGTTCTGAAACAACCAGAAAGGATGGCAAGGTCGTAACTTCGAATAAACGGAAAGATAAGAAGAAGGTAGACTTGGTTGCCAGACTGTTTGATGACGTTGCACCAAAATACGTCGGCCGTAACGGCGGTTATACAAGAATTATCAAGATTGGCCCGCGTAGAGGTGATGGTGCAATGGAGGTAATTATTGAATTAGTATAGTTATGTGATAAGAACGGCATCGGTAAAGATTAGTCCCGCAGGCAGCTGCCCGGCAGCTGTCAGCGGGACTGTTTTTTGCGTTATTCCTGCGTCTTAGACAGTGACAGTGTAAAGATAAATTCTGTACCTACGCCATCTGTGCTGATTACATTAATATTTTCATCGTGAGCCTGAATGATTTCCCTTACAATAGAAAGGCCCAGTCCCGTTCCGCGCTTATCCTTGCCGCGGGAAACATCTGTTTTGTAAAAGCGTTCCCATATTTTTTTTAAGCTGTCTTTTGGTATTCCGATTCCGGTATCTTTGACGGATACAAATACTTTTTCGTTTTTTTCCGTGGTTTCCACGGTGATCGAAGAATCTGGGTGGCTGAATTTTATTGCATTGTCAATCAGGTTATAAATGACCTGCTGGATTTTTGCCATATCGGCAGTTACGTATAGGTTCTGCCCGGATAAGATCAGCTCGATAGACATATGTTTTTCACTGCACCTTCCCTCAAAGGACAGCGCGATCATGCGTATGATATAGTTGATATCAAAGTTGTTCATGTATAAGATTGTCTTTCCGTGTGAGCCGAACTTATTCAGTTCCAGAATACTGCTGGTCAGCTTGTTGAGCCGTTCGGTTTCAAATAAAATAATATTTAGGTATTTATCCTGCATTTCATAAGGAATCGTACCGTCCAGGATCGCTTCTACATATCCTTTGATCGAGGTCAGCGGCGAGCGGAAATCATGTGATACATTGGAGACAAACTTCCGCTGGTCATCCTCCAGCGTGTTCAGCTCATTTGCCATATAGTCGAAAGCAGCGGCAAGATGCCCGATTTCATCCCGGGAGTGGATATCTATTTTTTGTGAAAAATCACCGTTGATGTAAGCGTCTGCGACCGATGTAATCTTTCGGATGGGCCGGTAGATAAACAGTGCGAACATCAGCAGTATAATAAAGGCCAGCAGAAAGATCATCAGCAGGGTAATATAGGCCACGTTCAACAGATGGTATGTATGGGAATAAATATCGATCATCGGCTTATGTATGAGCACATAGCCCCGCACTTTATAATTGGAAGTGATCGGGGCATAGACCGTCATATAATCATCCGAAAAACGATTATAAAACTGGTTTATAGTATAGTAGCTGCTGCCAAAATCGCTGATATTAAAGCCGTCTATCACCGTTTCCTTTTGAAAAGCTTCAGAATCCACGGAATCTATAATAATTCGTCCAGAAGTATCAATCACTTCAATCTGCGTATTCATATAACTGCTGACTGTCGCTAAAAGGCTGTGGAGTTCTTCGAGCTCCATGCCGCCGTTATAGTAGTTTGCGGCATAATGGGAGGCGATCTTTGTGCATTCGGTATACAGTGTATGCGCCTGCGTAGTTTCCACTTGGCTGCGCAGCCCATAATTTGTCAGTGTAGAGACGAGTATAAATCCAAGGATTCCAAAAATCAGATATCCTAATAAAAATTTGAGATACAATGTTCTTTTCATAAACTGGTGATGATCCGATTCCTTTCTATAAGATCAATGTGCGGTGCGTCTGCTGGTATTTTATACAGTTCTTTTTGGGCAGCGTTTATTTTATTATAAATTTGTAGCCGATCCCCCATACGGTAGCAATGCCCCACTGCTCTGTATCCTTGATTTTTTCGCGCAGGCGTTTTACATGCACATCCACGGTGCGCGTGTCCCCGATATATTCGTATCCCCATATATTATCCAGCAGCTGCTCGCGCGTAAATACCTGATTTGGCGAAGAGGCCAGAAAATATAACAGCTCCAGCTCTTTTGGCGGCATGTCCAGAACCCTGCCATTGTATTCAACACTATAGTTTGACAGGTTTACGATCAGGCCGGGATATTCTACGAGCTTGATAGACGGCTGTTCAGGTACAGGCTTGGCAGGCTGGTAGCGCCGCAGTACTGCCTTTACGCGTGCTACCATTTCCTTGGAGTCAAAAGGCTTCATAATGTAGTCATCTGCGCCCAGCTCCAGACCGAGCACTTTGTCAAAAATCTCGCCCTTTGCAGAAAGCATAATAATCGGGACATTGCTTTTGGCACGTATTTCACGGCAGACCTGATAGCCGTCTATGCCGGGCAGCATCAAGTCGAGCAGAATCAGGTTTGGGGCAAACTGCTGGCAGGCATGAAGGGCTTCTTCGCCGTCATGAACCATTTTTGTTTCGAAACATTCTTTGGTAAGGTAGAGTGAAATCAATTCTGCGATATTGACATCATCATCTACAATTAATATTTTTTGTTTATTTGCCATATGGCCTCCTTGTGAAAAATGAACATTCTCTGCACTATTTAAATGTGACGATTGTTACGCCGGAATCGCCTTCTCCAAATTCGCCCAGATGAAAGGAATCTACATATTTGACGCGCCGCAGGTGCGAATGTACGGCGCTTCGCAGTGCACCTGTTCCTTTGCCATGCACGACCCGTATGGTGGACAGATGGGAAAGGTATGCGTCGTCGAGGTATTTGTCAAGGTCCATCAGTGCTTCATCCACGGTCTTTCCAATCAGCATAATCTCGGCAGATATCGTCGAGGATTTTGACATTTTCATCCTTCCGGTACTTGTCTTAGGAGATTTTTTGGCAGTTTTTGCTGCCGTATGATCTTCAATCAGCTCCAGATCTTTGATATTGACCTGTGTACGCAGAATGCCCATCTGCACGAACAGGTCGCCTTTTGCATTCGGCAGTGTGGATACGCTGCCCCGCTGATTCAGCGACAGTACACGTACAGAGTCGCCCAGACGGAGATTTTTCGGCACTTTGTGGCTGGCAATCGTCTGTTTTTGGTTTTTGGAAATGCGTGCCTGTGTATCGTTCATCCTGCTGCGCAGAGCAGAGCGTTCTTTTTCCAGATCGCTTGCAGTCGGGGTAGTTGTACCGTATTTGTGGAAATTTCGTATGCTGGCATCGGCAGCGTCTTTTGCTTCTTTTAGGATGGCGAGTGCCTGCTCGTTGGCTTCCTGCAGGATCTTATCGCGGCGGCTGTCTAGTTTTTCCTGTTTGCTGGCCGCCTGCGCGTGCAGTTTTTCAAGCTCACGCTTATACTGTTCGATTTCAAGGCGCTCTTTTTCGATTGTGCTGCGGCTGGATTCCAGATCGGCGATCAGGTCTTCAAAATTCTGTTCATTAGTAGTGATCCTTGATCTGGCGTCGGTGATGATGTCTTTTGGCAGGCCGAGCTTGCCGGATATTGCAAATGCATTGCTCTTGCCCGGAATGCCGATTAACAGTCGGTACGTCGGGCTTAACGAATCGACGTCAAATTCGCAGCAGGCATTCTGCACGCCTTCGGTAGAGAGCGCGAATACCTTCAGCTCACTGTAGTGCGTAGTTGCCATTGTGCGTACGCCGCGTGCATGCAGTCTGGACAAAATCGATATTGCGAGCGCAGCGCCCTCAGTAGGATCGGTTCCCGAGCATAGTTCGTCAAACAGTACGAGAGAGGATGCCGTCACTTTGTTTAAGATCGCAACAATATTGGTCATATGTGAAGAAAACGTGCTTAAATTTTGTTCAATGCTCTGCTCGTCGCCGATATCTGCGTATACATTTTCAAAGATCGCAAGCTCAGAGCGGTCGCCTGCCGGAATATGAAGCCCCGCCTGTCCCATCAGAGTGAGCAGCCCGACTGTTTTTAAGGAAACGGTCTTGCCGCCGGTGTTTGGGCCGGTAATAATAAGCAGCTGAAAATCATCTCCCAGCATGACATCAATCGGCACAACTGTTTTTTTGTTCAGCAGCGGATGACGTCCGCGGCGGATATGGATATAGCCGCGTGTATTAAACTCTGGAGCTATACCGTTATGTTCCTGTGCCAGGGAGGCTTTTGCAAAAATAAAATCCAGCGTAGTCAGGAGCTTATAATTATTTAAAAGTGTTTCTGCGCATTCTGCCACCTGATTGCTCAGGTCAGCAATGATTTTATCGATTTCTTCCTGTTCCTTTAAAAACAGCTCTTTTAATTCATTATTCAGGCTGACGACACTGGCCGGTTCGATAAACAGCGTAGAGCCGGAAGAAGACTGGTCATGGATCATGCCGGACATCTGGTTTTTGTATTCGGCCTTTACCGGAAGGCAGTAGCGACCGTTGCGCATGGTAATGACTGCATCCTGTAAGTAGGTGCGTGTCGTGGAGTTGTTTAGAATTTTATTCATCTGCGTATGAATGCGCCCGTTCATACCCTGAATGCCTCGCCGGATTGATTTTAACTGTACGCTGGCATCGTCTGCGATCTCATCCTCGGAGAGAATACAGCGCCGGATTTCCTGTGCGAGCGGAGTAAGCGGTTCAATGGCCAGAAACATTGCCTCCAGTATGTCAGGGGGCAGATCGTCGCGGTCCTTGCTGCCATAATTTTTTACCCGCTTTGCGGTCTCCAGCATGGAGGCAATATGAAGCAGTTCTTCTATGCTGAGGACACCGCCGACCTCTAAACGTTTCAGCGACATTCCGATCGCGTGTATGCCGCTGAAAGAAAGGCTGCCTTTTTTGTAAATGCGAGAAAGTGCAGCGGAGGTTTCAGCCTGTGCCTGTTCTATTTTAGCCTGGTCAGTCATAGGTTTTAAATGCCGGCAGTGTTCTTTGGCCCAGTCCGAAGAGGCATATGCCGACAGCTGTTCTGTAATTTTATAATATTCCAAAGTATGGAGAACTTTTTTGTTCATTTTGTTAAATCCTTTCTCTGCTTTCGTCGATCCTTTTATATTTTACCCTATAATTCAGCCTGAGAAAAGTAAATATCGAAAGAAAAATCACTATTTTCTTGAAATAAATGTCAAACCCTCGTATAATCTTTACATAAGGTATTTTCGAAAAGAACGACGGTTATAGCGGAAGAGGTGTTTTCATGCCACCAAAAAATGAGGGAAAGCATTTTATCAAGGAAAAAATAAAGGACAAGCCACTGAATAAGAAAAAAGTCTTACATAAGGGCATTGCGACGATAGGCTATGCAATTCTTTTTGGTTTCGTTTCATGCCTTGTTTTTTGTGTGCTGCGGCCGATTATGGAGCCGTGGTTTGCACCGGAGCAGGACCAATGGATCGGCATACCGAAAGATACGCGTGCCGACGACGAATCGCAGGCAGATGACACTGCGGCAGATACTGAGCCGCAGCAGGATCAAGCGAAAGAAGATGCAGATAAGAAAAAAAAAGAAAAACAGACAGTTTATGTCACTGAGAAAAAAGCTATGACGCTGGATGATTACCAGGTCCTTCAGAATCAGCTTTACCGCATTGGAAATCAGGTTAATAAGTCAATTGTGACAGTAACCGGCGTGAAAGAGGTGAACAATATCTTTGATTCTCCATATGAAGCAGCGGGACAGGCTTCCGGGCTGATTATTGGGAGCAGCAGTAAAGAGCTGCTGATTTTGACAGAGTATTCCGTCATAGCAGATGTGAAATCGATCCGCGTGACGTTTCTCAAAGACGATACGTTAGAGTCAGAGCTGAAAAAATATGACGGCAATACAGGCCTTACACTGGATGCAAAGCTGAAAAAATACGACGGCAATACAGGCATTGCCGTACTGGGTGTTCCGCTCGAAAATATTTCAGAAGAAGTAATGAACCACATTGAGATTGCCGTATTGGGAAATTCACTGAATCTGAGGCAGGGAAAAATGGTAGTTGCGCTGGGCAGCCCGCTCGGCACCAATTATTCGATTCTGACCGGCAATATTACATCCGTATCCAACACGATTTCGACCGCGGATTTTGATTATACGGTATTTACTACGAACATAGTATCAAATACAAAAGGAAACGGCGTTTTAATCAATACGGACGGTGAAGTAATCGGATTGTTTTTAAAATCGTCCAACATCCAAAAGGAAGAGAATACGCTGACAGCCGTATCGATTTCAGAACTCAAGGATATTATAGAGCTGCTTTCAAATGGAGTAAACATACCATATATCGGCATCAAAGGAAAGACGGTGACAGATGACATTTCTCAGGAATATGAGATTCCAAAAGGAGTATATATAAAAGAGACGGTAGTAAATTCTCCGGCCATGACGGCAGGGATTCAAACCGGCGATGTTATCGAGGCAATCGATGGAAAGAAGATCTATACGATGGAAGATTACCAGAAAACGCTGCTGTCACTGCAGCGGGGTGATGAGGTAAAGATCACGGTAAACAGGCAGGGAACAAAAGAATATAAAAAGTATAACTGCGTGGTGGAAGTCGGGGTATTGAAATAGCTGTTATGAATTTTGTCTGCGATAGTGGTTTTGAATGGCAGATTGAAAGCGCATTGAAATATCAATAAAAATGGAAATTTTTAATGTAAGAAAAATAAGTATGGAGGCAGAATAATAATATGCGTTATATAGAAACTTTGCGTGAAGGGGAGCGCATTAATGAAGTATATTTATGTAAAAATAAGCAGGCGTCATTGACAAAGGCAGGAAAGCCGTTTGTATCATTAATCCTGCAGGATAAGACGGGAACATTAGATGCGAAAATCTGGGACCCTAGTTCGCTCGGGATCGATGATTTTGACAAGCTGGATTATCTGAATGTCGTAGGGGATGTGATCAGTTTTCAAGGCGCACTGCAGCTGAATGTAAAGCGCGTGCGCAAAATGCAGCAGGGAGAATACGATCCCAAGGAATATCTGCCTGTCAGTAAATATGACCCAGACCAGATGTACGCACAGTTGATGGCGATTATTCAAAAAATAAGCAATCCATACTTAAAGCAGCTTTCAAGCAGTTTTTTTGGCAGCCCGGAATTTGCAGACAGCTTTAAATTCCACTCTGCCGCAAAAACAATGCACCACGGTTTTGTTGGCGGCCTGCTGCAGCATACGCTGAGCGTTGCGCTTTTATGTGAGAAATTTGCGGCACATTATAAAATTTTGAATCATGACCTGTTAGTAACCGCAGCAATTTTTCACGATATCGGAAAGCTGAAAGAAATATCACGTTTCCCGGAAAACGATTATACGGACGACGGGCAGCTGCTCGGACATATTATTATCGGCTCACAGATGCTGGCAGAGCGGATTGCGGCAATCCCGGACTTTCCGCCAAAGCTGTCCAGCGAGCTGATCCACTGTATCCTGGCGCATCATGGAGAGCTGGAATACGGTTCGCCGAAAAAACCGGCGCTGGCTGAGGCCGTGGCGCTCAGCTTTGCGGATAATCTGGATGCAAAGCTGGAGGCGATGGAGGAGGCATTTGCCAATGTGCCGGATGGAAATACGGACTGGCTTGGATTCCATCGTTCCTTTGAATCGAATATCCGAAAAACGAGCGTGTAGGGGTGTGAGGCGGTCTAAAGCGGTATTGAAGAAATTAGGATGAATCCGAAAGCGGTATTGAAGAGTTTGTACAAATCCGAAAGCGGTATTGTAGAATTCGGACAAATCATAAGCGGTATTGAAGAAGATTAGTCAGATCCGAAAGCAGTATTGTAGAATTCGGACAAATCATAAGCGGTATTGAAGAAGATTAGTCAGATCATAAAGCAGCATTGTAGAATTTGGACAAATCATAAGCGGTATTGAAGAAGTTTAGTCAGATTATAAAGCAGTATTGTAGAATTTGGATAAATCATAAGCGGTATTGAAGAAGTTTAGTCAGATCATAAAGCAGTATTGAAGAAATTCAGATCAAGAGTATGAATTTTGAAACAGATGTTAAAACAGTGACGTGGTGATTTTAATATAAAGCGTGGTTGAAAAATTTTTGCAGGCTGATGAAATTATAATGGCAGCGGTGTAATAGAAAGATTTTTCAGCCGCGCTTTTGCGTGCGATGATTTTTGAATAAAATTATAAAAGGAATAGTGGAGATGAAGATGAAGAAAAACGATGAAATTATTTTGGAAATAGAAGATCTGAGTGCCGACGGCGCAGGCGTTGGAAAATGTGACGGCATGGCTTTTTTTGTAAAAGATGCGCTTGTCGGAGACAAGATCAAGGCCAAGGTTATGAAATTGAAAAAGAAATATGGATATGCAAAAATTATAGAACTGCTGGAACCGTCGCCTTTTCGCACGAAGCCGAAATGTCCGCTGTATCAAAAATGCGGCGGCTGTCAGATTCAGGCTCTTTCTTATGAAAAACAGCTGGAATATAAAGAACGTAAAATCAGAAACAGTTTAATTCATATAGGCGGCTTTGAGGCTGATCAAATTCCGATGGAAGAGATGATTGGCATGCAAAATCCATATCAATACCGCAATAAGGCACAATTTCCGGTCGGATATGATAAGAATGGAAATCCGGCTGCGGGTTTTTATGCAGCAAGGACACATAGTATTATTCCGGTGGACAACTGCTGTCTGGGCGTTCCTCAAAATCAGGAAGTTATGGAACGTGTCTTAATGTGGATGAAAAAATACAAGATCAGGCCATATGATGAAAAAAAAAGGACGGGGCTGATCCGCCATGTCCTGATCCGCTATGGATTCCAGTCCAAACAGCTTATGGTCTGTGTGGTTATTCATGGAAAGTCACTGCCGGAGTCTGAAAAGCTGATCCAGATGCTGTCAGAAATCAAAGAAATGACGAGCATTTCTATCAGCATAAACATGCAGCATAACAATGTCATTATGGGTGATACGGTAAAAACACTGTGGGGTGCGGAATATATAGAAGATACGATCGGCGGCATAAAATTTCGGATTTCTCCGCTGTCCTTTTATCAGGTTAATCCAGTACAGACAGAGGTATTGTATCAAAAGGTTTTGGAGTATGCGCAGCTTGACAGTGAGGAAGTCGTGTGGGATCTGTACTGCGGGATCGGCACAATCTCACTGTTTTTGGCGAAAAAGGCGAAAAGAGTATATGGTGTAGAGATTGTGCCGCAGGCAGTGGAGGATGCCAGACAGAATGCTAGGATTAATGGCATTGAGAACGCAGAGTTTTTTGTCGGGAAGGCTGACGTGGTGCTGGAGCAGATGGATGAGGTGTTGGAGCAGACGGGAGCAGAGATAAGACAGGCAGGAAGATTGTTGGAGGAGACAGAGGCAGGGGAGCACGATAGGGTGCCAGAGGAGGCAGAGACACGGCTGGAGTCGGAGGAGGCAGAGGCTGATTCGGAAGAGGCCAAGAAGAGGGTGCCGGAGGAGGCAGAGCTGGAGAAGGCCGAGGGAATGCCGGGGCGAGAGGAAAGCTGCAGGAGCCGGGAAAGGCAGATCATGCGTCCGCAGGTGGTCGTCGTGGACCCGCCTAGGAAGGGGTGCGATGAGAGGCTGCTTGAGATGATCGTAAAGGCGAGACCGGACAGGGTGGTTTATGTCAGCTGTGATCCGGGAACGCTGGCCAAGGATTTGAAGTACTTGTGTGGGAATGGATATGAGATGACGAGAGTGGCGGGGGTGGATCAGTTTTGTCAGACGGTGCATGTGGAGACTGTGGTGTTGATACAAAGGAAAGATACCTAGAAATCC
>CAJUHV010000024.1 GCA_910586445.1 uncultured Eubacterium sp.
AAAGACATGATTAGCTGAATTGTCGGCTGATCGTGTCCCTGTTCCGTTTATTTTTTGTATTGGACAGCCAACTCTTCACAAATAAATATGGCATATCCTTCCCGGTCTTTTGGAAATTTAAGCCATAAGACCGGCCCTGCCCGCGTGTATCAGACGTATTGTAAAGGTCTATCTTTTCCCTCCCAAGCGTTTCCGAAATCTCTTTTAACGTGGAGCTTTCCTTTCCTCCAAGAAATAACATCGTATCACAATTCCCAAGCACGGTTTCTGCAGTATCCTTATAAATCGTCTTTAACTGGCTCTGCGACTGTAAGATAATAGAAGCTGATATTTCACGGCTCCTTATGGTTGCGATCAGCTTGTCAAATTTCGGTATCTGCCCGATGCACCGCAAATTCATCGAGCAAAAGGGGCTGTCTATTATGATATGCCCCCTGATGATTGCAATGTTTCATTTTCAATCCCTTATTTATATTAATCAGACCATCTGCTTTTTCATTCACAATTCATAATAACAGGCAATGGAAAACAGAAAAGCAGCGGACATCCTGCCGCTGCCTTTTTCGCCTGCTTTACTACTATACTCCGGCATACTTTTTATCCCGTTCAAGGCTCCATTTCTGGAGCAGGTCAAATATGACTTCTTCAATCTGTTCACTGGAACAATCTTTTGGGAAAAAATGATCCAGTTTCTTTCTTTGCAGTTTAACAGATGCGTCCGCTACCCTAGCCTCCCCTAAAATAGCTTCAATTACTGCTGCATCCAACTTTCCTTCCCTGCTCATTTGTTTTATTTTTACTGCCTGTGCCAGATTCGGATAACTCAATTTTTCTTCCATAACTTTTACTAACAATTCCTGTTCGCCTGGTTCCAAATATGAAATCTCAACACCTGCATTGAAAGGAATCTTCCTATTATCCACACAATCCAACAGCTCTTTCACAAGATAAGTCAGACGGACATACCGCTGCACCTGCTTCTGGCTCTCACCCATTTCTTCCCCAATAATGCCAACAGATTTTTTCCCAATATTCCTGTGGCCAATTTGTCCACAGGTCAGGTCATTACGCTTTCCCTGCTTTTTTATAGCCTCAAGTTTCATCCGGTACGCAAATGCTTTCTCACTGAATAAAAGCTCGTCCCGTTGAATATTCGAATCGACCATAATTATAGTCGCTTCTTCATCCTCCAGATTCCTTATAATGCATGGAACCCTCTCAAGGCCGAGGATCTCGCAGGCACGTTTTCTTCTATGCCCTGATACAATTTCATATACCTGCGGTTTTATGGGCCTGACCAGAATCGGATTCAAAACACCATATTTCTGAATGCTTTCAACCGTGTCCCGCATCTTCTCATCGTCCATGACACGAAACGGATGGTTTTTAAACGGCTGCAGTTCTAAGATTTCCACTTCCTTCACACATTCCGTCCCTTCATTTTCCGCTGTATCAATGCCAAACAGATCATCCACACTGGCCATTTTTATCTTTGATGCACTTCCCTTTTTATCCGGCATGGGCAAGCACCTCTCTCGTCAGGGTATCATATGCGGCAGCAACTTTTCCTTTCGGATCATGCACAAAAATGCTTTTTCCCTCCGCCGCCGTTTCCGCCGCCCGTACAGATAATGGAATAAAATTATCAAAAACAGGTATCCGGCTGCCATAATTCTCATGCACAAGCCCCATAATATCCTTCGCAAAATTTGTCCTTGCATCCACCATTGTCATAAGAATTCCCTCAAAGGACAGTTTAGGATTTAATTTCTTTTTTACTTTTAAAATAGATGTGACAAGCTGCTGCAGGCCTTTTAGTGACAGATACTGCGGCTGGACTGGAATCAGCACGCTGTCAGACGCTGCCAGTGCATTAATCGTCATCATTCCCAGAGACGGCATACAGTCTATCAGGATATAATCATAATACGGAGCTACAACAGATATATATTCCTTTAATACATACTCTCTGCTCATAGAATTGACCAGAGCTGCTTCTACGCCTGACAGCTCAATATTTCCCGGTACAAAGGCTACATTTTCCTCATGCTCCATCAGGGCATAATCCGGCTCTACCGAATCTCCTGCGATAAAAATATTCATAATCCCCGCAAGCGTATGTTCCAGCCCGTCCGGTTCATCAACGCCCATGCAGGATGTCAGGTTCCCCTGTGCATCTGCATCAATTAACAGAACTTTCATTCCCTGTCTTGCCAGCCCGATGCCAAGACTGCTTGTTGTAGTTGTTTTTCCAACTCCGCCTTTCTGATTTGCTACTGCAATGACTTTCGCTCTTGACGCTGTGTTTTCCATAAATTTCTAATCCTCCTATAGCTCGTGTTCATGATCTGCGCATACTACTTCTGTATAAACCCTGCAATACTTATTTGTTCCTTTATTATGGAACGGTTTTGAAAACTCCGTAACAACAAGATTTGTACTTTTATGTAGAAGTTTCTCGAACCAACGAATTTCTTGTATCGTTCCCATAAGTCTGATCTTTAACATTTCACGCCTTTCCTTCAGATTCTTAATTTCCGTCCTGTTTTTGGTCAATAAAAAAGGAGCAGACACCTTAAAACCCTTATAAAATCAAGGTTTCCTGTGTTGCTCCTATTATATCTCACTAACATTCCCTGCACAATCCCGCCCGTATCCTCCAACAGCGTCCGGTCTGTCACTCGGAACTGTATCCCTTTATTATTTCCCTGGCTGTGATAATTTGTCTGTTCGATCTCAATATCATAAGCCCTGCGGCTGCCCTCTACAGAGCTTATAATCTGCGCCTTTCCTTTCTTAATTCCTTCCTTATATGTGACCGGCATTGCCTTGACTTCTTCTAGTTCCTGGGGCATATGTGTAAGCGAACCATAAATTCCTACGTTTGTATTTTCTTCAATTGTCCCAAGCTTATATTCTTCATTATAATTAATCATGCCGGACATTTCACCGGGCTGGCCTCTCTGGCCCTTGCGTATTTCCAGAATGGTAGTCTGGTAAATGGAGCCTTCTTCAACATCAATCAGGCTGCCTATATCGGCGTCTGTCACGCCGTGGCCAAGCGCGCCATAATCCATTGTGTCTGTAACATACGTCAGCGTGCCGACACCCGCAATGTCATCCCGCACCCATATGCCGAGCTGGTAAACGCCGTCCTGCGACAAAACCGGCTTGATTGACACTTCTATTTTTTCCCTGCCGCGCAGCAGCTGCAGTTTGACTTTTTTCCCTTCGCAGAAGGATATTTTTTTCACCAGCTGGTCTTTTGTCTCGATCTTTTCCCCGTCAACAGCCAGTAAATAATCTCCGCTCTGGACTACATTTTTGGCAGGTTCCTGCTTTGCACCAGACTCGTCCGTAACCTCTCCGGTTCCGATTATCATAATCTGTTTGTTTTTTACATAAATCCCTATATTCGTACCGGCAGGCAGCAGTTCTTTTTTACTGACTTCCTGCACCGAAATCTGTTTGACCGGAACTACGCCGAACAGCTTGCATACTACCTGATACGTATCAGACGGCTGATAGCTGATGCCAGGCGTTACTTTAATCGCACCGTTGCGCACCGGCTGCTGAGTCGCAAATACTTCGGTACTAGCTACAATTGTTCCGGTTACGGGGACTCCAAAGGAACAGTCCGGCTTTTTGCCGCGTTCCACATACATTTTATCCGGTATAGAATTCATTAGAAGTACATACGCAAAGATTACGCATGACACAATGCCGGTATAACCTACAATCTTTCTGCTTCGCTGAAACTTCTTCCATATTTTTTGCAACATATCAGACATCTCTTTTCCTCTGTATTCATAGTAACTTCTGACAGATCCAGACATTCATTTACTGCCTGCAGCTGCCAGCGGCGTGATTGTTAAATACGCTCTAACATAGTATGTCTTAATATGCTGTTTTCAATCTAGGAATTTATTTCTTAGCATGCTATTTTGCCGCTGCTGCCAGATCTTTCATCTCTTTTGCACTTTTTAATACAGTATCTGTGATCTTAACTCCGCCGAGCATACGCGCCAGTTCGGTTATGCTTTCTTTTTCATCCAGCCTGCGGATGCTGGTTGACGTGTGGTTTTGTTCTGCCTGTTTTTCAATTAAATAATGTGTATCTGCCATTGCGGCAATTTGTGGCAGATGCGTGATGCAGATAATCTGGTGATCTTTGGAAATAACATTCATCTTTTCAGATACCATCTGTGCCGTACGTCCGCTGATACCGGTGTCTATTTCGTCAAAAATCAATGTGCCGATTTCATCACAGTCTGCAAGCACTGCCTTGATTGCAAGCATGATTCTGGACAGTTCGCCGCCGGAGGCAACCTTTGTCAGAGACTTCTGCGGTTCTCCGGGGTTGGTAGAGATCAAAAACTCGGCCTCGTCATAACCTGAGGCAGTATATTCCTTTTTTCTGGTCAGAGATAATTCAAACTGGACATCCAGAAAATTAAGGTCAATCAGTGCTGCTTTAATTTTTTTGGTCAGTTCGGAGGCTTTTTTCTGGCGGATCTTTGATATTTTTTTGCACAGCGCCTCCAGCTGTTTTACCTTTTGTTCCTGCTTTAACTGCAGGCCGGATAAATAGGAGTCGTAATCACTGAGCTTTTCGATCCGCGCTTTTTTATTTTCATATTCGAATAAAATTTTTTCTATTGTAGCGCCATATTTAGCTTTTAATCCATTTACAAGATCCAGACGCTTTTCGATTTCATAAAAACGCTCTTCGTCAAAATCTGCGTCTTCTATATAGCCTGCCAGTTCACGGTTAAAATCATTCAGCAGGTTGTCGATTTCCATTAACTGCTCTTCGAGCTGCCTGACCTGTTCATCGTAAGCACTGATTTCTGCAATTTCCTGTATGGCATGCCCTGTCATCTGTGCAGCGCCGTTTTCGGAAGTCAGCTGGTATACCTGATTGATGCTGCTCATAATTTTCCTGCCATTGGCAAACCGGCGGTATTGTGTCTCCAGCTCTTCATCTTCCCCGGTTCTTAGATCCGCATTTTCGATTTCTTCTACTTCGTACTGCAGAAAAGATAACTCTCTTGTACGCTGATCTGTATCCATTGACGCTTCTTTTAGTTCATTTTTGACTGCTATGTACTCATGATACGCATCGGACAATTCTTTTTTTATGCCCTTTAAATCTTTTTTTGCATATGCGTCCAAAATCTGTAAATGATTTTTCTGGCTCAGCAGTGACTGGTGCTCATGCTGCCCGTGAATATCAATCAAAAGCGCAGCCGCCTCTTTCAGCTTTGCAGTCGAGACGCTTTCTGAATTGATCTTGGCAACCGACCTGCCGCCGGACATTCTCCTTGTCAGGATCACCTGGTCATCTTCCATCGGTATATCCATCGCAGCCAGCTTGTCCCGGATCTCATCATCCACGGAAAAAATAAGCTCTACCAGAGCATAATCTGCATCCTTGCGGATCATGTCTTTGGAAGCCTTCTCCCCAATTGCTACCCCGATCGAACCTATAATAATAGACTTTCCGGCACCTGTTTCTCCCGATAAAATATTAAGCCCTTCTGAAAAGTCTACCTCTGCTTCTTCAATTAAAGCTAAATTCTTCACATGAAGATTATGTAACATTCTTTTCTCCTTCTCCTCTGCTATAGAACCGGGCAGACCTGCCCTCAGCTATGCTGGCAGCTCCCTTTTCTTCCGCTCCCGGTCAGCTTTTCATCGATCCCTGCTGGTATTTCTCCCATGCTGGAAGCTCTCTTTTTCCGCTCTCCGGTCAGCTTTTCGTCGATCTTTTCTGTTATTTCTGCTATGCGGACAGCTCTCTTTTTATCAGCCCCCGGTCAGCTTTCGAAGACGCTTCATCAATAATACTGCCTCTTCTGAGGTGCGGACTGCACACATAATTGTATCATCTCCTGCGATGCTGCCCACAATCTCACGGCATTCCATTGCGTCAAGCGCAGCTGCGACTGCCATAGCCATGCCGGATTCTGTTTTTATTACAAGTATATTCTGAGCGGTATCTGCGGAACGAAATCCTTCCTTAAATATGCGGATATACTTGGCCGGCATTTCCTGCCGTCCCTCGCCCATCGCTACGTATTTCTGCCTGCCGTCCCGAAGCGATACCTTTGTCAGTTTTAATTCCCGGATATCCCTTGAAATGGTAGCCTGTGTAACCGGATAGCCTGACTGCTCCAAATATGCAGAAAGCTCTTCCTGTGTTTCTACATTATATTTATTGATAATTTCTATAATTTTAGCGTGTCTTGTTGTTTTCATTCATTCCTAATTTCCATTACTCTGCATTTTTTTTCGCAGTATTTCCAAAAAACTGACCTTGCTGAATTTTAATATTCTGGCTTGTTCCTTTGCCCTTTGGATTTTAAACCGTTCTCCGACCTGCAGCCAGCATCCATGATCACCGTCAAAGCTCACTTCTACAGTTTCATCCCGCTGCGCCCGCCTGCTGCCTACTTCTACAACTACTTCATCCTGCGGGTCAATGACAATGCTTCTCGGCGTCAACGTATGCGAATTAATCGGCGTCAAAAGCAGCAGCTGTGCTTTTGGATCGACAATCGGCCCGCCTGCGGACAGATTATAGCCCGTAGAGCCGGTCGGCGTCGCAAATATAATGCCGTCGCCTTTAAATGTATTCAAATACCTGCCATTTACATACACATCAAGGCTTACTAAAGACAGCGATCCTGTACGGTGAATAACAATATCATTTAATGCATGATAGGAACCGTTTTCTGCAGACTCATTATGGCTGGCAGCTTTTTCTGCCAAAATATCCACTTCTGCTAAAATATCTGTTTTCTCTTTCAAGCCGCCCGATCTCTCTGCCGATATGTCCGCTTTCTCTTCCAAGCCGCCCAATCTCTCTGCCGATATGTCCGCTTTCTCTTCCAAGCCGCCCGATCTCTCTGCCGATATGTCCGCTTTCTCTTCCAGGCCGCCCGTTCTCTCTGCCGATATGTCCGTTCTCTCTGCCGATATGCCCGTTCTCTCTGCCAAGCCACTTGCTTTCTTTACTGATACGCCCCCGGTCAGTTCTGTTTCTGCCGGATTCATTTTTCCGCCAGACAGCATCATGCGCTCCTCCAGCATATATTGATCCTGCATAATTGCCCCGACTGCGTCATACACGTCGCTAATTTCCAATTCACACAGGTAGCCGAGTGTCCCCAGATTAATTCCAATCAGAGGAATGCCGCATTCTACGGTATCTCTGGCAGCCCGTATCAGCGTGCCGTCACCGCCAAGAACAAGGATACATTCTGTATCCTGCGGGATACTTTTGGCAGACACCTTTTGTATGCCGTCCTGCTCATCCACGCTGACCAGATACCGGCATTCTGCACCCTGCTTTCGAATGTAGCTGCATATTTTTTTTGTTTCTGCCAGATGGCGGTCTTTGAGCGCATTTACGATTATTACAAATTTTTTCATACAACTAACGCAGCATGTGCAGCCTCAACAACAGCTGCACAATCCAGTGCTTCCTCCTGTGACCCGGAACTGTTTTTACACATGTAAACCAAATATTCGATATTGCCTTCCGGCCCCCTGATCGGTGAAAAATCCAGATTCTGTATACCAAACCCCATCTGCTGTGCAAATGCCAGCACATGCTCGATCACTTCTAAATGTACTTTTTTATCACGCACAACGCCTTTTTTTCCGACCTTTTCCCTGCCTGCCTCAAACTGCGGCTTGATCAGGCACACCATCTGCCCATCCGGCGACAGCAGCTCCTTTGCAGGCCCAAGCACCTTTGTCAGAGAAATAAACGAAACATCTACAGAGGCAAAATCGATTACATCGGGAATATCGTCAGGCGTCACATAACGGATGTTTGTTTTTTCCATACAGACTACCCGTTCATCCTGACGGAGTGCCCACGCGAGCTGCCCGTAGCCAACATCGACTGCGTAAACTTTCTCTGCGCCGTTTCGCAGCATACAGTCTGTAAAACCGCCTGTCGATGCACCGATATCCATACAGATTTTATGATCCAGTGAAAGGCCAAACTGTTCCACCGCCTTTTCCAGCTTCAGCCCGCCTCTGCTGACATATTTTAATGTCCTGCCCCGTACTTCGATCTGTACCTGATCCGAAAACATGGAGCCGGCCTTATCTTCTTTTTGTTCATTGACATAGACATTTCCTTCCATAATCACTGCTTTTGCTTTCTCTCTGGAAGGAACCAGCCCACGCTTTACCAGCAAAACATCAAGTCTTTCTTTCATCTTCTACCTTATCCTGTTCATCCGTTTGTCCCAGCTTCTTTTTAATACGCTCTGCAATACTTTCTGCATCCAGTCCGATACGGCGCATCAGCAGATCCGCATTTCCATGCGGGATAAATTCATTTTGTACCGCCACATGCATAACCGCAGTCTGTGCCCCGATCTGATGGAGTGTTTCCAATACGGCTTCTCCCATTCCGCCGCTTAATACATTTTCTTCCATTGTCACAAGCAGTTCATAGTTTTGTGCCGCCTGTTCCAACAGCTTACGGTCGAGCGGCTTTGCAAACCGCATATTGACAACCGCACATTCTATGCCGCATGACTGCAGGCAGCTGCGCACCTCCAGCGCTGTCTTTACCATGCTGCCGTACGCTAACAGGACAGCCTGCCCTTCCTCGTACAGTACTTCCGCCCTGCCGGGCACGATCGGCGCGCGAAAATCCTCCAGTCCGTCAAATGCTTCTCCACGCGGATAGCGCACCGCAATCGGATGTTCAAAATCCACTGCGAACTTAATCATATCCGAAAATTCCCATTTATTTTTAGGTGCCATAAGCGTCATATTGGGAATGGTCATCAGGTAGGATATATCAAAAATGCCCTGATGTGTTTCCCCGTCGCTGCCTACAATTCCTGCACGGTCAATGGCAAATACAACCGGAAGATCCTGCAGGCATACATCATGCAGCACCTGATCATACGCCCGCTGCAGAAACGAAGAATAGACTGCAAACACAGGTTTCTGCCCGCCCGCTGCAAGACCCGCCGCAAATGTCACCGCATGCTCCTCTGCAATTCCTACATCAAAAAAACGTTCTGGAAACATATTGTGAAACCGCTTTAACCCGGTGCCTGTCTCCATGGCTGCCGTCACTGCCACAACCCGCTCATCCCGGTCGCCCAGCTTGCGCATAACAGTAGAAAAGATGTCAGTATACCCGGCTCTTTTTTTCTTTTTCTTAACAAGTCCTGTCTCAATATCAAACGGCTCCGTACCATGAAACCGCGCCGGGTGACGCACTGCCGGTTCATAGCCGCGCCCTTTTTGTGTCATGACATGCACCAGTACCGGGCCGCCGACACGCGCTGCCTGCGAAAACAATGCCGTCATCTTATCCACGTCATGCCCGTCCACCGGGCCTAAATACATAATGCCCATATCTTCAAACAGCATGCCTGGTATCAGCAGCTGCTTAATGCCGCTTTTCGTCCTGCGTATTCTCTGCACAAGACGCTCTCCATATACCGGTATTTTATTCAGCGATTCCATAACGCCGTTTTTTAAATCCTGATAAGCATCCGCCGTACGAATGCCTCCCAGATAGTGAGACATTCCGCCTACATTTGGAGATATTGACATATCATTATCATTTAATACTATAATAAAATTTGTTTCCAGTTTGGAGGCATTGTTTAATGCTTCAAACGCCATGCCTCCCGTCAGTGCCCCGTCGCCGATGACAGACACTACTTTATATTCTCTTCCTGTAAGATCTCTGGCAGCGGCAAGCCCAAGCCCTGCCGAGATCGACGTCGAACTATGCCCTGTATTAAAACAGTCACAGCTGCTTTCTTTCGTCTTTGGAAATCCGCTCAGTCCTCCATATTGGCGCAGCGTATGAAATGCCTCTTTTCTGCCTGTCAATATTTTATGGGTATATGACTGATGCCCCACATCCCATATGATTTTATCTCTCGGCAGGTCAAATGTCAGGTGCAGGGCAAGTGTCAGCTCTACCACACCCAGATTTGACGCCAGATGGCCTCCGGTTTCAGACAGGCACTGTATGAGAAACTGCCTTATTTCCGCCGGGAGCTGCCTGAGTTCTTCTTTATCTAGTTTTTTTAAGTCATTCGAATTATTTATTTTGTCCAGTACCATGCTATCTCCCCACAGTCTGCCACAGCCATTCTGCTTTCGTTCAATCCCAGACACTGTCCGACAATTACACAGTGCCCAAAGACTTCCCGCAATCACCCTGCTTTACGCCGAGCTTCTATACTAACTCCTGCGCTGCATTAAATATAGCAGCAGCTCATTTAAAAATTCATTTTTCACCTGCAGCGATTCTATTTTGCCTACAGCTTGTTCTGTCAGCTTTTCCACCTGCATTTTTGCCGTTTCCAATCCATACAAGGATACATAAGTCACCTTCTGATTTTTTTCATCGGAGCCGATCGGCTTGCCCAGTTCTTCCAGCGTACTTGTCACATCCAAAATATCATCCTGTATCTGAAAAGCAAGCCCTACTTCTCCTGCAATCTGTTCTAAAATGGTTACTTCCTGCTGATCCGCTCCCGCTAAAACCGCACCAATCATCATCGACGCTTCAATCAATGCCCCGGTTTTCAGCCGGTAAATAAAATCAAGCAGCTCTGCATCTGCTGTGTGCTGTATTTCCTTCCGCTCAAGTGCATCGTATTCTTTTTCATCACTGCATTCTTTTTCATCATTACATTCTTTTTCATCTGTCTTTCCGGCAGCACACTGCGCTTCGTTTAACACATCCACAACCTGCCCGCCGATCATGCCATAGATTCCTGCTTTTTTTGCAAGGATCTGCAGTGCATGCGCGATGCGTACCGGATCTTGTCCCAGTGCAAAAGCTCCTGCTGCCGTCTCGAATGCATAGTTTAGCAGCGCATCGCCTGCCAGAATGCCCATCGCCTCTCCATATACGACATGGGTGGTCTTTCTGCCTCTCCTGTATTCATCATTATCCATTGCCGGCAGATCGTCGTGAATCAGGGAATACGTATGAATCATTTCAATAGCAGCCATAAACGGTTCGATAACTGTGCCGTTGCCGCCAAACATCCGGTAAGTTTCATACATAAGCATAGGCCGCAGGCGTTTCCCGCCTGATAAAAAACTATACTTCATCGCCTGCACAATGATCTTCTGCCTGCCTTCTTCCGCAGGCAGATATCTGCTTATCATCTGTTCGATTTGGCCGGCCCGATTTTTGATTTTACTTTTCATTTCATCATTATTTCTAACGTCACTTTTATCGTTATTTTTACTGCCGCTTTTTATATCATTTATGATGTTATGCTCATCGCTTGTTTTGATATTATTGCTAATATTATTTTCGACACTATTATCGATATTTATCTTGATATTTTTTCTGCCTTCATTTTCCATATATTTGTCCACTCGCATTGTTCACCTTTTAATATATTCACTCTGCATGTATCCATCTAATAGTATTGATCGTATTTTTAAATTAAATCATATTTTGTGCTTTGAATTTTCAAATTCTACGTTTTCTATATCATACTTTTTCATGTTTTAATATTATTTATTTTCATGTTTTGTTTTCATTCTCTAATTCTTTTTCATTTTCTTAATAGTTTAGTTCTATATCGTATTATGCTTTTTAACTTTTTATAAATTATATTCATTTTTACTCAATCACTAATGTTTTCATTCTTCTTAAAAAATAATTTTCAAGTTCTTTTTTCAGCTTAGTAATCAGCTGTTTTCAATTTTCTTTTCCTTCGATCCGTTTGCTGTTTTTTGTTTTTGTTTCCGTTCATTCGTTTGCTGTTTTTTGCTCTATTTTCTTCTACTGATCAGCTGTTTTCTGCTTTTCATTTCCTACTATCTGCTTAATGATTTTATCTTTCTTTTCTTCTGCCAGTCTGCTGTTTTAATTCCTATTATTTGTATACTAATCATTGCTTTATTTTCTTCTGCTAATTTCCTATATTTTGTTATTTTCCTTCTATCAGCCTGCCGTTTTAACTTTTATTTTTTTCTATTGATTTGCTGATTTCTGCTTTTCATTTCTTTCTATTAGTCTGCTGATTTCTGCTTTTCATTTCTTTCTATTAGTCTGCTGATTTTCTTTATGACCGATATGCATCTAAAATTTTCATCTTCCTTGTTTTCTTTTAAAATTCCCTGCATTTTCCTATAAGTTTTTTCTTCTCAAATCTTTTATTCTTCCAGATCTTTTATATTTAAATTACAAATTTGTGCTATGAATTTTTCAATTAAATTTCCTATGCATTTTTGTGTAAAATTGCATTATTTATTTCTCTTTATTTCTTATGAAAGTTTCTTACTTTGTCCTCATTTTCTCCTATAAAAGTTTCTTACTTTGTCTTTATTTACTCCTATAAAATTTCTTATTTATTTCTTATTTTTCTTATGTATCTCCTATAAAAACCTTCCATTTTCCGTTCATTATTTTCAAGAAAATTTTCATTTTTCTTCTCAGCCTGCTGGAGCGTATTTGAAAATTGCTTTCTGTCAACTGTATCCCCCCCCCAGGGCATGATATGCGTCACAATCTGCGGAAGATTTGACCCAATCGCAGAAATGCTTTTTAAGACATGCCCTAAAAATCTTCCAGCTCTCCCTGGCTGTTAATTACCAGCATCTTTTGTTCAATCTGCGCTACTTTGCTGCTGCACATTTTCAGCCTGCGTATTCCTTCTTCATAATAACGAAATGAATCCTCCAGTGAAATCTGCGGATTTTCCAGCTGCCCGATACACTGCTCGACCTGCGCTAATAAATCTTCCAGCTTCAGGTCATGTTCTGCTGCCTCTGCCTGTGCTGATAAATTTTCCAGCTGCGTTTCATTCTGTGCTGTCTCTGCCTGTCCCATGCCTGCCGGCCCAAGCTCTGCAACCGATGTGCATTCCTTATTCTTTTCTGCCATTCTGCCATTCCTCATTCTTACTGTTTATGATTTATAATCAAAATATCAGATCTGTTTCCTCTTTATCTAACACCTCTGCATAGATTTTACCGTCCAGTGTGCGTACAATAATCTGCTCTCCCGGCTCTACCTGGGACACCTGCGCAATTGGGCTTCCGTTTTGATTCGTCACATAAGAAAATCCCCGGCTCAGCTTTTTTACCGGCGATCCTGCCTCCAGACGCCCTGCCAGAATCTGAATCCTGTGCCTGTCTTCCCTGATACGCTCCAGCATATGCCGCTCCAGTTTTTCTTCCAGATCTGCCACATACTGCTTTTTACTGTTTAATACTGACTGCGGGCTTAAATATCCAAGCTTTGTCTTTAACCGTTCCAGCTTTTGATACTCCTGCTGGATATGTTCAGCCATGCGCATATTCAATGTCGATCTGATCATGCGCACCGCCTCGCAGAACTGCCTGTAATCATAGACTGCCAGCTCTGCTGCTGCCGACGGCGTAGGTGCACGCAGATCCGCTGCATAATCGGCAATCGTCGTATCCGTCTCATGTCCGACCGCAGATATGATCGGCACACTGCACTCAAAGATTGCCCGTGCCACGATCTCTTCATTAAATGCCCACAGATCTTCAATCGATCCGCCGCCCCGGCCTACAATGATCAGATCTACTCCAAGCCTTTCGCAGGCATGAATCCCGTTCACAATACTCTGCGCCGCACCGTCTCCCTGCACCTGTGCCGGATACAAAATCAGCTGGACATATGGATTGCGCCTACGGCTGATATTGCGGATATCCTGCACAGCTGCTCCGGTAGGTGCTGTTACGACCCCAAGCCTTTGTATATATCTTGGGATCGGCTGTTTATACTCTGGTGCAAACATCCCCATTTCTGCCAGGCTTTTTTTCAGCGCTTCAAAACGCAGAAACAGTGCTCCTGCACCATCCAGCGTAATTTCCCTCGCATAGAGCTGATACCGCCCGTCCCGTTCGTAGACCTCAATCGATCCGGTGACGACGACATTGTCTCCATCCTGCATACGAAACTTCAATCCGTTCTTACGGTTTCCTGCAAACATAACGGCAGCTATCGTCCCTGCTGCATCCTTTAATGAAAAATAGATATGCCCGGAGCTGTGATATTTACAGTTGGATATTTCGCCTTTTACACTGATCTTTCCCAGCATAAAATCTTGGGCAAACATATTTTTGATATAAGTATTGACTTGTCCTACGCTATATACATGTTTCATCATACAAATTTTGCCAGCACTCCATTCACAAAAGACGGTGCCCCGTCACTGCTGTATATTTTTGCAAGCTCGACTGCTTCATTAATCGCAACACCTGCCGGAATATCGTCTTCATATTTGATCTCATATACAGCCAGACGAATCAGCGTCAGATCGACCTTTGACATACGGTTTGTTTTCCACCCGGTTGCCTTTTCATTAATCAACGCATCGATTTCTTCACAAAGACTATAAATCTCACGCAGCTTCTTCTCTATATAAGCCTGCTTTTCACTGTCCACATCAGACAGAGCATCCATCTCGATCTGAATCTGCTCATCCATTTCGTCTTTTTCATAAAACTCTATCTGAAATAGCATTTTAAATATCTGTTCCCTAATTTTTCTCCTGCTCATACTTTCCTCTCTATGCCGGCATATCCACAGCCCATCCTGCTGCTTTTATTAATCCGCGGCCGCCATATGCGCAAAAAGGAGTGCCTGCAGTGACACTCCTTTCACGCCGATGTCCGGCCTCTGACAGCTTTCTTATTTGCTGTTACCCATATCAACACTGGCAATCCGTATATTCACTGCATTCACCTCAAGACCTGTCATTGTCTCGATCGCTGTTTTAATCTTCTCCTGCACTTTTGCAGAAACTACTGGAATTGCATAACCATATGCGATATTGATCGCTACATCTGCCGTAACGCAGTTATCAACTACGTCTACCTTAACGCCCTTTGCCAGATTTTTCTTTCCCAGCTTGCTGACAAGCTCATTCGTAATATTGCCAGCCATAGAACTGACGCCTTCTACTTCAGTTGCTGCAAGTCCTGCTATAATCGTAACTACCTCGTCTGCAATATTTACTTCTCCGAGGTTATCTTCTTTAATGCTGAACACTTTTCGATCTTCCGCCATTATTTTCCTCCTAAATATCATTCACCAGTTTGTCAGTACATTCAATTATCCTTATTCTATCAGAATTATTTCGAAATCACAACCGTATGTCATAAAAATTTTGTAAATATGGCTGTTCTCGCTGCCTGCGCGCTGCATGCCGTTAATATTTCCATCCATCTGCCGATATACTTTATTATAAGTCATAAACAATGGCCGTTTTTATTTGGAGGTATCAAATGTTAAAAAGTACAGATCTATTTCATATTCCATTTTATAATAAAACACAATACACCGGCAGCATCAAAGGCATGCGCTATTACATCAGAAAACAGGAAGAGGACGGAGAAAATGTATTTAAAGTATGGATTTTTCCCGGCCCGTTCTGTTTTGACCGTACTGCCGATGAATTAAAAGAATCTGCCACCTTTGCCTTCACAGAGGAAAATATTCCGGTAATTGCCGACTGGCTGAACGCCCAGTACGAAGCTCGCGCCGGCTATTGGAATCAGCATCAATCGGTCCTCTCTTAAACCAGTATCTTCCAAACTGTGAAATTTATTCACGGCGCTGCATTTTCTTTTAAATCATTGCCAGAAATTCCTCTTCGCTGATAACCGGAATCCCAAGCGTCTCTGCCTTCGTAAGCTTGCTCCCCGCGTTTTCTCCTGCCAGCAGATAAGAGGTCTTTTTGGAAACAGAACCGGATACCCTGCCTCCGTTTTTTTCCACCAGCTCCGCCGCCTGTTTCCTGTCCATATTCGGCAGCGTCCCGGTTATTACAAATGTCAGCCCGCTCAGGCAGTCGCTTTCATCTTCCTGCTCAATCCGTATCATATTTACGCCCGCACTGCGCAGCCGCTCAAGCATATGCCTGTTTGTCTCATCTTCAAAAAAGCTGCGTATGCATCCCGCACTGACTTCTCCAATATCTGGTACTTCTACCAGCTGGCTGACATCGGCAGCAGCCAGATTTTCAATTGTGACAAACTGCTTCATAACGGCTTTTGCCGCAGCCTTTCCGACATTTGGTATGCCAAATCCTGTCAGAAGCTGATATGCGTCACGCTGCTTTGCCTTCTCAATGGCATCCAGCAATTTATCCGTATTTTTTTCCTTGCCGATAATTCCCTCTTCAATCATCTGCTCCCTGTGATCTTTTAAGACAAAAATATCTGCGATATCCCGGATAAATCCACGCCTTACCAGATCTTCGATATAAACGTTTCCAAAGCCTTTGATATCCATTGCATCCCTGCTGACAAAATTAATGATCCTGCGTTCGATCTGCGACGGACAGTTTGGCGAGGGACATTTTATATCTGCGGTATCTTTTTCCCGCACGGTCTTCGTACCGCAGACCGGACACACATCCGGCAGCTGATACCTGCTGACACCTGGCTGCCTGCGTTCTTTGACAACTTCACGGATCTTTGGAATAATTTCGCCTGACTTATACACTCTTACGTAATCACCGATCCCGACATCCAGCTGGTCTATAAAATCCTGATTATGCAGTGTTGCCCTCGATACGCTCGTTCCACAGAGACGTACAGGCTCAAATACTGCCGTAGGCGTAATCCTGCCGGTCCTGCCTACCGATACTTCTATATCCAGAATTTTTGCTTCTTTTTCTTCCGGCGGATATTTATATGCAATCGCCCAGCGCGGCACCTTGGAAGTTGCGCCGAGCTGTTCCCTGTCCGAAATGCGGTTCAGCTTTATAACCGCACCGTCGATATCATAAGGCAGGTTTCCACGGTTGTCTCCAATCGCACATACCGCCTCCCATACTTCCTGCGGCGTATGGCAGACTCTGTAATCTTCAATGACAGCCACGCCCTGTTTTTTCAGATAATCATAGCCCTGCGTATGTGTCTCAAACTCTGCGCCGCGCACCTGCTGGACATTAAATACAAACATCGACAGGCCGCGTTCCTTTGTCACTGATGCGTCCAGCTGGCGCAGTGTGCCTGCTGCACAGTTTCTTGGATTTGCAAACACCTTCTTTCCTGCCAGCTCCTGACGCTCATTTACTTTTTCAAAATCCTCGTTTGTCATATACACTTCACCGCGGACTTCCAGATATGGCAGCGGCTGTTTTAATTTTCTTTTGACATTTTTTATGACCTTTGCATTCGCGGTCACATCCTCGCCAAAATTAATGCCGTCTCCTCTCGTCTCAGCCAGTTTTAAAACTCCTTCTTCATATCTGAGCACCAGGGACAGGCCGTCGATTTTATATTCTACTACAAACTCAGGTTCCAAAAGCTGCGCCTGCATATCCTCTACAAACTCAAACACCTCTTCTTTGGAAAATACATCCTGCAGGCTGAGCATCGGCACATTATGCCTCACCAATACGCCCGCCTCACGCTTTGCGCTGCCGCCCACTTTCTGGGTCGGCGAATCCGGCGTCACATACTCTGGATGTTCTTTTTCCATTTCTTTTAACTGCAGCATCAGCTGGTCATATTCATGGTCAGTGATCTCTGGGTTATCCTTATTGTAATAACAATCGATATGATGATTTATATTTTTTACTAACTGCTCATAGTTCTCATGCGGATTCATTCTTCTTCCTCCCAAAGCTGCTGATTGATCCGGCTGCTCTCAAATCTTACCGTTTCATTCGAAGATCCTTTGAGCATCTGGCAGAGCCGCTCCATTTCCTGCGGCGTTACATGACGGTACTGTCCGGTCGGTAAATCCCCAAGGTGAATATTCATAATCCTTACTCTTTTTAAGCTTACCACACGGTAATCAAAATATTCACACATTCTGCGTATCTGGCGGTTCATTCCCTGCGTCAGCACAATTCGAAAGCTCCTGCGGTCAACTCTTTCCACCCTGCACTTTCTAGTCATAGTGCCTAAGATCGGGACACCGCCCGCCAGCCCCCGCAGAAAGCTCTCTGTCACCGTCTTATGCACAGTAACGATATATTCTTTTTCATGCCGGTTGCCGGAACGCATAATCTTATTTACAATTTCTCCTTCATTCGTCATCAGAAGCAGTCCCTCTGACTGCTTATCCAGCCTGCCGACCGGATAAATCCTTTTTGGATAATTTAAGTAATCTACAATATTATTTTTTTCACGTTTTTCTGCCGTGCACACAATCCCCCTCGGCTTATTGACCACGAGCAGAATCCGTTCCTTTTCTGATTCTACCAACCTGCCTTGGAAATATACCTGATCCCCATCCTGCACACGGTCGCCCACATCTGCTACACAATCACCGATCCGTACATTTCCCGCCTCCAGCTGCCTGTCCGCTTCACGCCTGGAACAGACTCCCGCTGCACTTAAATATTTGTTAATTCTGACCCCAGACTCTGTCTCATTCATAAACGATTTCCCCATTCCTTTTTATTTATATACTTATCAGCATTATTTTTCCATTTACTGCGTTTTCAATCCGTTCATTCTTTTCATCCGCTGTCTATATGATTTATTCATCTTAAAATCTGCTGTCTGCATATTTTTTCCATCTTTTAATTTACAGCCTGTATGATTTTTCCATCTTTTAATTGCAGCCTGCATATTTTTTCCATCTTTTAAGAAATTAGAATAAGCGGATACCGTACTGCCGGATACCGGCTAAATCAAATACAGCAACCGCTTATTCATAAATCTTTCAAATTCCATATTCTTTCAAATGGAACCTTATCTTTTTATATCCGAATACAGTCCTATCTTTCAACAGACTGTCAGCGCAGGTACTCTGTCTTCACAAAGCCTGTCTGCCCATTCCAGGATACTTTTGTCCACCCTTCTGCATAGCTCATAATAACTGTCAGTACATCTCCCTGATAAGCAAGCCCTACACGGTCAGCATTTTCGCTCATCGACTGGCGTACGTTTACAGACTCGGACAATGTAATCTGATCGCCTTCGTTATAATAGGACGGTGATGACGGACGCTCTGGCGGCGTATCCTGTTCCTTTTCTACTTTGGAAGGATCGGACACGATATATTCCTTTCTGACATATCCGGTCTTGCCTTTGCTCTTTACCTTAAACCATCCGTTCTGGTTCTTGCCGTAGATTGTTACTTTTGTACCTGCCTTCAGTGTCTTAATTATTTCACTATCTGTACTCCGTTTTTCACGCATGTTTACCTTCGTCTTAGCATATGCTGTACGTTTGGAAACAGATGTATTATTGGATGTGTTTGAGTTATCCTGCTTGTTATCAGTCTCATTTTTGTCTTTTTGATTATTTTTATCTTTGTCCTTATTGTCTTTCTTTACTACCTTTGACTTATCTGTTGTAAAGTATTCTTTTCTCGCAAATCCGGTCTTGCCTTTATATTTGATCTTAAACCAGCCGTTTTTGCTTACACCATATATGGTCACTTCCGTACCTTTTTTCAGTGTACGGATCAATTCACTGTTAATGCTGCGTTTTTCGCGCATATTTACTTCCGTCGTTGTATATGCTGTGCGCGTCTGCACCGCAGTCCCGCTGCCGTTTTCATCCTGCTGATTGTCTGTATCTTTCCCATCGTTTTGCTGGTCATCCGCATTGGTCTGTGAATCGTTTTGGTCATCCGCACCTGTCTGATCATCAGATGAACCTTGATTTTCAAAGCTTGCAACCCATTCAGCAATCGCACCACGGAATGTATCCTTGACCATTTTACTAAGCGCTTCGTCTTTTTCAAGCGCACGCTCGTATTCTTTCTGCACCTCTTTCTGCAGCTCAATCACATCTGCATTCTGCGAAAATTCAGTAATCAGCGTATTAATCTCCACATCTGTCTTATTTTCCTTAACGATCAGCTGATTAGACTGGCTGTTGTATGCATTGTCAATATAAAATTCTCCATTTTCATCTTTGCGCACGTAAAAACACTCCATGCTGGGTGCGCCTGTCTCTATATCTTTAAAAAACATATCCAAAGATACAGATGCGATATAATCTCCTTCCTCAATTCCCTTTTTTGTATAACACTTAATATTTTCATATTTTTCCACATACTTGTTGACTAATTTAATATAGCTTTTTTCTGTCTCTGAAATCGGATATGCAATTTTTTCTAATGCGTCTAGATCTCCTTTCGCATAATATCCGTAATACTCTTCAAAAAGCTCATTGATCTGTGGGTATGCATCTAACTCCAGCTTTTCCTCATCTGCCAGAGTCTGATCATCTGCTGAGGTAACCCCCTGCTTTGGATCACCATCTTTGCCGTCTCCTGTCGCTGCACGCGAACCGGTTATTACTACACCTAATAATATAAGCATTGCGCCTGTTGCAATGTATTTTTTGTATTTAGAACATATATTTTTTAAAGAACCTAAATCGGAACCTGTGTTATTATCTTTATTATTTGTATTTTTGGCTGCCATTGACTGCCTCCTTATCTATCCTGAATGATTTGAAAATTTTACGAATTGTTAAAGTGGTTGATATACAACTATGAATAAATCCAAAATGTGACAAAAGAAAATGCAACCGGCGGGAATCGAACCCACATTACAGGAGTCGGAGTCCTGTGTTCTATCCGTTAGACTACGGTTGCGAAAACTGATTTGTATTATAACACCTTTTTCTAAAAAAGAAAAGACTAAATTTCTAACAATATAATATTTTTCTGCCGCTTTGTTTTGGGCAGATCGATCAGTCGCTGATTCTTAGATCCACGAAACCGCAGGCTGATATCTTTCTCTGCCTCGTGAAATTCTCCATCGACAAGCACATCGATCAAAGAAAGCATATCGTCTGTCACTTCACATCTTGCCCGGCTGTCCTCAATCAGATCTGTTTCATACGTATAGCCTGTATAACACCAGATATCCTTCTGCGGAAAACGCGCTCGTACATTTTTTAACAGCCGTACCAGCACCTTCTGGTTTTCCGGCTCAAACGGTTCTCCGCCCAGAAGCGTCAGCCCCTTGATATAGTCATGATCCAGTGCATTTAAAATCTCCTGTTCGGTTTCTTTCGTATATGGACTGCCGTACTGAAAATCCCATGATTCGGGCTGGAAACATCCCCTGCAGTGGTGTGTGCACCCAGACACAAATAAAGTAACCCTTACCCCTGTTCCATTTGCAATATCTGTTTTCTTAATCGCTCCATAATACATAGAATTCACCCTCTTAATCACGGATTCAAATGCACGGTTATTATACCCTATTCTACGCTATCCGACAAGTAATTTTACAAAAATTTTAGTTTTTTTTCAAACACGTTCTATCAGACAAACATTTAAGCCGGCTATTTGACAGATACTGGTTTTTATTTTATGATGTAACGGTGCATTTTCCATGCTTTACACTTTATGCATATTTAAATAACAGCAATTTTATAGATCTAAAATATAAAGGAGATGATCTTATGAGTTTTGAATTTGTAAAGGAGCTGCCTACTCCCGCTCTGATAAAGGAGATGTATCCGGTTTCTGCTGAGCTGAGCGAATTGAAAAAAAAGCGGGATCAGATGATTTCTGATGTTATATTAGGCAGAGACGACCGTTTTTTAGTAATTATAGGGCCCTGCTCCGCAGACCGTGAGGATGCGGTATGCGACTATGTCAGCCGGCTGACTGCTGTTCAGGAAAAAGTAAAAGACCGTGTCATTATCATTCCAAGAATCTATACAAACAAACCCCGCACTACTGGCGAAGGTTATAAAGGAATCGCCTCGCAGCCCAATCCCGAAAAAGCCCCGAATATGCTGGCCGGACTGATTACCGTGCGCAAGATGCATATCCGTGCAATCCAGGAAAGCGGCCTGACCGCGGCAGATGAAATGCTTTACTGTGAAAACTGGAGCTTTGTCGATGACCTGCTGTCTTATGTCGCAATCGGTGCTCGTTCGGTTGAGGACCAGCAGCACCGGCTGACAGCCAGCGGCTTTGACGTAGCTTCCGGCATGAAAAATCCGACCAGCGGAGATTTTACGGTAATGCTTAATTCCGTATATGCGGCTCAGCATCCGCACCATTTTATATACCGCAATTATGAAGTATCTACCAGCGGAAATCCGCTGACGCACGTGATCCTGCGCGGTGCTGTCAGCAAACACGGCAATACAGTCCAAAACTATCATTATGAAGATATTATGCGTCTGATCGACCGCTACAACAGCATGGAGCTGTTAAACCCTGCTGCGATTATTGATGCCAACCACTCTAATTCGGGCAAGCATTTTAAAGAACAGATCCGTATTGTAAAAGAAGTCATGCACAACCGCAAGCTTTCACCGGATATCAAATCACTCGTAAAAGGCGTTATGATTGAAAGCTATATTGAGGAAGGCTCTCAGCATATCGGCGACCATATTTATGGCAAATCGATCACGGATGCATGCCTTGGATGGGAGGATTCTAAACGGCTGATTTATGATATTGCAGAAATGAATCACTAAAACAATTTACCATAAACAAATCATCCTGCGGACAGGACTTTATAACTGCAATAAGCCTGTCCGCAGGACTTTTTAAAGCACACCTTACTCTCTCGGGTGCGCTTTCTTGTATACCTCACGTACCGATGCATGGCGCATTTTTGCATAGATCTGCGCCGCAGATAAATCCGCATATCCCATCATTTCCTGCACCGCATAAAGATCCGCACCATTATTTACCAGATGTGCCGCAAACGAATGCCTGAGTGTATGCGGTGTGATCTCGCCCTGAATGCCTGCTGCCTGTGCATACTGCTTGATTAGTTTCCAAAAGCCCTGGCGGCTCATTTTCCTGCCAGACAGATTGGTAAACAGCTGTCTGCTGTCTGCCTCCTTAACAAGTGCGGGCCGTGCGGTATTTAAGTATTCCTGCAGTGATTTTTTGGCTGCATGTCCAAACGGAACGACCCGCTCTCTCCCGCCGTGGCGGCACAAAATATAATCCATGGTCAGATTTACATCTTCTACCTCCAGCTGCAGCAGCTCGCTGACACGGATTCCGGTCGCATATAACAGCTCCAGCATGGCGCGGTCACGCATGGATTTTGCCGTTTTGCCGTCCGGCTGCATAAGCAGCTGTACGGTTTCTTCCGGTGTTAAGATATGCGGAACCTCTTTTTCTATTTTGGGTGATTTGATCTGTCCCGCAGGACTTCTTTCGATCTCTCCTGACTGCTCCAGATATCTGAAAAATGCTTTCATAGAAGCAATTGCCCTTGATCTTGTCGCAGGCCGTTTCTTATCCTTTTCCATCTGCCTTAGATAAGCCTCCAGCTGCGATTTTGAAACAAAACGCCAGCATGTACTTCCCTGCGCTGCAAAATAATCTGCCAGCTGCTTTAAATCTCTTTCGTAAGAAACAACCGTATTGTCAGAAACCGACTGCTGTTTTAACTCTGCTATGTATTCTGCGACTTTTTCCTGCAACGCTTCCATAATCCCGCACCCCTTTTTCTGCTCTGCCGGCAGAGCTGCTTTAACAAGATTCCCATATGCTATGTTATGCTTTCACATCCTGCGTATATACATCCGCAGTAATACCGGATTTACATATCCCTCCAGCCAGATTCCGGCAGCCATGCAGCACAGCGCAGACAACAGCAGGAACAGTCTTGGATTCTGCCACACGTTTTTATTCGGCATCGCATTTTCCACACTTTTACGAAATAAAATCTTTCCCAAGCCAAAGTACGCAGCTGCATAGCAGATCGCCTGCGGAAAAATAGATAAAAGCACAATGACCATTCCTTGAAACTTCATGCTGACGAGTGCATTGACAAATAAATAGCCGAGCGAAAATGCATGCCATCCGATCACGCCTGCAAGCATCAGAATGCCAAAACGCGTATATACAAGCAATGCCGCAAGTGCAAAGACACGCAGCCTGCGTTTTAACAGAAAGATAAAATAAGCGCCTGCCTCAAATTCCATATATGCCAGCTGGCCTACATAATACTCATTCAGCATGCCATACTGTATGAGCTTATCCCTGCCCACCCAGTTTGCAGCCAGAATCCCTATAAAGAAAAATATTAAAAAACAGCCTGCCAGAAATCCTCTCCATGGTAATTTCGGCAGCTGCACACGTGGTACATTAATCGTTTTATGCCTCACTACATGTCTCTTTTTCTTTTTCCAATTAATTCAGTCTATGCACCTTCTTCATAATTATGCAGAAATATTTTTTATCTATATTTGATCTTGTAAGCTAAAAGCGCCGCCACCGTCTTTGCATCCTGTATCTCTCCCGCAAATATTCTTTCACATAAAACATCCAGATCCATCGGCTCCAGCTCAATGTATTCGTGCTCATCCAGATGCTGCCTGCCCGGCTTTAGATTTTTGGCAACATATATATCGATAAATTCATTATCATATGCAACAGTCGGCTTTAGCGAAATAAGAAATTCCAAATCGCCGCTTCGGTATCCTGTCTCTTCTTCCAGCTCCCTTGCAGCGCATATTTTTGTATCTTCTGTCGTATGATTCCTTGCACCAGCCGGTATTTCAATTGTCATGCGCTCCAATGCATTGCGGTACTGGTGCACCATCAGAATCTTCCCGTCATCCATAACCGGAACAACGGCAGCCGCACCTTTTCTATGCGAAATAAAATCCCATTTCTCTACCTTGCCGTCCGGCATCTGCATATAATCCGTATAAAAATCTAAAATTGTGCCTTGAAATTCTAATTTTCTGTCAATCCGTTTTATTTTGTTTTCCATCTTTACTTTTCCCTCCCGCCGATGGCTCCTGCGCGTATTTTATAAATATAAAAGTGCCAAAACCATTGCTCTGCCAACGGTCTTGACACTTATCACGCCTTTTCAGGCTCTAATCATTCATGATTATTTCGCGTAATCTATCACTCTAGATTCCCGAATTACATTCACTTTAATCTGTCCCGGATATTGAAGCTGTGCTTCGATTTGTTTTGATACATCTCTTGCAAGCAAGATCATGTCTGCATCACTCACCTGCTCCGGCACTACCATAATACGAATCTCCCTGCCTGCCTGAATTGCAAAGGATTTTTCAACACCTTTAAAACTGTTTGTAATTTCTTCCAACTGCTGGAGGCGCTTGGAATATGCCTCTAATGTCTCCCTGCGCGCACCCGGCCGCGCCGCACTGATCGTATCGGCAGCCTGTACTAAACATGCAATCAAAGACTGCGGTTCTACATCTCCATGATGTGCTTCTACTGCATTAATTATAAGCGGTGATTCTTTGTACTTCTTACAAATATCCACACCGATCTGAATATGTGAGCCTTCCATCTCGTGGTCAACTGATTTCCCAATATCATGTAATAATCCGGCACGCTTTGCAATTCTTGCATCAACGCCGATCTCTGCCGCCAAAAGCCCTGCAAGCTGTGCTACTTCTATGGAATGCTTCAGCGCATTCTGCCCGTAGCTCGTTCTGAATTTCATACGTCCAAGCAGACGCACCATTTCCGGATGAAGCCCGTGGATACCAGCCTCTAATGTAGCTGTCTCGCCTTCTTCACGGATCATGTTTTCTACTTCCTTCTGCGCCTTCTCAACCATCTCCTCAATTCTGGCCGGATGAATACGTCCATCCACAATCAACTTCTCTAATGCTATGCGCGCCACTTCTCTTCTGATCGGATCAAAACCTGAAAGGATAACTGCTTCCGGCGTATCATCGATAATCAGATCTATGCCGGTAAGTGTTTCTAATGTACGTATATTTCGTCCTTCACGGCCTATAATACGCCCCTTCATCTCATCATTTGGAAGCTGGACTACGGAAATCGAGGTCTCTGCCACATGATCTGCTGCACATTTTTGTATCGCAGTCACAACATAATCACGTGCTTTCTTATTTGCCTCTTCTTTCGCCCTTGTTTCCATTTCTTTAATCATTTTTGCAGTGTCAAGTTTTACATCGTCTTCTACAGTCTTTAAAAGATATTCCTTTGCCTGTTCGGAGGTAAGTCCGGAGATTCTTTCCAGTTCCTGTAACCGTTCCTCATTCAGCTTTGCGACTTCTTCCTTCTGCTTATTGATCTCTTCTTCTTTTGCTGCAAATCCGGCTTCGCGTTTTTCGATGGCTTCTAACTTTTTATCCAGATTAGATTCCTTCTGCTCAATACGACGCTCGTTGCGCTGGATCTCTGCTCGACGTTCTTTAATCTCTCTGTCAAGCTCATTCTTTGACCGAATGGACTCTTCCTTGACTTCCAACAAAGATTCACGCTTCTTCGTTTCTGCCGTCTTCACTGCTTCATCAATAATCGCCCTTGCTTTGTCATCTGCCGAACCGATTTTAGCCTCCACAACCTTTTTCTGGTAAGAAGAAGTGACAAAGTAAGTGACTGGCACTGAAATCACAAGTGTAATTAATACAGCAATGATGATTGGTATTGGTGTCACAGGAGCACCTCCTTATTTAGTTTTCATTGTACATATAACATCACTCACTCACAGCTGATCAATAAAATCCACGCCCATCAGCTGCAAACTATCGTTCACTGTCATAAATAACAACAATTAGATTTTATACTTTCCATTGCATTATGTCAAGTGCATTCCAAATATTACGCGTATAGTAACAATTTGATCTTATAGCAGTAAACCCCGCACAGTAATGTCTGCACATCTTTCAGCCCTGATACAGCCTTACATTTTGCTGCATCTTCGCATTTTACAGTATTTCCTATTTTCAGAAAAATCCTCGGTGAAATACCGTCACATTATTCTGCCACCCGCAGTACACGCATTATTTCTTCACACCGAAATCCTTTGCGCAGCAGAAACTGATAAATACGCTTCTTTTCGGTAATTGTAGCATTTTCAGAATCGTAGTGCTTTTTTTCCATAAATTTTTTGATTAATTCTTCCTGTGAGGTTTCATTTTCTTCTTCCAAGGCACATTCTACAAGCTCCTGTGAGATTCCTCTGGAAAGCAGGTCCATTCTCATCCTTCCGATACTCCTGCGTTCCTGATTGAGACGTACAAACGTATGGGCATAGCGCTCATCATCTATGTAATGATACGATTCAACGTATTCAATCGCCCGATCGATTAGTTCCTGCGGATATTTTCCTTCCGTTAATTTTCTCCTAAGCTGCTCCTCCGTGCGGTCCATCCTTTCCAACAGATGCATGGCACGCTTAACTGCGCGTTTTCCTACAATCTCATAATAAATCTGTTCAAACAGCTCATTGTCTATGGTCATATGCTCTTCTAATCCAAGCATGCGCATTTCGCCCTTATATAAAATTACCTCCTCTGCCAAGTCAAAAGACACCTGATACTTTCCTTTTCCACACGGCTTTATTTCTGTAATTATCATAATATTATATTTCTTCCTGCTGTGTATCATCCGGCTTTATTTTATCTGTAGATTTTGCTGCCGTATCCGATTTTTTCGCTGCTGCCTTTGATGCAGCTTCTGTCTTTTTCGCAGATCCTTTTGCTGTCAGATCTGATGCCTGCGCAGCCGAGTCCATTTCCTGATCCGCTGCATTGAAAGCGGCCGGCTGACTGGCTGACTCGTCAGAAGCTGCCAGAACCCTGCCCGCCTTTGCCGCTGCCTGCGCAGCATTTTTTGCAGCTTCTTCTGCACGCAGTGCCTCGTAATGGGCACGTACCTTCTGGTCAATCTCTGCGCAGAGCTCCGGTCTGTCTCTTAACAGCTGCTTGGCATTTTCCCGCCCCTGGCCGATTTTCTCACCTTCATATGCATACCAGGCACCAGACTTATTTACAATGCCGATATTAGCTGCGATGTCTAAAATATCACCTTCTCTGGAAATGCCTTCCCCAAACATAATATCAAATTCCGCTTCTTTAAACGGAGGTGCTATTTTATTTTTTACAATCTTTACACGTGTCCGGTTCCCGACCATAACACCGCCCTGCTTTAACGTCTCGATCTTACGGACATCTAAACGGACAGATGAATAAAATTTGAGTGCACGTCCGCCGGTTGTTGTCTCTGGATTTCCAAACATGACACCGATCTTCTCACGCAGCTGATTGATAAATATAACAATACAGTCTGTTTTGCTGATAATGCCGATCAGCTTGCGCAGTCCCTGTGACATCAGGCGCGCCTGCAGCCCGACATGCGAATCTCCCATATCCCCGTCTATTTCTGCCTTAGGAACCAGTGCAGCAACAGAATCGACAATCACGACATCTACTGCACCAGACCGAACCATTGTCTCTGCGATCTCCAACGCCTGCTCCCCGTTATCTGGCTGCGAAATATACAGATCCTCGATCTGCACGCCGATTTTGCGCGCATAAGCCGGGTCCAGCGCATGCTCCGCATCGATAAACGCAGCGATGCCTCCGGCCTTTTGTACCTCTGACACCACATGGAGCGCAACGGTCGTCTTGCCGCTGGATTCCGGCCCATAGATTTCTACAATCCTGCCTTTTGGCAGTCCGCCAAGCCCCAGCGCCAGATCAAGGCTCAAAGATCCTGTCGGCACTGTTGCCACATTCATATTGTTCGTCGGGTCGCCAAGCCGCATGATCGAGCCTTTTCCATACTGTTTTTCTATCTGAAAGATCGCTGCATCAAGCGCTTTTAATTTATCTTCTTTTTTATCCTCTCTGCCGTTTTTACTTTCTTTTACTTCCTTAGCCATAATCGTTCTCCTTATCCGTTTGCACAAACATATGTTCGCTTTTCTATTCCTATACTAGTATAAATTTCCAGCAATGTCAATATTTAATTTAAAGTTTTTATTCCCTATTCTGTCATAATGGCTGCTTTTCACAGTATGGCCTCTTATGGCCGGGGGGGATGTGAAAAGCACTCATAATGCGGCCTATCCATACCTGCAGCCTGCATCTGCACACTTACAAAATAATCGGGGATCACAGTGACTTTGTATTTCAGCAGAACATTCGAAAAAGAAAAGACATCTGGAATGCAGTTCCAGATGTCTGTATTATATTATTTACAACGATATCCGTCAAGGCTTTTGCGCATAAAATTTGCGATTTAACGCTGCTGCCGGCTCTACCATCTACTTTTTCTTTTTTTATAAAAAACCAGTCCCCCAGTGCAGACAATCACACCAACAATGCCAAAGATCAATAAAAACGAAGCATGACCCTCTTTACTTTCAGATTCATTGTATGTACTGTCTCCCTGTCCAATTCCGCCGCCATCTGAAGCTGTCATCAATCCGTTCCCATCTGGCAGCTCATTCAGCATATTAGTGATAATATCCTTCAGCTGCCCGAACTCATAGATCCTGCCATTGACAGCCCCCAGCAGATCTGGCCGCGCTGAAAAAGGAATCGCATACTGTACCTGATCCGCCATAAAAATAATAATATCGTTAGAGATAACAGGCAGAGATACTGGAAAAACCGCATCATAGTTAACATTCAGTCCACTGTCCCCCAGAATGCCCGGAACAAGCGTACGGTCAAATAAGTAGGTAACATCATTTAATTCTTTATTTGTGGCTAACGTGCTTGATACAGAAATGTCATCTAAGGAATTAATTTTTACAGACGCATATAAATACCCATCTTCCGTTTCCATGACCGGTACTTTCCAACTATATTTCAGGGAACGGCTCTCAAAGATATCTTCTGTATTGAAATATTTTTTACTGTCAGCTGCATCAGACACGCCGCCCAGCTGATCCAGAACATCATTTACATGATTGCTTTCCACAAATACAACTTTGACAGGATCTGTTACTGAAAAAGAACTCAGCGCCACTGCCCCATCTATGCTGTTCATCTCTATAACGGCCTGACTCTGCTCTCTTATCTCGTCTTCAATGTCACTTAACACATCTGCATCCAGATCATCAGTCATCGATTTGTCGTAAAATTCCAATACGTTTTTGTTTGCATAAGCTGTTGCGGCCGTACAACAAAGAAAACTAACAAAAAGCAAAACAAAAATACAATATCGTTTCATATTTTCCCCTCCTTACCTATACAACAGAATATTTCCATGGACGAGAATCGTTCCAAGTGCCATTCAAAAAATTTGAATACAAAACATATTTCCCATATCCATCCCACGGATCGACAATATAAAGATAATTTCCACTGGACGTCTCATTATATAAAAAGGCTGCCGCACGAAAAATAAACAATAAATAAACTGTTTCCAGTCGAAATCTACTTCACATTGTTTTATTTTTCTTAATGCGTCAGCCCTTATACTTATCTCTTATCTGTTATCTTAAAAACTGTCTATCATCTGCAGCAACTTGTGGAGCTTCTGTATACCGCATATCACAAATCTACATCTCTGAAAAAAGCTCCTTCACCCTTGGATAAATCTTTCGGAATGTCTGATATCTTTCCTCATACAGCCCTGCCAGCCGCTCGTCCGGCTCCACGGTATCCGTCACTTTTACGACTGCCTCTGCCGCTTTGGCCACATCGGCATATTCCCCGTTTGCAACTGCCGCCAGCATAGCCCCGCCAAGTGCCGGGCCTTCCTCGCCTGCCAGCGTATCCACCTTGATATTCAAAATATTGGCGGTTATTTTCTTCCACAGCGGACTCTTTGCCCCGCCGCCGCAGATCTTTGTCCTCCGGATTTCTATGCCCAGCAGCTTTGCGACTTCAAAGGAATCCCGCAGTGCAAATGCAACACCTTCTAATACTGCCTGCGTCATGTCCGCCCTTGTCGTATCCATTGTCATGCCGATAAATGTACCGCGTGCATTCGGATCATTGTGCGGTGAGCGCTCACCCATCAGATACGGCAGGAAATAAACATGATTTTCTCCCAGCCTTGTAATATCTGCCTGCTGCGCGGCAAAATCCTTTGAGCCGATAATGTCTTCCATCCACCACTTATTGCAGGAGGCTGCGCTCAGCATACACCCCATCAGATGATAATGCCCGTCTGCATGCGCAAACGCATGCAGCGCATTGTGGCTGTCAACTGCAAATTTTTCACTCGCAATAAAAATCGTACCGCTGGTGCCGAGCGAAATATTACAGCTGCCGTCTCCGACTGTCCCGGTGCCGACTGCCGCAGCTGCGTTGTCGCCTGCGCCGGCTGCAACTATCACATTCTGGGAAAGCCCCAGCAATTCTGCTGCCTGCGGCAGCAGCGTTCCTACTTTTTCGTAGCTCTCATAAATATGTGCGAGCTGCTCTCGTCTGATACCGCAGATCTCCAGCATTTCCTTCGACCAGCATTTATGCTGTACATCCATAAGCAGCATGCCGGAGGCATCCGATACATCCGTACAGTGTACGCCGGTCAGCTTATATGCAATGTAATCCTTCGGCAGCATGATTTTTGCAATCCGCGCAAAGTTCTCCGGCTCATGTTTTTTCATCCACAAAAGTTTTGGTGCTGTAAATCCTGCAAACGCAATATTGGCCGTATATGCTGACAGCCTGTCCCTGCCGATCGTTTCATTCAGATAATCTGTCTCTTCGATTGTCCTGCCGTCATTCCATAATATGGCAGGCCGAATCACCTCATCGTTTTGATCAAGCGCCACCAGTCCGTGCATCTGCCCGCCAAAGCTTATGCCTGCCACCTGGCTTTTATCCGCATTTTCCGTCAGCTCTCGAATGCCCTCTACACATGCCTCCCACCAGTCCGACGGATTCTGCTCGGACCAGCCGGGCTGCGGAAAGCTCAGCGGATACTCTTTGGACACAATATTTTCAATCGTGCCGTCTGTGCGCATCAGCAGCAGCTTGACTGCTGACGTGCCTAAATCTATACCTATGTATAACATGCTGTCCTCCTTATGCAAAAGAAAGTACGCTGCAAAAAACACACTATGCGGGCTTTCTTTTGTCCTGTACAACAAAAACCACACTGTTCAAAAGAAACCACACTGCATAAACTTGCTCCTGCCTTGCACAACAAAATACACGCTGTGTAAATATTCCATTGTCCTGAACAGATTTATGCGAATGGATTTTCTGTCTTATAACGCATTCCCTGCGGCTGGTTGAATCCGATCTCTTCCGGGTCTACGCCGACCAGCTTGAACACCTCATAAAGGCTCTTTCCAAAATGCCCGAACGCTACGGCACCGTGATGCGGATAGTTGCCCTCGATCAAAACATGACGGTAAAATCTGCCCATCTGCGGGATCGCAAACACACCGATCGAGCCGAATGATTTCGTTGCTACCGGAAGCACCTCGCCCTGTGCCACATAAGCACGCAGCTTTGCATCAGCCGTACTCTGCAGACGGAAAAACGTAATATCTCCCGGAATAATATCTCCCTCAAGCGTTCCCTGTGTCACTTCCTCCGGCAGCGCACGCGCCATAATCATCTGGTACTTCATCGAGCATGCGCTCAGCTTGCTGGCACATGTATTGCCGCAGTGGAATCCCATAAATGTATCCTGATGTGTATAATCAAATCTGCCTTTTATGCTCTCTTCATACATGTCTGCCGGAACCGTATTATTGATATCCAAAAGCGTCACTGCATCCTCGCTGACGCATGTACCAATATATTCACTCAATGCCCCATAAATATCTACTTCACAGGAAACCGGAATGCCTCTGCCTGTCAGGCGGCTGTTTACATAGCAGGGCACAAAGCCAAACTGTGTCTGGAATGCCGGCCAGCATTTTCCTGCTATACAGACATATTCACGATATCCTTTATGCTCCTTAACCCAGTCTAACAGAGTCAGCTCATACTGCGCGAGCTTTGGCAGAATATCCGGTTTCTGGTTTCCTGCGCCGAGCTCTTTTTCCATATCAGCCACAACCTCTGGAATCCGGGCATCATCCTTGTGCTTATGAAATGCTTCAAATAAATCCAGCTCAGAATTCTCCTCGATTTCTACACCCAGATTATACAGCTGCTTAATCGGTGCATTGCATGCCAGAAAATTTAACGGCCTTGGGCCGAAGCTGATAATTTTTAATCCGCTGAGTCCGATTACCGCACGTGCAACCGGCAGAAATTCATGAATCATATCTGCGCACTCTGCTGCTGTTCCTACCGGATATTCCGGGATATACGCACGTACATTGCGCAGCTTTAGATTGTAGCTGGCATTCAGCATGCCGCAGTAAGCGTCGCCGCGTCCGCCGATCAGGCTGTCAGAAGATTCCTCCGCTGCCGCTACAAACATTTTCGGCCCCTCAAAATGCTTTGCCAAAAGAGTCTCGGAAATTTCCGGGCCAAAGTTGCCAAGATAGACTACGAGTGCATTACAGCCGGCTTTTTTTACATCCTCCAATGCCTGCTGCATATGTATTTCACTCTCCACAATACAGACCGGACATTCATAAAGATCTGCTGCATCGTATTTTTCTTTGTATGCTTCGATCAGCGCCCTGCGCCTGTTTACAGACAGGCTTTCCGGGAAACAGTCGCGGCTGACTGCCACAACGCCGACTTTTACTTTTGGAATGTTCTGAAACATGATACTTTCCTCCGTATTCAAAATTTTTTAATTAAATTATAGAATTGTCAGCCTTTTTATGCAACCGAAAACTTGTCAGCCTTTTAGCACTTTTTTGTCTTTTCCTGCTTTATTTTCTACATACCGCTGTTTTTCTTGCGGTACTGTGCAGGCGGCATACCATAACGCCTGCGGAATGCTTTTGCAAAGCTGCGGCTGTCTGGAAATCCGCACTCCAGCGCGATCTCCCCCACCGGCCGGGATGTGTTCAGCAGCTGCCTATAGCCTGCTTCTGTACGCAGATCCTGTACATATGCTTTGTAATTAATGCCTGCATATTTTTGGAACATTCTGGACAGATACGCCGGAGAAAAGCCAAATACACGTGCCACTCCCTCAAGCGTCAGATCTTCACGATAATTTACCTGAATATAATTTGTAATGTGAGACAGACGGTCAAGCTGCTTGTTCTGAATCTTTCGTTCTTCATCAACTTCCAAAACGCGAAAATCCGTCACAAGCAGATACATCAGCTGATAAAAGTCGCCCAGTATGCGAAACAGCTGTTCCGCCTGACCCGATTCATAAGATTTATGCATGCGCCGGATCAACGCGGCAAGCTCGGCGTCTGCTCGGCTGGTCTGACGAAAAAGCAGGCTGTCACCGTCCCCAAGATATTTTTCAAACAGTCCTCTTGGAATCTGTAAAACAAGCGTAAAATTAGGATCGGGACAGTCAATACTGTGCACCTCGTTTGAATTTACGAGGATAAACTGCCCTTCTCCCAGTACAAACCTGCGCGAATTAATATAAAAATCCATGCTGCCTTCCAACACTAAAAAAATCTCTACCGAACGATGCCAGTGTTTGGACACTTTGTAGCTGCCGTCCTTTCCCTCAAATACAAACAGCTTAAATGGGAGATCATCATTTGGAAGAACAAGCTCATGCCTAAAATCCATTGCATTTCCTCCATCCTGTACCGCTTCGCACGAACCTGCTTCAAGTACCTGTTCCAAATACCGGTACATACAATTACTACGTTTCATTCTATCATAATACGCACTTAAAAATTTGTCCATATGAAAGCGTATATTTAAGAATGCGTATATTAAAATTCATTCCCGTCAAGCCGCCCGCTTTGCGCCATATTTGGCCCTCATACAGCCAACGCAGCCCATTATATCATGCCCTGCGGATATACCTCTTAAATTTTCTGGGGACAGATGAACCGCATCATCTTAGACATCCGCAGTCTAAGAAGCTTGAATCGTAGAATGCAAATATCAGCAAAATGCGTTTACATGGTGAATCAGACATAAATTGTTGACTTTTTCCCAGTAATCGTTTATATTATTCAAACAACGAAAACCGTCCCCGCTCAACAGAAAGGAGCCGCCTATGCAGCCTTATAATGAAATTATATTAGATGCAAGCCCTCTGAATATAAAGATTGGGTTTCGGACAAAAGCCGGCGGTTATTACCCGCTCCACTGGCACGATGAACTAGAGCTTTTATATCCATTAAACGGCGAATCTGACATAATGGTTGAAGGCGTTACACATCATCAGAAAAATAAAGAACTGCTCGTCGTAGAATCCAGACGGATACACCGCGCCTATCACTATGGCGGCAGTGCTATGTTTTTGTGCATCCATCTAATCAAAGAATCCCTGGCATGGTATTTTCCTAAAATCACAAACCACGAAATCTACTGTTATCCTGATATGATTACAAATGAAACTTTTCCAGACTATCTAAAGCTCTGCGGATATTTAAAACGCATTACAGAACTATATATCAACGACTCCCCGACCTTTCAGCTCGAAGCGGAGGGACTGATTCTGCAGACTGTCGCAGACCTGATCCAAAATTTTTCCACTGACAATGTGCCGCTTGCCGGCGATGCCGATAAGCTGGCAATCAACCGCATACGCAGCATCCTCGCCTATGTCGAAGAACATTATGCGCAGGCCGTCAGCCTGCAGGATGCCGCTGATTTATTAGGTGTCGGAAAAGAATATTTCTGCCGTTATTTTAAAAAAAATATGGGCACTTCTTTTTTAAGATATGTCAACGAAGTACGCGCTGCCCATATCTATCAGGACCTGATCCATACCGATGAACCAGTGCAGGTGCTGATGGAAAAAAACGGCTTCACAAACCAGAAGCTTTTTAACCGCGTATTCAAATCTTTGTATGGATGTACGCCTTCTCAAATACGAAAATCTTAAAATGAAATAAAAAGCCAAAAAAGCGTACCGCCCAGGCTCCTGCCAAGCGATACGCTTTTTCTTGTTCCACAAAACTGCTGTTTTATAATTTTCCATTACACGATATTCATCTCGCGCAGCAGCTCTGCATCCGGTGTTGTTCCAGATAATGCATACATCCCCAGAACGATGCCATTGTGGTTTTTCGCAAAATAATCTGCGATTTTTTCCCTTAATGATTTTCTATTTTCATTATATTCTGTATTGTTTTTGAATGTGATCGTACTCATAATTTCTACCTCCATTTTGTATATATGTCCTTGCTACAAGAAAGATCATACACTTTTTTCTTGTAAGGAAAAAGGTATGATCTTGACTTCTTTTAAGGCCATATTGACATACATCGGAAATGCTACTTTTTGCTGTGTGAAACAGCATACACTTTATTCGTTCATGCTGTCCCAAATCTCTCTGCCGTCAATCTGCACAAGCGGCTCCGCCTTTTCCACCAGTTCTGCAGTGGAAAGCAGTGCCTCTTTTGTATATACATCCGGCTCGTCCCAGAAATTATATCCATAAAATCCATCTTCCATCTCTAACAGTCTGCCCTGATAGATTTCAAGTCCCCCATTTCCTGACTGTTTCGCATATCTGTTCAAAATCCCGTCCTCACTATAGCACAGCCTCACATCGTCCCTGCCGTCCAGTTTTTCTGACTTGCTGCTCTTTATCATATTTTCCATATTATACTGTTTAAATATATGGCAGCCAAATGTATACTCCCCTTTTTTATAAATAAGCTCAATGAATAATATATCATCTGCTGAAAATTTTCTTTTTAAAATCCGCCCATACTCTTCTTCCTGCCCGTCTGCCGGAACAGTCAGCGCTGATATCCGGATCTTTTCAAGCCGGCAGTCTTTTCCTAATTTCTTTTTTATAAAAAGCTGCGGATATACTTTCCTTACTTCTTTTAGAGAATCAAAATGATCGCTGCTGTAACCTGCCACCGCTGCCCCGCCCGGCAGCATTATATATTCATCATATGCCAGCCGCTGCCTCAGCTCCTTAATATAGTCGTCCTTTTCTTCCTGCGTCATGTCCGCATACTCCCCTGACATAGTCTCCTGTGAATCTGCCGCAGCAAAAAGCTCGCCGGAAGATTCCATAACAACCTGCGCCAGCGCACCTGCAAGCTGCTCCAGTTTTGCGCAGTCTACCTGCTCCGCCGTATCCTCCGGCGTATGGATCAGCCGGATCACATCCGTCCCCTGCCCGATATCTACGGCCGGACACTGTGCAAAACTGTAATGGTCGCTCATCATGCTTTCTTCCGCCTGCTCTATGCCGTGGCACCCTGCCTGTTCCAACAGCCCTGCCAGCGTATCACGCAGCGCCGTAGAACGGTTATTCGTCGTAACACGCGGATTGCCGGCTCCCTTCATTCCCAGACAGTCCATATTTATATAGCTGTATTCCTCATACCTTTCCGCAATCAGCCCCGCGCCGGCAGCGCTCCCCTGCTGCCCTTCTTCTTCGGCATTCCAAAAACAGGCTATCAGATCCACATCCGGCGTCTGCCCTGCCAGCTCCCTGCAGACAGCCAGCAGCGCAGAAGCGCCGGAGGCATTATCCACCGCTCCTGCATATAGGGCATCGCCCTGCATTCCCATATGATCTACATGCGCCCCGATCACAAGCGCCCTGCTGGAATCTTTTCCTTTCAGCACGCCCATTGCATTCTGCAGCTGCAGTGTCCCCATCTCCCCTTCACAGCGGTAGGAAATCGATTCTCCGGCATGCAGTAAAATCTCATCCATGGCCTCGCTGCTCACGCCTACAGTCAGGCTGTCAAATTCTTCCCTGCCTGAGATCCTGCTGTAATTGCCAAAGCGGAATCTGGATACCTTGAAAGCCAGCGACATGCCCCCGCTGCATGGAATCTCCAGCACACCGTCCTGCGGCATCTGCTCTGGTATCGTCCCCGTCAGCTCCAGCGGCATGCTCAGAGAGCTGAAATAGTCCTCTCCTTCTTGAAACATAATTTCCGCACCGTCATCCCCCAGGATCGACAGCGACGTGCTGCTGACTGTTGGAAGTTCGGCCTCAAAAGGAACACTGTAAGATTCGGCAAAAGGCGCAAAGCCATAGGATTCCATTTTTTCAGACAGATACGACAGCGCCTTATCATTGCCCTTTGTGCCGTAGAGCCTCCCTTCATATTCTGCGCTCGTAAGTATCTTTAATGTGTCTTCTACGCGGTCCTGCGGTTTCTGCCCGCAGGCGGATAACAGACAGACCGGCAGAAGGCAGAGAAGGGATACCGATAATATTTTTAATTTATGCAAGATACGAACCTCCTTAAAAAAGCTTAGCCAAGAGTGCTGTTGAGAGGCTCTTGGCTTTAGCTGTTCTTATATTGTTTTATAAAATATTAAAATTAATCTGTATAAAAGCATTTTGATTAGACTAACTTCCTTTTACACACTGCCACGGATCTTTAAAAACATCTGTTGTATGTATAAATGAAGTATGACATCCTGTGCATTCATACTTAATGACATTCTGCCACAATTCACGTCTATGATAATATCCAGATCTGCCATGTGTACATGTACCTGTCTCTACGAATACTACGTGTCTATCTGTTTTAACAGCAATATAACCTCCCCTATCGCAATGCGGCTCCCATATAGGCATTATGCCGCTTTCCTCATTACCTGCTGTCAAAACAGCACTGCTTTGCTCATTTGAACTTCCTTCTGCCGCCATTGCTGAAACAGAACATCCAACAATAAAAACCAAACTTAATATTAAACTGACTATTTTCTTCATAAATCCTCCTAACTCGGCTTAACCGAAACCAGTGTTTTGCTATAAAAGCAAATTTTACATTAGAGCGTGTTTGAAAAATGCTTTCTGTGAGATGTGCTTCACACTTAGTGGAGAATTTATCCCAAATTTATGAGGCATAGCGGGCTATGTTGATTAAATTTGGGATGAATTATCCGCAAAGTGGGGAGTGCAGATCACAGGAATGATTTTTCAAACACGCTCCAGTACCCTTAAAAACTTTTTTCTCGTATCATCCCTCTGCAAGTCTGACATCTCGGCAACTTCCGCTTTTCTATCTGTACCACCTCCCATATTCATTTTTAGCCTTTCGACAATGAATCCGCATCATTATTATGATTTTCATCATTTCATTTCCGAGATATTTTCAATTATAGCATACAATCAATTACATTTCTTCTTTGATCCTCTTTTAACACTTTTTGACCTTTATCTGCATTTCAAGCCTGTCCCCAGTATTCCTTTATGCTGTTTCTCAAATGCCGTACTTGCGTACGGCTGACCGTCAGCTTCTCCCCGCTGCTCAGTCTGACCTCCAATTTATCTATACTTACAATATGCCTTAAATTCACAATACAGCTCTTATCCAGATAAACAAATTCTTTCGCCTTCAGCTGTGCAAACACCTCGCTCAATGTCTTTCTCACCCTGCTGATACCATAAACAGTGCAAAAGTATGTATATTTCCTTTCCACATAAACATAATAAATATCCTTATAGCAGATCTTTTCCACATGATTGGCAGTCTCAATAATATAATTGCGCTGGTTCTGATCATCCAGGCAGCCGCACAGTTCATCCAATACCGCAGGCAGCTCATCCTGCCACTGCGATTTTAAAATATAGCGGCTGACATGATATTCATATCCTTTTATACTGTAGCGTGCATCTGTAGAAATCACCACAAGAAACGGAGGCTCCTGGTAAAGCTCCCTGATATGCTGTGCCACATAATACTCGCCTGTCTCCCCCATTATAGCGTCCAGTAAATAAATATCGTAATACTCTTTTCTCTCTTCCAGATCCCAGAACAGCTCCTGTGCCAAGCGGTAAGGCACTGCCTTTATCTCCTTTTTATTTAAAGCTGCATATTCCTGTATCATGCATATGACTGCATCCAGCAGCTCCATATGTTCATCAACCACCGCAATCTTTACCATCCCAGATACCTCCCACGATTTATCCACTTTGTACAATATTGTAAATATATTACACTTTACTACTTTATCACAATACACCTTCAAACGCAATACAAACATCATAATAAACTGCGGACATGCGTGGAAAATCCCAAAAATAAAAACGCACCGTTCAGATCTTTCCCGCTGAACGCTGCGTTTTTATTTTTGCTGCCAAACAAGTGCCATGCACTTTTGACACCCATATTTCATTTAAGCCTGATTCTATCCTGTCTGTAAAATATTCTCTCATAGTCTGCAGTACCTGCCATTATCTGGTCATCATATCTCGCAGCATCTGCACATCAGACATTCTGGCAGAAGCGGCATGCATTCCAAATACAATCGTATTCAGATTTTCTGCAAAGTAATCTGCAATTTTTTCTTTTAATGTCTTTTTGTTTTCACGATATGCTGCACTGCTTTTTAATGTAATTGTACTCATATTTGCTACCTCCATGTTTGTGTTCCTTGTTGTTACATGAGATAGCATACACCTTTCTCACTATGTCAAAAAGGCATAATCTTGACTTCTTTTAAGTCGATATTGACATACTCGGCATTCTCCGCACTCCTCACATCTATTTTCCAGCCGCTATCAGAATTCTCTTTCTATAAGCAGTCTTCCTTGCTTCAAGCAGTAATCCTCTTATCGATCAGCAGCAATACTGCCGGCAGTATAAATACAACCAAAATTACCGAGCAGATCGCTCCGTAAGCCAGCATCAGACATGTCTGTGATATACTCTCCTGTGTCATCAGCACACTCACTGTAAAGCACGTACTAATCAGTATAAGCGACGATGTAAGGATCGTCTTGATCGCATGGTTCATTGCTTCTATAACTGCCTCCCTCTTCTCCATATACCCGCGCATTTCTTTGTAATGGTCAAACAGCAAAATACCGTAATCAATCGTAGCGCCCATCAGAATACACTGCACGAGTATCAGCGCAATATAGTTCACCTGATATCCCTGCAGGCATACAACAGCTGTTGTAATAAATACAGAAGCCTGTATCATGCCTACCAGTACGACTGAACTGACCATCGAACGGAACGTGAAAAATACCACTACTAATATAACTATAATCGTCAATACCGTTACAAAATTCAACTCGTCGCTAAATCCCGCATCCATTTCGCAGCCCATTGCCGCATCGCCTACCAGCCATGCCTCCTGCTCAAAATTATCCTCTGCTTTTTGTGTAAAATCATTGATACTTCGAAACGTCTCTGCGCTTTCTACCGGAAGCTTTGTAGAAATAATCATACGATTATAGTTCTCACCCTGCATAAGCGCACAGCTCTCTTCCAGCTGTACTTTGCCATCCAGAATGTCTTTTTGCATTTCTTCGTCCACAGCCTCGGCATAATCTGCATCCGTAAGCACATCGTCTGCCAGAAATGCGAGAAATTCACCCAGCGTCACCTGGTCCTTATCTACATTACGTGTCAGCATTCTGTGTATTTTTAATAAATCCTTTACCTCAGACACATCCTGCTCCATTACTTCAGAAAGCTCCTCTTCATCCATCTTTTGTTTGTAGATTTTCCGGCCGTCCTCATATTCCTGACGCCCCTGCTCAAGCTCTCTTTTTCCTTTCTCTAATTCCTGCCTGCCGCTTTCCAGCTGGGCCTCCGCTTCAGCCGCCGCTTTTTTTCCTGCCTCCAGCTCTTTTTTTGCTTCTGCAAGCTGAGCCTTTCCGTTTTCAAGCTGCCTTCTGCCATGCTCCAGTTCCTGCCTGCCGCTTTCCAATTCTTTTTTTGCCGCAGCAAGCTCTGCTTTTTTTGCATCCAATTCTTTGCGGCCGGCTGTTACCGTCTTCTTTGCCGCAGCAAGCTCTGCTTTTTTCTGCTTCAGCTCCTTTTTTCCTGCCTCCAGCTGCTGTCTGGCGGCCTTCAGTTCAGTTTCCTCTTCTCCCAGAGTCTGTGCGATCATATCCTCTGTCATTCCGGCCTCTGCCATCTGCTTTTTTGCCGCAGCAAGCTGCTGCTCGCCTTCTTTTACCTGTTTTTCCGCTGCTTCAAGCTCACGTTCTGCTGCCGCAAGCTGCTGCTGCCCATCCTTTAGCTGTTCCTCGCCTGTTATCAGTTCTTTTTCTGCTGCTTCAAGCTGCTGCCCGCCTTCTTTTACCTGCCGCTCGCCTTCTGCCAGCTCGTTTTCTCCTTGACGAATCTGCGCTTCGTTATCCCGTATCAGCTGCTCATTTTCTGCAATCTGGCGTTCACCATCAGCCAGTTCTTTTTTTGCACCTGCAAGCTGCCGCTCACCTTCGGCAGCTTCTTTTTCGCCTTCTGCCAGCTTCTTTTCACCTGCAGCTAGTTCTTTTTTTGCTTTTGCCAGCTCTTTTCTGCCGTCTTCCAGCTCCTTCTTTGCATCTGTGAGCTGTTTTCGCTGCTCCTCGTCCATAAACTGCTCGAAATCAGGATTGTCTGCAACCTGCTCATTTAAATCACAGATCAGGTCATTCATTGTGATCTTTGCAAACGCTGACGGATCTTTGTGCTCCTGATACATCTGATACATAATCTGAGCCTGTGCCAGCGGCATTTCCATCTCTTCTGCAAGTTCTTTATATGTAAATAGCTTACCCGCGGTATTCAGATAATCCTGCACATAATTGACTTCTTCGCGTTCTTCCAGCCAGCCGATGTATTCCTCTATGCGCTCAGGTGTTTCTGTGCTGTCGTATAAAAATACGCACTGGTTATCCACCCCGAAAACTTCCTCTGTCTTTGTCTGGGCAGGATTTTCCAAAACCTTGATATATGTAATTTCCAGATTATCTTTTATAATATATGCGCCTGCCGTAACCAGAAGAATCAGCGGCACAGAAATGAACCTGGCCTTTGATGCAAATCTCATAACAGGCGTCATATTCAGCTGCAGGGATCTTTTTTGTGTCTTTGCCATCATCCGGTCACACTGAACGACAAGTCCCGGAAGTATGATAAATATACACAAAAGACTGATAAATACGCCCTTTGCAAGCACGATCCCCATATCCTGACCGATTTTAAAGCTCATAAACAGCAATACCAAAAGCCCGGCAATCGTAGTCAGTGAACTGCTGCTGATTGAAAGAAATGAGTTTGCCAGAGCCTTTTTCATTGCAGCAGCCGGATTATCCTCCTGCATCTTTTCCTGCCCATAACGGTTCATCAGCATAATAGAATAATCCATCGAAAGCCCCATCTGCAGCAGCGAGCCGATTGCAAAAGTCATAAAGGATACAGACGGCAGCCAGGCATTTGACCCCATATTCATCAGCACGGCAGCCCCGATGCATCCCATATACAGAAATGGTTCTATCCAAGAATCACACAATAGAAAAAGAATCGCAAATATGAACACGACCGCAACAATCGCAATTACCGGAATCTCTTCTGTCAGCGTCTTAATCATCAAATCATTATCTACTGCTACTCCGCTTATCAGCGCTTCATCTTTATAGGTATCCCTCAGTACCTGCAGTACTTCCCTTGCTTTCTTCGAATATGTGCCCGCAGCTATATTCAGCACATACTTGGAATAGTTTCCCTTTTGATAGTTCTCATCCTGCTGTAGATAAATCACGCTTTTTACATATTCCATTTCTTCCAGCTGCGCCTTGCGTTCCAGCTGCTCTTCGGATGATAAATTCTCAAACATTACAGTGACGGCCGCCATCTCGCCGTATTCTTCGTCCATCAGTTTCATTCCTTTTCTGACCGAAGAATCATTCGGCAGGTATTTCGACATATCATAATTAATGTTCACTCGTGCCATGCCATAAATAGACGCTGCCACCAGAATTATCGTCACAATAAATATAAATGCCCTCCTATCTACAATCCAGCTAGCAATTTTTTTCATTCGCAAAAACCTCCTTTGTTTTGACAGATTGTATTTTATATGTTACACTGTAAATATATCTACAATATGTTGTTTTTGCAATAATCAGTTTTATAACAAACGGTGCGAAACCAACGAATCAGCCAGAAACTGTTGCGAAATCAAGCCAAGATCCAAACTTGTATACCATTTATCAAATAAAAGATTATCAGTGTTCATTTATCAGAAATAAATTTCAGAAAAAGGAGAAAAGAACATGGCTAAAAACGACAACCAACGCACGCGCCTGACAAAGCTGCTGCTTAAAAACAGTCTGATCAAGCTGCTGCATAAAAAACAAATTTATCAGATTACGGTAAGCGAACTCTGTACCGAAGCAGAGCTGAACCGTTCCACATTTTATAAATATTATGGAAATGTACGCGATATTCTGGAAGAATTAGAAGAAGAGACACTGGCAAAAGGCATGCAGTGCATGCAGGAAATTGAAGAATCCGGCGTTGGAAAAGAACCTCTCTATCGGCTGCTGTGCTATGTCAAGGAAAATAAGGATATCTACCAGCTGCTGTTAAACAACGACGTAACCGGAGATTTTCCTGCAAAAATGCTCAAAGGCATGACAGACTTTTTCAAACACAAGTCCGGCCCTGCCATAAATGAGATCAGGATGTCTGAATACACGTTTGAATACCTGGTGTCCGGCTGTATCAGTGTCATACAAAGCTGGATCGACGGGCCTATGGCAGAATCGCCGACTGAAATCTCAAATCATATTTATGACCTGTCCGTATGTATACTGACGCATATGAATATGCTGCCGGAAGAGTATTCTAAATAGCGGGCTTGGCTGCTTGTAAATTAAACACTAAAAAATTCTTGCCGGCAGTTTAAACCAACAAGAATTTTTTATCTCCCAAGCGTATCTTAAAAATGTTTTCCGTAAGATATGCTTCACACTTTGTGAAGAAATTATCCCAGATTTATGAGGCATAGCGGGCTATGTTGATTAAATTTGGGATGAATTATCCGCGAAGCGGGGCGTGCAGAGTACCAGCAGTACCCTGTCATTATACAATTTTCATAGAACGCAGCATTTCTATATCCGGCATTCTTCCAGATGCTGCATACATGCCTAAAACGATTGTGTTCAGATTTTCTTCAAAATAATCTGCGATTCTTTCCTTTAATGTCTTTTTATTTTCACGATATGCTTCATTGCTTTTTAAAGTAATTGTATTCATATTTTCTACCTCCATGTATTTGTTTCTCGCTGCTACGTAAAACAGCTTACACTTTTTTTACCGTGACAAAAAGGTATAATCTTGACTTCTTTTAAGGCAATATTGACATATCCGGCACGCAGACAGCACATTGCATATGAAAAAACAGCTGATTCCTCTGCTAAAATTCAGCCTTATTTGGGGAGCAGACCTACACTATGATTTACAACAAAAAAAGTCTGTTTCACAGCAAATTGGTTCATCCTGTATCGTAAAGCTCCGAAATAAAATACGTATAAACAATCAGTTTTTCATATGCACAGCAAGGCAGCATCTGTGCCGATATGACTATGAAAGGAGCGTATGGTTATGATTACAGTAGACCGCGCAGCAGGAATGAATAACAATATATCAGCAGGCAGCATTGGTATGCAGGCAGATTCATTCAGCAAAAATATTCAAAACAAAATATCACAGGTACAAAAAGAAATGCAGGAAATCTCTTCCAAAGAAGAACTCACGCCGGAAGAAAAAATGAAAAAAAGGCAGGAACTCCAGCAGGAAATCGCAGCCTTAAACCAACAGCTGAGACAGCACCAGAGCATGCAGCGAAAAGAAAAACAGGCTTCTAAATCATCTTTAGATGATATGATCGGAGGAAAACAAAAAAGCCATGGCACGAAAGCAGGCCGTAAAGCAGCAGGTTTTTCCAATGCAGGCATGCAGGCTATAATTTCGGCGGGTTCATCTATGAAAATGGCGCAGACACAGGGTGCCACGGCTGTTCAGATGGAGGGAAAGGCAAATGTGCTGGAATCGGAAATTAAGATGGACGCCTCCAGAGGATCTGATACACAGAAGAAAGAAGAAGAGCTTGCCGATCTGAAGGACCGGGCACAGGACGCCTTAACTGCACAGATTTCTTCATTAGCCGAGGCTAATCAGACAATCGACGAAGCAGCTAAAGCTGATCAGTCAGATGATGACGGTAAGAACAAAGACCAGCAGTCCAGCAAGCCTGATAAAGCAGACAGCCCGGATCATGCAGGCAATACGAGCAGCACAGCTGCCACAGAAAGTACAGGCCAGACAGCCGAGGCTGAAAATGCAGCCGGCATAAATCATGCACCTCAGGCGGATGATGATGTTTCTTCCAAAAAAGCTGCCGTTTCCGTACAAGAAAATATTTCCGTACAGACAGCCGCAGGCTCTAATCCGCCTGCATATCACTCTGTGGATATCCGGCTATAAATCCAAATGCCCCAAAATGCTTTCCATAAGATTTACCCATTGAGGCAGCATAAATCCTCAGGCAATAAAATACCCATGAAAGCATAATATTAACCACAAATTTAGGAGGCTGCCCACAGAACATGCTCGCGGGCAGCGCCTCCTAATTTTAAGGTAAAACCATTCGTTATTGATCATGACCGCTGCTGTTTCTGATTTTCGGAAGATTCCAGCGGTAGCGTGTGGCGAGAAACCTGACAAGCATTACAACCGTCATACCGACAGTCATCGACCAGAAATCACCCAACAGAGAATCCGACATTACACATACAGCAGCACCTGATATTGATGCACAGGCATAAATATGCTTCGTCAGAATATAAGGCATCTCCTGCGCCATCATGTCGCGCAGCAGCCCTCCCCCTACACCAGTGATCACGCCTAAAAATATAAGCAGAAAGATCTGTTCGTACCCTTCTTTTCTTCCTGCATGAATGCCGACCACCGTAAAAATTCCAAGTCCGACCGTATCAAATACCATCATAATTTTATTGTATGCTTCTGCAATTTTTTTATTTTTTATATTTCTCCGGGTGTAGATAATAAAAAATAAAAGAATGGATGTAAGAATGGCTACCGATGTATAAATCGGTTTTCGAAACATGCCGGGAGGGATAATGCCAAGCAGAAGGTCACGGATCATGCCTCCTCCTACCGATGTTGTAACGCCCAATACGCATACGCCGAATAAATCCATTTCTTTTTGTATCGCAAGCATAGCACCGGATGAAGCAAACGCGATTGTGCCGATCAGTTCCATAATCAGTGTTAAAACATTAAAATTCATATAGTTCATATTTCACCATTAACTGTGCGCTTTTTTCCTTTTTATTTTCATCTTTATTTTCATCACAATACCTGATTAGGATACCACAAACCTGAACAAAAATCCACGAAAAAGAGCGGTGCTGATCCCTTTCCTTTCAACACCGCTCTTTTTATGCTTTTTTACTGTTTCAAAATATTATTTCCAAAGAGATACGTTTTTGTAACGTGCATCTAATGCGTCGCTAAACCAGCGTCCATTCATTATTTTGGAAATCAAATCGTTTTTAATTTCCTGCGGCACCGTAGAATCCGCATCCATTGCATCCATAATTGCTTCATAAGTAGTTGTCACATTTTTCTGTTCTGCAGTGCCCTTTGCCGCATCTGCATCTAAAACCATGGACACTGGATTTTCCGGCGTCCAATTTGCCCATTCTGTCTGTCCTTCTGCATTTGGATTGCCTGATACTAAGAAGTTTTTCAAGTAATTATCAAACAATGCGGACATGCTGCGATAGCCTTCTGTAGTAAAATCACCAAAATCACTATATGTATGGTCATTTGTCAGCATTGGCACGAAAATACCATGGAACGAACCCATAGCCGGTAATTTTGTTGCGCTTTGGTCTGAGCCATATTCTACCTGGCACACATAAATGTTCGAGCCGTAATTTTTGTACATTGTTTCAGCGCTGCACTGCGCATTGAAGATCCTGTACATATCAGAGCCATATTTACGTGTAAATGTCTTTGCGGCATTCTGCGTGGTTTCATCTAATGCCTTAAATGCATCTGAAAAATAATAACCGTCAAAGTTACAGAACAGACTAAATTCTGTAGCACCTGTCAGCATTAATAACGGCACAGAATTGTACTTTGTCGTCGCAAAACCTTCTTTCGGAAGTACAACGTCATCCCCATATAAATGCGGGAATACGCTCATACGAATTCCTGCGTTAGACATTAACGTTACAAGGCGGTTAGAATCAATCGAATACAGATAGTCCTTCACATCTGTACCATCCGTAAGCAGCCATTCTACAGCAGCTTTTTCATCGGCAGCTTTTTTATCTTCTACTGCTAAAGGCGCAATTGCAGCAGCAATCTGACGTGCACTTGCAGTCTCATCAGCAATTGTCATACCGCCGGAATAAACGACTGCCTTATCAAATTTGCCTGCAAACAGCGGACTTGTCAGCATAGCCATAACGTCACGGCCGCCTGCGGAAAAGCCGGATACAGTAATATTGCCTGCATCGCCGCCAAACTCTGAAATATTAGCCTTAACCCAGTCCAGTGCCTTTGCAATATCAAGCAGCGTATAGTTGCCGGTTGCATCTGCATCCTTCTGCAGGGCAGGCAGACAGTTGAATCCAAACAGCCCCAGGCGGTAGTTTAAAGAAACATACACGCAGTTTTCCTCCACTGCAATCTGATGTCCCTTCATTTCCGAAGATGTACCTGTCTGGTTATTTCCGCCATGTATGTATACTAAAACAGGCAGCTTCTCTGCCTTCTTAGGTGCATATACATCCAGATTCAGACAGTCTTCTGTTCCGGAAACTACAGTCTTTCCTGTCGCATAATCTGTACCGCACTGAAGGAACTTATCCCCTTCTTTTGTACAGTCTAATGGTTCTGTCCATGACTGCGGATCTGCCGGTTTTGACCAGCGTAAATCTCCGACAGGTGCAGCTGCATAAGGAATGGCATACCAGGTCAGATGATCTCCGCTGTCAACACCCTTTACCCTGCCATACTGGGTAGCACGTAATGTCTCATCCTTCGTCTGATCGGTATTCGTGTCAGTATCCGTACCTGGCTGGTCTGGAGAAACTGGTTCATATTGTTCTACCGTTACCTTGCATTTATATTTTTTCGCTTTGTATTTTGCAATGATGGTAGCTGTTCCTTCCTTCTGCGCCGTAACAACGCCTGTATTTTTCCCCACCTTTGCAACAGCAGGCTTGCTGCTGGTAAATACTGCTTTGATTGTTTTTGTACCTTTTTTTAGTTTTAACGTAGTTTTCGCCTGTTTTTTTGTACCTCCGACATAAAGCTTTGCTTCTGTCTTATCCAGCTTAATTTTTGCAGCAGCTGCCGTATTTAACGGAGTGCAGACGCTGGTAAAAGACAATGCCGCCGCCAGAGCCGCTGCAGCAATCCTAGAGCATGACTGAAAATTTCCCGTTTTTTGTCCATACTTTTTTAGCACAATTCTTCCTCCTTTGTTATAATAAAATCTCTGTGCTTTCTCAGCTGACTTTCCCCGTAAATCCTGTAAGATTACCGTCTGAGAATGACAATTTTATTATAACAAATGGGAAATTTTTGTCAATGTCCGCGTCTGCAATATAAATGCCCTAATTGTGCGGGTATTGTTTATGCCGCATCAGCTGCCCTGCCTTTTTTCACACCATTTTGCAAGATCAGCAATCAGCTCATCCGGGAGCGGCTGATTATAAGGCAGCTGTATCGCCCCTTTGCTTGTCTTATACGCACTCAGCCGGTCAGCAAAAGCTTCGATCGCTTCCGGGCCGGGATACAGCCCGATATGCTTTTTAAAAGCGGCAAAATGTATCAGGCTGCGTTTCTTCCAATAAGTCGGCATGCTCCATGAGATCTTTTCCACTGCCTGCGGCAGTGCAGACTTTATGATTTCGTTGACCTGCCTTAAATACGGCTGCACCTGCTCAGGCTGCATATTTATATAATCTGCAATCGTTGCCGGTGCCTCGCCGCAGTAATGATCCTGCCCCTCACGCTGAAATGAACGGCCGCACTTTGGACATTTCCACATAATACCTGCCTCCTGTTCGTTAAAATTGGTTCATGTATCTGTATTATATCTAAAGAATATTCCATGTTCAAGCTTATTCAGATCATGATGCAGGCACAGTAAAAAACATGATTCAGCAGGTATGCTGAACGGATTTGAAATAAGATCCCTTGCAGTTATTAAATCTGCAGTCTAGAAGGGCCGTTATAAAAAGGCCGCTATAAAAAGCGGTATGTCTGCGGCTGCGCAGATGTCCGATAAAGACTTCCGCGCAGCTGCAGACACATCAAATAAACACCATTCATTTTCAAATATGATCTGCTAACCGCAGGAATGCACGCAGCCAGAATGTTCACAATCAGAATCCCCGCAGCCAGGATGCTCACAATTAGGATGCTCACAATCAGAATCCCCGCAATGATCAGGCCGCTGCTCAAATCCATGCCCGGTCCTGCCTGTCTGCGCACGTTCCAAAATCCGCAGATAATGATTTGCCTCACGCAGCACATGGTCTGCTAAAAGCGGCATAATTACAGAACGTATCTGGCAGTCCAAAATTCCTTCTGCCCCTTTCATCTTAAATTTCTGAAACTCGCATGTTGTCCAATAAGCTTCTGACAGATGGGCACAGGCCCCCATGCCTCCCCGCTTTCCTATATCCAATAACCGGCAGTAATCATCAGCAAAGCTGTCCGCTGACTGAATCAGCTCACATTCTGACGGGTCTAAAAGCCCCCTGATAAACTGTGCGTGCTCCATCATAATCTGATTCCAAAATGCTTCATCGTTCTTTAAATCAAATACTGCCACGCGCCCGCTGCGTTCCAGCTGCATAACGATCTGCCGGTACAGTTTTGCCTCTCTTAAAATATGTTCTATCAGCAGCGGATAGCTTGAGGTATACAGCCTGCAGCTGAGTACTCTGTGCAGGACATCTTCCTTAAAGGCGATTAATTCACTCAGGCACGAGAGCATTTTCCGGTTCAGGCTCCTGACCTTATATGCCGTTTCACGGCTGACTCTGAACGGGCCATGAGCGCTAAGCTGCATCTGTGCTTTTGTTACCTCTGTATCAATCGAAATGCCTGTCAGCCTGCCTGTCTGACATTCTGCTGCCTGCGTCAGCTCTGTCACCATTTCCCCGCTGTCCAAAAAAGATTGTTCTAACATACCGTCTGCAAGCCTGACTGCCTGCCAGAGCCCGTCTTCAAACTCGCCCCGCAGCTGGTCCGCCCGTAACCGCAGATCCGACTCATTTCCAGGAAATGATGCCAGAAGAAATAAAGCATGCTCCTTCATAATTCTGGCATAAAAAAGATGGGTTTCTATTGATACTGCTACATAATCCTTCATACTTACATACCTATAAAATTGTCATCTCGTTATACGGTATGCAGGAGAATATAAAATGTGTTACCTATTCGATTTTTTGCATATGTCTATTGTCAACGCCGATTTAAAAATGTAAGAAAACGCCGATTATATTTTGTAGTTTTT
>CAJUHV010000025.1 GCA_910586445.1 uncultured Eubacterium sp.
ATCCGCAAAGTGGGGAGTGCAGATCGCGGAAATGATTTTTCAAACACGCTCTAGCGCCATTTGCTCACACACTGCATTTCTAACATTATTCATTGCTATTGTCTGCTGCATTAAATTATAATTATCACTGATCGGTTCAAATGTGTACACGTTTCTTTTCGTTAACGGGGATAAGATTAATACAGAATCGCCAATAAACCCGCCGGCATCAATAATGTCTTTGTCCTCCAGCTGTTCTATCGGCGTTTCCATTTCCATCAGGCCGTGCTTATCTAAAAACACGCATGGCTCAAACTGATTTATTGGCAGTTTATATTGTTTATACACATAGCAGTTATCTGAAATTTTCAAAATCGACGGGAAGTACTCGTTTTGAAGAAACAGGAAGAAATCCTTTTCTGCCTGAGTAAATAGATCAAGGGGAACAATTCCGTCATTTCTTGCAAGACAGCACTGCATTCTTGAAATAATGCGGTTCGTTGTTTCTATGCTTTCCTCATCCAATCCGTTCACAAGTTTCAAGTATTTTTCCTCAAAATCTGTATTCTGTACTGCCTCAAAAAAGCCGCCAAAAACCAGCGCATTATACTCAAAATCGTGGCCTTCCCAGACAATATGTTTTGACTCCTGCTGTATGTGCGCGAAGTTTTCGGCCAGCTGTTTGGAAACGGCTGCAAGCTGCGCTAAAATCTCTGGCAGCTGTGCTGAAATGTTTTCCAGCTGTGCCAAAATCTGTTGATCTGCCGAACCTGACGCGATCACATGATTGTGAAATGCATGAGCAGACGGCGGAACAAACGTTTTTAATTTTTCTTTTACCTTCATTTTAGAAACCTCCTAATTCCGTTATGCAGTAGAGCTGCTTTTGATGAACTGAGCGTATAACATTTTATTACAAATTGTTATGCACATTCTCACGTATTTTACGGAGCACTCAGCAGTGTTTCATTCACAGAATGGAGGATATTATGCAGGAAATGGATTACATAAATATGGGGATGAGAATCCGTCATGCGAGGAAGGCAAAAGGATGGTCGCAGGGAGAGCTTGCAAAGCAGTGCGGCATCAGCATGTCGTTTTTAGGACATATTGAACGCGGGACACGCATTATGAGTCTGGATACATTTGTGAATCTATGCACAGCGCTTAATGCTGATGCGGATGAACTTTTATGGGGGTCTGCCCATCCATCGGAAGGTCGGCTGGCAGATATGTGGGGACAGCCATGCGTGAAAGAGAAGGATTCAGATAGTTATTCCATGTATATCAGAATCATGAAATCTGTAGCTGAGATTATGAATGAAGCATGATTTATGCAGGAATCAAGGAAGTGTATACATCATGAAACAAAAATATTATTATGCAAAAATTTTTTTGGTTTTAGAATTCGCGCTGTTTATTTTCCTTGGTATTTTCTATTTTTCGTGCGGGCAGGCTCTGTATATACGTGAATCGGATGGAAATGTGGATGAGTTTTATGCAACGAATGATGTTGGAGAACTGACGGAAGGGACGAGCGTGGAACAGATTTATACTTCGCAGATGGATCTGATCGATGCAGTCGGCGTTATGGTGTCTAATTACGGCCGGCCGCTGACAAGTGATTTATATGTCCGCTGTGAGGACGCTTTGGACGGACGGATCATTGCAGAGAAGGTCTTTGCGGCAGATACGCTTGGAATTAACCAGTATGTATATCTGGAAATACCAGACGGCGTGGAGCAGCCGAGGGGCAGTCTGGTAAAGATTGTATGTACTTCCGATGGAGCAGCAGGCAATGCGCCGACCGTTTTATACAATGTTGAAAATAAATTGGAAGATGTGCATGCAGGAAGAGAGGCCGGGCTGCTTTTGAATGGAAGCAAGCTGTCTGGAACCATGTGTTTTGCAGTGCGGGGCCGCAATTATGTGTGGACCGGCCCAAATTACTGGAAACTGGTTCTGGCTGCGGCGCTGCTGCTTGCGGCTGCATATGGGATAGAAGTAACCCGCGCGATATTGGGAAAACAGGCAGCTTTGTTTGTCTGTTTCCATGTTCTGCATAAATACGGCTTTTTGATCCGGCAGTTAGTACAGCGTGATTTTAAAGTGCGGTATAAGCGGTCTGTCCTGGGTGTGTTTTGGAGCTTTTTAAATCCTCTGCTTATGATGATCGTACAGTATATTATCTTTTCGCAGCTGTTTCGGGCAGATATTGATAATTATCCGGTTTATCTGCTTAGCGGCCTGATCGTGTTTAACTTCTTTAACGAAGGAGTTGGACAGGCATTAGGGTCGGTTGTTGGAAATGCCTCTTTAATTACAAAGGTTTATATTCCCAAATATATTTATCCTGTTACGAGAGTGCTTTCATCAGGAATCAATCTGATAATGTCGCTGATTCCGTTAGTAATGGCAGCAGTGATTACAGGAGAGCAGCTAACAAGGTCTTACCTTATGCTGCCGTATATACTGCTCTGCGTCATGATTTTTACAACAGGACTGGGCATGGTACTGGCAGCTGCCATGACTTTTTTTAGGGATGTACAGTTTTTATGGGGGATTGTCAGTATGCTGTGGATGTATCTGACGCCGCTGTTTTACCCAGTTTCTATTGTGCCGGAAAAATTTCAGCCGGCAGTTATGAACAATCCAATGTTTTGTTTTGTCAGTGCAGTACGCAGCATTGTACTTGATGGAATTACTCCCCGGCCCGTGGTGTTCTGCCAGTGTACGCTGATCGCGCTTGCAATGCTGGGCATTGGGTGCATGGTATTCAAAAAAACACAGGATCAGTTTGTATTTTATATTTAGGAGGCAGGAGCTGCTATGACGATCGTTACGGTCAATGACATTTCGCTTAAATTTAAACTGGAACACAATCGTGCCGGGTCTTTGAAGGAATTCTGCGTACGCTGGCTGAAGCGTGATCTGCGGTCTGAGAGTTTCTGGGCGCTTTCTGATGTTTCTTTTACGGTAGAAAAAGGAGATGTGCTTGGAATCATCGGCCATAACGGAGCAGGAAAAAGCACGCTGCTGAAGGTGATCTCAGGAATAATGAAGCCGTCAAAGGGATTTATAAAAGTATGCGGGAATATCGTGCCGATGTTGGAGCTGGGCTCAGGTTTTGATTTTGAACTGTCAGGCAGGGAGAATATTTACCTGAATGGGGCGATCTTAGGATATTCAAAGGGATTTTTGGACAGCAGATATGAAGAAATTGCAGAATTTTCTGAGCTGGGCAGCTTTATAGAGGCTCCGCTGCGGACCTATTCCTCTGGGATGCTGGCAAGGCTCGCATTTTCTGTTGCATGTGTTGTGGAGCCGGAGATACTGATCGTAGATGAGATACTCTCAGTAGGAGATGCTGATTTTCAAGAGAAGAGCCGGGCACGGATGATGGAACTGATGGCCGGAGGGACGACTGTGTTTTTTGTATCACATAGTCTGGAGCAGATCAGGGAGATGTGCAATAAGGTTTTGTGGATTGAGCATGGGCAGGTGATAGATTTTGGCAGCATGGAAAAAGTTTGCGGCCAGTATGAAACAGGGATGAAGATACAGTAGATGAAATAGGAAGCGGGGATATGGAATGAAAGTAGTGATTTTAGCAGGCGGACTTGGAACAAGAATCAGTGAGGAGAGCCAGTTTAAGCCAAAGCCGATGGTTGAACTGTGCGGGATGCCGATTTTATGGCATATCATGAAGCTGTATTCCTATTATGGATTTCATGAATTTATTATCTGTGCAGGATATAAACAGCATGTGATCAAAGAGTATTTTGCAGATTATTTCCTTCATACATCAGATATTACTTATGATTTCTCAAATGGAAATAACAATATGATTGTCCACTACAACAAATCGGAGCCGTGGAAGGTGACGGTCGTAGACACGGGCCTGCATACGATGACAGGCGGACGCATCAAACGCATCAAGGAATACGTGAATAACGAACGGTTTATGCTGACTTATGGTGATGGTGTATCAGATGTAAATATCAAAGAGCTGTTAGCATTTCATGATCGGTCAGGAAAGACAGTAACCATTTCAGCTTATAATGCGGGGCAGCGCTTTGGGGTTCTGGATATTAACAAAGATGGATTGATCACAGAGTTTAGAGAAAAAACGCAGGGTGACGGAAATATGATCAATATTGGCTATATGGTCTGCGAGCCGGAGTTTATGGATTATATTTCTGGCGACGAGGCCGTATTGGAAAAAGAACCTTTGGAAACCGCAGCAAAAAACGGGCAGCTAATGGCCTATAAGCATGAAGGATTCTGGCAGTGCATGGATACGGTCAGGGAAAAAGAGCAGTTAGAGAAAATGTGGTCGTCGGGTCAGGCACCTTGGAAAGTGTGGGATAAATGAAGAAAATTTTAATTACGGGTGCAGGCGGATTTTTGGGAAAATATGTGACAAAGCAGTTCGCGCTGTCAGGCCAATATGAGGTATATGCAGTAATTTCTGCAAGGGGGGGGGGGGAAACGCAGCGTAGAATTTCCGGCAGGTGTGATTGTAAAGAAAGCAGATCTGCTTCATGAAGAAGAGACAGCGGATCTTATTACGGAAGTCATGCCGGATGTATTGTGCCATCTGGCCTGGTCCTTAGAAGGAACTGACTATAGAAAATCGAGCCAGAATATGGACTGGCTGGCCGCCAGTATCATTTTGCTAAAACATTTTATAATTGCAGAAGGAAAACAGTTTCTTTTCGCCGGCAGCAGTGCAGAATACGGGAATGGAAATCCCGGAATAACAGAAAATGACAGGTCAGAAGAGCTGTCTATGTATGGATTTGCAAAAAAGCTATTTGTACAGGCAGCGGAATGCTGCTGCAGGACAAATGATGTGATCTTTACCTGTGCGCGTTACTTTTCGATTTATGGTCCCGGTGACGATAAAAAGGCTTCGGCAATACCGGCTGCGATTCTCTCATTGTTGGAAGGAAAGAAGTTTGTATGCAAGGCTCCTTATAATATCTGGGATTTTGTATATGTGGAAGACTGTGCGAGGGCAGCTTACCAGCTGGTAGAGCATGAATGTGCAGGCAGTTATAACGTAGCGTCTGGAAAGCCGCAGAGGATGAAGGATGTGTTTGGGCTGATCTCAGAGCTCCTACAGTGTGAGGAATTAGTGGAATACAATACGGACAGCACAGCCTTTTCCCTGACAGCAGATACATCGAGGCTCAGAGAAGCAGTCGGAAATGTATGCAGTACGCCATTTAGGGAAGGGTTGGAAAAAACCGTAGTCTGGTGGAAACACAGGTATCTGGACTGAGCGTGCAAATACAGGCGATAACTTTGGCAGATCATTGTTCTCGCGAGTATAGCAAAATGATAGTACTGGCTGAAGTTTTGCTGAAAGTGAGGAAAATGAAGAAAAAATGAAGAAAATCATGATTACGGGTGCAAGCGGATTTTTAGGGAAATATGTGACAGAACAGTTCGCCATGTCAGGTCAATATGAAGTATATGCCATAACATCTGGACGGCGCAGTGTGGAATTTCCCAAAGGAGTAATCGTAAAGAATGCAGACCTGCTGAATGAAAAAGAAACAGGTGATTTAATAGAGGAAATTCAGCCCGATATAATGTGCCATTTGGCGTGGGCTTTAGAAGACCATAAATTTTTAAATTCGGAAAAAAATATCGACTGGATGGCTGCAAGCATTTATATGCTCAGGCATTTTATAAAAAATAAAGGAAGTCAGGTTTTATTTGCGGGCAGCAGTTCAGAATACGGCATAGGGAGTCTTGGCTATTGTGAGACGGTACGCGGCAGGGAGTATTCTTTGTATGGCATTACCAAATATACATTTGAGCAGTTTGCAAAAACATATTGTGAAAGCAGCGGCGTAACGTTTGTATGTGCACGTTATTTTTCAATTTATGGCCCAAATGACCTTAGAGAGGGGAGAGCGATACCGACTGCGATCCAGACACTGATGAAAGGGAAGAAATTTATATGCAGGGTACCTTATAACATCTGGGATTTTGTATATGTAGAAGATTGTGCAAGAGCGACCTTTCAGCTTGTAGAACAAAAATGCACTGGCTGCTATAACGTAGCATCTGGGAAACCGCAGATGATGAAAGATGTGTTTCGCCTGATTTCTGAAATATTACAGTGCACAGATCTGGTGGAATACAATCTGGACAGCACAGAAGGAGTATCCTTGACGGCAGACAGCACGAGGCTGAAAGAAGCTGTCGGAGATGTATGTAATACACCGTTAAGAGACGGTTTGGAAAAAACAATTGCCTGGTGGAAAAAAGAAATGAATCGTAATTAGGAAGCCTGCAATGGAGATTGATCCGTATTGGAGAAAAAAGAATGTATTTATATTCGCTGTTATTGCCGCGTCAGCAGCAATGGAATATTGATGAAATGTATTTTCGGACGGACACAGATGAGTTTGTAACGCTCCGTGAGAACTGTCTGGATTGTAAAAAAGGGAGCATTGTATCATTTGATACATATTTTAACGCATTTTCGATTGGAAAGTGGAAAAAATATACGCTTTTAAATACGCTGAACATCAACATTGATTTTGAGGGTTCTTTCCGGCTGATGCTGTATGACTGCCGGTATCAAAATAAATCTGTAAAAAAAATAAAAGTATTTGAAAAGACAATAAGCAGCCAAAGCAGGTGTGTAGAGACTGTGCAGCTTTCATTAGATTCTTTGGGTGACATGCTGTCCTTTGTTTTGATTGGGCGTAAGAACAGCTTTTTCTATGGAGGGTTTTATTCCACGGATATTGATGAAGAGGAGCTGGGACAGGTCAATCTTGCAGTTACTATGTGCACGTATCACAGGGAAAAGTATGTGGAGCGCAATCTAAAAGTACTGACACGGGAGGTTTTTGAAAACAGCAGTTCTCCACTGAAAGAGCACTTAAAAATATATATCGCGGATAATGGACAGAGTCTGGATGCCGGAAGGCTGTCCAGTGATTTTGTGAAAATATACCCGCAGCCATCTTATGGCGGTTCTGGAGGATTTGTACGGGGAATTTTAGAGCTGTTAAGAGACAAAGAACATGATCGGCATACACATATTCTGCTTATGGATGATGACGTAACAATTGAGCCGCAGGCTTTTGAGAAAAATTATAGTTTTCTGCGGCTGATCAGAAGTGAATTTTCAGACAGGCAGGTCGGCGGTGCCATGTTAAGAATGGACAGGAAAATGATTCAGGCGGAGCAGTCAGGGATCTATAAGGGCTATGGAATCCAATCTGTCAAAGCCAATATAGATCTGAGTGATTTTGCAAATGTCGTCTTTAATGAAATCGAAGAACCGCACGATTATCAGGCATGGTTTTATGCATGCATACCAATCAAAACATATTTACAGCATGGATTTTCACTGCCTTTTTTTATGAAATACGATGATGTGGAGTATGGACTCAGGCTGAAACCATCCATTACGCTGAACGGTATTTTTGTATGGCATGATGGGTTCGAGTATAAGAGAAATGGCATCGCGCTTTATTATACAGAAAGAAATAAGCTGATCGTACATGCATTATACAAACGTACCTCGTTGGCGCGGATCCTGTTGGAGGAATGCAGGCAGATCTGTGCCCATATAGCGCTGGCACGTTACCGGTTTGCGGAAATGGAGCTGATGGCAGTCCAAGATTTTTGCAAAGGCCCGCTATGGCTGCTGCATTCTGATGCCAGAAGAAAATATGAACAATTGTCTGCCATGGATTATAAATATGTACATGTATCCCCAAAACAGAAGAAACAGTTCAAACAAATAGGAAGACTCAGACAAATGAAACCGTGTGGAAAGCAGATGAAATACAGATGGCGACCCAAAGAAGAGCTGGTTGTTTCAGATACGGATGCCAAATCCATCGCGGTATGCATGGCAAAAAGAATCATTTATTTTAACAGATTCTCTAATTCGAAATACGAGATAGACAGAGATCTGCGAAGAGCTATGATGCTGGTTGGCAAAACAATGCGGGTTATGTTGTCGTTTTTGAAAAATTATAGATGGATCCAAAGGCAGTACGGCGAGCGATATGAAGAAATGTGTTCAGAAAAGTTGTGGAGGGATTATTTAAATAGTGACGTCACAGGGAATGGGTCTTATAAGTATCGGGTGTAGAAGAAACCAAGGAGTGTATAAAGAAAATGATAAATTACAATAATTACGATCTGATCGTTGTAGGAGCAGGAATAACTGGTGCAACGGCTGCCTATATTGCATCTCATGAATATCGGCTGAAAGTACTGGTGTTGGAGAAAAAAGATCTGGGTGGATTGTTATCTGATTATATTGATCATGATACAGGAATGCTGGTCCAGTCATATGGTACACATTTTATCCATACGAATAATAAGCATATCTATGATTTTCTGTCACAGATTGTGCCAATGATTCCGTTTACTTTAAACTCTAGAACAATAGTAGATCAGATGGAAGTTCAGATGCCGTTTAATTTTCAAGTGGTAGATGCTTTATATGATAAAGAGAAGGCAGAAGAAATAAAGTTAAAGATAATGAAAATCTTTCAGTTTGAAGAGTTTATCCCCCTGACTGATATGTTAAGATGCCGGGATGCGGATATTGCTTCATTTGCAGAAAAACTTGTACGTGAACATTATATACCTTTGTACAAAAAAAAGCATGGATTCAAAAGAAAAGTAGGAGCGTCCGTGATGCAGGGCTTATGTTTCCACAATAATTATGACGACAAATGCTATTACGAGCGATACCAGATGCTGCCTAAGGATGGCTTTTCGAATTTAATTCAAACCATGCTTTCAGACCCGAAAATCACAGTCGTGGAACATTATGATTTTTGCCGGCATGTAAAGCTTTTCAAAAATGCAAAAAAACAATATGAGATGTGGTGTGATGGAAAGATGATAAAAAATCCTGTTTTGTATACAGGGGTGCTTGACGATCTTTTTGGACATCAATATGGAAGATTGGAATATACAAAAGTGGCAGTATCTTTTATCAAAGGAAAAAAATTGCAGAGCGCTACAATAAACCACCCAAAAGACAAGGAATATTATTCAGAAACAGATTTTTCTTATTTTAATAGTTGCAGGACATGTGCAGATACTACTGTTATATCACGGGAAAGATTTGATAAAAATGGTTTTATGGCATATCCAGAGGATGATGCCGCTATGAAAAAAAGGAGCAGTAGGTATCTCAAAGAGGCATCAAAAGTAAAAAATTTATTTTTGGCAGGACGGCTTGCGGGTTATCAGTTTAAGACAATTGCTGACTGCATAACAGAAGCCATGAATGTTTTTTCTAGCATTCCGTTTAAGAATGTTGATTTAACTCCTGATTATGTGAAATGCCGGCGGCCTGTGGATGAGCTTATATATAGTGGTGATAATTTTAAGAAAAAAGCGCATGTGAAAAGTATTCTGCTAAAGGGCGATCTGAATCGAAAGATCCCTGAACTCACAGTAACGATTCCAACCTATAAGCGGTTAGATCTACTGAAAAGAACTCTGGCATCTGTAATGCGTCAGGATATTTCTAAAGACAAATTTGATATATTGATTCTTGACAATGATCCGGAGATGGATAATGAAACTTTCCAATATGTGAAGACTCTGAATTGGGATAATCTTTACTATTATAAAAATGATGAAAATATAGGAGCTTATGGAAATCAAAATCGATGTATTGAACTCGCCAGAACAGAGTGGATATCTATGGTCCATGATGACGATGTGATCTTTCCAAATGCTTTGAGATGGGCATTGGAAAGCAAAGAATATATTAACGATCCAAAGTTAGGTATGATTATCCCACGGCAGCTGCAGGCTCATTCGGAAAGAGAATTTACAGTAAGGATGAGTGAAAAAGGAATTTCTGACAAAAATCTAATAAAGAAAAGGGTAGCTGCATTTAAACCATCCAAAAAAAGGCTGATCTATTACTATCATTTGTATGAAAAATCTCGCAGGCGGTATTGGAAAGTATCTAAATTTGATTGTTATATGGTGCCATTTTTATATCCGGCAACAACTTACGGTACATTGATTAATAGAAAGGCTATGATAGATGTTGGGGGATATGGCGAGGGGTACCCGATAGATGATAATTTCTGCTGTAATAAAATGTCTGATAAATATAACTGTTATTTGTGTGGTGAAACATGGGGGGTATATTCCTATTATACAGCAGATGTAAATAAGCCAAAATCAGCACTGCAGTTCGTAGATGCTGTTTTACAGTATAGACACTATATGGAAAAACATCATTTTCTTTGTTGGATAGCAGGTAAATTTATTCGAAACGGCTCTTACACAGATGCTGTAAGAAAGGATTATGATTACGGAATATTCCAGAGAGGGTATAACATTTCTAAAGAAAGCTATCCATACTATAAAGAGTATGAATCATCATCTTTTTGGTGTAGGAAAAGTGCGTACATACAGAAATGCTGGGATGCATGGATTTTATTGCGGGCGATTTTATTTGGCAGAAGGATCCCGTTTGCGTTGATCAAAAAATGCAATGGAGAGCATGCATAGTTTGTAAGGAGGGTTCCATGAATTATGATGCGGTCGTAGTCGGTGCAGGATTTACAGGCGCTGCACTGGCATATCAGTTTGCAAAAGACGGAAAGAAGGTACTGGTTTTAGAGAAAAGAGCACATATCGCTGGAAATATGTATGACTATAAGGATGATAAAACAGGCATTCTTATTCAAAAATACGGTGTTCATTCTTTTCATACGAATCACAAAAAAGTATTTGATTTTATAACAGCAGTAGACAGCAGATGGGCACCGTTTGTGCTGCGCGCCTATGTCAGTATCAAAGGACAGCTGACGCCGTCTCCGTTCAATTTTGATACGGTTGAGCAGTATTTTACCAGGGAAGATGCCCTGGAAATAAAAAAAGCGCTTGCAGAGACTTTTGATTATGAAGCAGCAGCAACGATACTGCAGATGCTGAATTCAGAAAATGAATATGTGCGAAAATATGCGGAATTCTTATATGAAGAAGATTATAAACCATATACGTCCAAGCAGTGGGGGATAGAGCCGGATGAGCTTGATCCGTTCATACTGCGGAGAGTGCCGGTGCGCCTGTCTTATATCAACCAGTATTTTGATGATAAATATCAGGTTCAGCCGGTCAATGGCTATACATCTTTTTTTGAAACGATGCTGTCAGACAAAAATATAAAGATTGAATTAAATCAGGATGCTTTAAAGAGACTGCATATCGCAGATCATAAAGTGTATTTGGACAGTGAACCCTGCATGGTTCCAGTCATATATACAGGGCCGGTTGATGAGCTATTTCACTATCAGTATGGCAGGCTGCCATATCGGTCTTTGGAATTTAAATATCAGACTGTCGATGTGAACAGCTATCAGCCGTCACCGGGAGTAGCATATCCAAAAGAAACGGGGTATACGAGGATCACGGAATTTTCAAAGCTGATGCTGATCCCGCCCAAAACAGGCCGGTCTGTAATTGCTTATGAATATCCTTCTGATTATGTGCAGGGAGTGAATGAAGCATTTTATCCAGTTCTAACAAAACAGTCTCAGGAAATGGCTGATAAATATAAAAAGGAAGCAGGTATGGTCAGCGGCTTATTTGTATGCGGGCGTCTGGGCGACTTTCAATATTATAACATGGATCAGGCGCTCCAGCGCGCGCTGGAGCTTTATAAGCTGCTATAAAAATAATGCTTTAAATACATATATAAAGGAGAAATACAAAATGAAAGAAGTAATAATGGTGACAGGAAATCTGGGTTATATCGGAAATGTGACAGTTCCTTTTCTGATAGAAAAAGGATATGAAGTAGTGGGCTATGATATTGGTTATTATGAAGACTGTTATTTGAAAGAATCTCATCAGAAACTGAAAAAGCAGATCAGGAAAGATGTGCGTGACTGTGTGACAGAGGATTTTGAGGGAATTGACTATGTTATTCATTTTGCAGGTCTGTCTAACGATCCGCTTGGAGATTTTGATGAAGCACTGACATATGAGATTAATTATGAGGCAACAATGAAGATGGCCAAATGTGCAAAAGAAGCAGGTGTGAAGCGTTTTGTATATGCATCTTCACAGAGTGTATATGGAATTTCAGATGTAAGCAGGCCGGCAGATGAAGAAAGCGAAAAAAATCCGATTACGGCATATGCAAAAACAAAGTGGCAGTGTGAATGCGAATTGAAGGATTTATGTTCCGATGATTTTATCATTACATATTTAAGGCCTGCGACAGCGTATGGCGCGAGTCCGAATTTAAGATGCGATATTGTGTTTAATGCCTTTGTTGCTTATGCATATACAAGCGGGATGATTGAAATTAAGAGTGACGGTACACCATGGAGGCCTATGTCACATGTTCTTGATATCAGCGCAGCTTTTGCAGCTGTTTTAGAAGCACCGGCGGAGCTTGTGAAAAATGAGGTATTTAATGTAGGTACACCAGACAATAATTATACGGTTAAGCAGCTGGCCGAAGCAGCAAAGAAGTCTGTCCCTGGATGTGAATTAACCTTTACCGGAGAGCATACAGACCCAAGAAGCTACAGGGTATCTGCAGAGAAGATCCTTAACGTTTTGAAGGATTACTATAAGCCGCAGTGGAATATTGAAAAAGGAGGCATTCAGCTGATGGATTACTATAAAGAAATTGCATTTGACAGGAAAACGTTTGACAGCTACAAATGTACCAGGCTGAAATGCCTGAAAAAGCGGATCGAAGATGGCACATTAGATGCTGCACTGAGGGTGAAGGAATGATGAGAAAAACGGCTGAGTTTTATCAGGAGAAATCAAAAGAGATCCGTAAGCTTATATTAAAGACATTACATTATGCAAACGGTTCTTTTAACGGAGGGTCTTTAAGCGCGGCGGATCTGCTTACAGTTCTTTTCTTTGGATATCTGGATCAGGAACAGGTACAGGATGTGAATGACAGGGACATGTTTATCTTGAGCAAAGGCCACTGCTCATCAGCACTATATGCAGCGCTTTCAGCTGTCGGCAGAATGCCCAGGGAAAGATTATTTGATTATGGGAAAGATGGTTCTACATTGGGCATACATCCCAAAAGAGATATAAATGCCGGGATCGAAGTAAGTGCAGGCTCTTTGGGGCACGGGCTGGCTTTAGCTGTAGGAAGTGCCCTAGCGGCAAGAATTCGTCACGCAGATTCCAGAGTATTTGTTCTTATGGGTGATGGAGAGTGTAATGAAGGGTCGGTGTGGGAGAACGCAGCGTTTGCAAGCAGGCAGGAGCTGGATCATTTAACTGTAATCGTGGACAGGAACCGGCTGCAGGGCTGCGGCAGAGACGAACAGATACTCAATTACGGTGATATGGCAGAAAAATTCCGGGCATTTGGATTTCATACGATTGAGATTAACGGACATGATTTTCAGCAGATCGATCATGCATTTGAAGAAGCGGCAGCAGCCAGGAAAAAGCCGACAGCCATTATAGCTCATACAATAAAGGGCAAAGGCGTCTCTTTTATGGAGGATAGGCTGGAATGGCATTATAAATCAACGACAAAAGAACAATACCTGCAGGCTGTGGAGGAGATTGTATGAGAAATATATTTGTGAGAGAAGTAGAAAAGTTAATGGAACAGGATGAAAAAATCGTCTTTCTCTCTGCCGAGTGCGGCTTCAATGTAGTAGAAGCCCTGCAGGAAAAATACCCAGAGCGGTTTTATAACCTTGGGATTGCAGAGCAGAGCCTGGTCGGAACAGCAGCGGGCGTTTCTCTGCGCGGACTAAAACCAGTCGCATATACGATGGCTATGTTTTTAAGCATGCGTGCTTATGAACAGATACGGGTAGATGTCGCCTATCAGCAGCTGCCGGTATTGCTGGCCGGGGTAATACCAGGGCTTGGCTATGGCAATGCAGGGCCGACACACCACTCGATCGAAGATGCAGCCATACTGAGGGTGCTGCCCGGCCTGACAATCGTATATCCAAGCTGTGAGACAGATGTGATTGCAGCAGCCAGACAGCTGCTTGAGCTGGGCAGACCGTCTTACCTGGGACTTGGACGTGCACCTGCCGATTATCAGGCAGACTATGGCACAGAGAGCTTTACCGTAGGAAAAGCCCTTCAGATTAGAGAAGGAAAGGATGCAGCTGTATTTACCTATGGCGCAATGGTTCCAAATGTCGTAAAAGCTGCTGCAATGCTTGAGAAAAAGGGCATATCCATAACTATTATCAATATGCACACGTTAAAGCCTCTGGATACAGAATGCATTGACCGTATGATCGAGGAATGCCAAATTCTGGTCTCTGTAGAGGAAGAGTCGGTGATAGGAGGACTGGGCGGAGCGATGGCAGAGTATTTGGCAGAAAAAAGCAGCAGAAATTTTATTTTTCGGAGAATGGGCATTCCAGATACTTATGGTGACGTGATCGGCACACAGGCATATATGCACAAAATGTACCAGATCGATGCGGAGTCCATAGCAGGACGAATAGCAGAATTATGTGAGGAAATATAAAAATATGGCAAATAAGAAAAACAGGGAATTTTATCGCGGAAAGAAAGTATTTGTGACCGGGCATACAGGCTATAAAGGAGGATGGCTGACGGCAGTTCTTTGTGAGCTGGGAGCGGAAATGACAGGCTATGCGCTTGCAGCACCAAAAGAAAGCATGTTTGAGAAGATGAATGCTGCCCAGATGATTCATCATATTGAGGGGGATGTAAGGGATCAGAAACGGCTTACAAAAGCATTACTGGATGCGCAGCCCCAGATCGTAATCCATCTTGCGGCACAGGCGATTGTGAAGGACTGCTACGATCATCCGGTATATGCATATGAGACGAATGTGATGGGAACGGCCTATCTGCTAGAGGCAGTCCGTCAGTGTCCGAGTGTCAGGAGCGTTGTAGTGATTACAACAGACAAGGTATATGAAAACAAAGGAGATGGTGCGGTCTATGTGGAAGAAGACCCGCTGGGAGGCATAGATCCATATTCGTGCAGCAAGACCTGCATGGAATATATTACAGATACCTATAAGCATTCCTATCTGCAGACAGAAGGCCGTATGATCGGAGTATCAACGGTAAGGGCAAGCAATGTGCTTGGCGGAGGAGATTATGTCCAGTCCAGGCTCATTCCGTCTATCTTAAATTCGATCGCAAAAGGAGAGCCGGTTGTATTAAGAAATCCACACCAGACACGTCCCTGGCAGTCAATGATGGATGCGTTAAATGGCTATTTAACAATCGGCCGCATTATGTATGAAAATCCACAAAAATACTCATCACAGTGGAATATCGGCCCAACATCTGATGGAATCAAAGAAGTAGTATGGGTTTTAGATAAGATGAAAGAACATTACGAAAATGCGGAATATGTGGCAGGTGAAGCATTTGATGTAGCGGAATCTAAGACACTGGGTCTGGATTCGTCCAAGGCAGTCCGGGAGACGGGATGGAAACCGCTGCTGTCCTGCGATAAGATGCTGTACAACATTGTGGAATACTATAAGCTGGAAAATGAAGGGGTTTCTGTATTCGATATTTGTAAGAAACAGGTCCGAGAATTTTTTGAAATGTGAGATGTCAAATGAAAAAGGTGATTTTAACAGGCGGGGCTGGTTTTGTGGGAAGTGCCGTGATAAAAGAACTATTACAAAATGATGTAAAAGTCTGGGCAGTTGTCCGTCCGGGATTTAGCAGCCGCCTCAGTATGAGCAGGTTGGCAGGGCTGCCTATCAATTATGTTGAATGCGATCTGAAAGACCTGCGAAATCTGCCGGCGATGCTGGAGGAAAGGGACTTTGATGTATGGTATCAGTTTGCCTGGGACGGCCTGTTTGGGGAAGAGCTGACAGATTATCATAAGCAGGCTGCGAACATTGTATATATGATGAATGCCATTACGGCGGCTGCTTTCACCAGGTGCAGGAAATTTGTAGGTGCAGGCAGTGTATCACAGTATGAACTGTTTATGCCGGCTGATAAAAATCAGGAAGGTGATAAGCACAGAGTGTACAAGGCAGCAAAAATGAGCTGTCAGTATCTGGGTGCGGGTGCAGCCGCATCACAAAATATAGAGTTTATCTGGCCGATCATTACGAATATTTATGGAGCAGGAGAAAAATCGCCGCGTCTTATTAATTCCATGATAAGAAAACTGCAGAACAAGGAACATCAGGCGCTCAGCAGAGGCGACCAGTTTTATGATTTTATTTATATTACAGATGCTGCAAAGGCATTCCGTCTGATTGGAGAACATGGAAGGGAGAATAGAAACTATATCATTGCTCAGGGGATGGCCGGGCCTTTGAGGGATTTTTTAAATGTGGTAAAGGATGTAGTGGACCCCGAGGCAGAATTAGGGTTTGGTGAACTGGCATTCAATGGATATTATTTACCGAAAGAATGTTATGACATTACGCAGTTAGCCGAAGATACAGGATTTGTACCTGAGATTACATTTGAGGAGGGCATACGGCTGACTTCGGACTGGATAAGGAGCGGAAAATAAAACAGCATGAATGATTTTTTTGACATTATTATTATTGGTGCAGGTGCAGTGGGATGCGCTGCTGCCAGAGAGGTATCTAGATATCAGGTTTCTGCCTTAGTATTGGAAAAAGAAAGTGATGCAGCATTTGGAACAAGTGGAAGAAATTCTGCGGTTGTTCATGCGGGGTTTAATAATAAGCCGGGCAGCCTTATGGCAAAACTGTGTGTGGAAGGCAGCGAAGGGTTTGAACAGGTATGCCGGGATTTAGATGTTCCATATAAGAAGACAGGAAAGATACTGGCAGCATTTGATGAAGAAGATATGGAAACCCTTGAAAACATGAAGAAACAGGGAGAGGAAAACGGATGTAAAGGATTGTGTCTGATTAACAGGTCACAGGTAGAGGAGCTGGCAGGCAGCATTGGCGGCATCGGCGGCATGTATTCGCCAAATACAGCAATATTTGACCCGTTTACCTACTGCATTGCACTGGCTGAAAATGCGCTGGAAAATGGTGTTCAGTTTTCTTTTGATAACGAAGTGCTGGGGATATCATGTGAGTCTGGCGGATTTAAGATCCGTACACAAAAAGGGTATTATACATGTAAATGTATTGTAAATGCAGCCGGCTTATATTGTGACAAAATATCTGCAATGGCAGGAGCAGATCAGTATAAAATCTATCCCTGCCGTGGAGAGTATTTTATATTGGATAAAATAGCAGAGGATCTGTCAGCAATACCTTTATATCCGGCACCAAAAAAGGGGATCGGGGGCCTGGGTGTACATTTAACGCCTACGATTGATGGAAATATCATTATCGGCCCCAGTGCAGAATACATAGATTCCCGTACGGACTATAGCGTTACTGCAAAAATCATGGACAAGCTTTTTGCAGAAGCAAGGGAGCTGCTGCCAAAGCTGCAGAAAAAAGATATTATTGGAAACTTTGCAGGTATCAGGCCGAAGCAGGCACCTCCGACAGAGGGTGGTTTTCGGGATTTTATTATCAAGGAAGAAGAAAAGATACCAGGGTTTATTAATCTGATCGGAATAGAATCACCGGGAATGACGGCATCGGTTCCAATTGCACGGATGGTTGCAGGCCTTTTAAAAAATACTCTGGATATGCCATATAAGAATGATTTTAAGAGTCGGAGAATTGGGATTACAAGGTTTCGGAATCTGACGGTGGAGCAGCAGAATGAATGTATTGCATCTGATCCAGAATATGGAGAGATTATCTGCAGATGCCAGAAAGTAACAAAACGTGAGATCAGAGAAGCTATAGAAAATCCGTTTGGAGCCAGATCACTGTCATCTATTAAATACAGGGCGTGGCCGATGACAGGGCGCTGCAGCGGCGGATACTGTATGAGTAAGATCGCGGATATGCTGATAAATGAATATCACATGAAGCCCGAAGAAATCAGATACCGCAGCGAAGGCAGTCAGATGTATGCAGGAGAGGTGAAGTAAATGACACAGTATGATGTTGTGGTGATTGGCGGCGGCCCCGGCGGACTGGCAGCGGCAGCTGCAGCGCGTAAGGCTGGGGCAGGGCAGGTAGTACTTATGGAAAGAGAAGCCGAAGCAGGCGGCATATTGAAGCAGTGTATCCACGATGGATTTGGGCTGTTCCGATACGGGGAGGAGCTTACAGGGCCGGAGTATGCCGTCAGAATAAAACGAGAAGCAGAAAATGCCGGAGTCAGGATTTTGTATGGTCATCATGTAACGAAAGTGGGAGCCGACCGAACGATAACCGTGCATGCAGAGAACGGCATAAAGTCTATACAGGCTAAGGCTGTGATTGCTGCAACAGGGTGCAGGGAACGTACCAGAGGCGCAATTTCAATTCCTGGATCAAGGCCCGCGGGCATATATACCGCAGGTGCAGCACAAAATCTGATGAACATTCATAATGTAATGGCTGGGAAAAAAATTGTAATTTTAGGTTCGGGTGATATAGGGCTGATTATGGCCAGACGTTTTATGCTGGAAGGTGCAGATGTACGCTGTGTGGTAGAGATCAGGAAGGAGCCGTGCGGACTGGCAAGAAATGTGAGCCAGTGTTTATTTGATTTTGATATTCCGCTTTTTGTAAGCCATACGGTATCAAAGATTATTGGAGAAAAAAGGCTGCAGGCAGTGGAGATTACCGAGGTGGACGAACATATGTCTTTGATCCCTGATACTGCAGAAATCATTGAATGTGATACGCTGGTATTGTCTGTAGGACTGATTCCTGAAAATGAGATATTGAAATATACCGGCATTGTGCTGAACGAAAATAACAGTGTGCCTACAGACCGATTTCTGCAGACGGAAATCTCTGGAATATTCAGCTGCGGCAACTCGAGGCATGTGATGGATCTGGCGGATTATGTTTCCAGGCAGGGGGAGGCGGCAGGACGAAATGCAGTTCATTTTATACGCGGTGAAAAGATGGAGGAATGGGATGACCGTGTTACGAACTGCATGGAAAAAGGTTTTCCTAAAAAAGACACTATTACATGTACGATCTGCCCAAATGGATGTCAGATCAAATATGCCAGGCCGGATGGCAGAGTATCCGGCAGCCGGTGCGTCAGGGGAGAAGCGTTTGCACTTGCAGAAAAGAATAACCCTAAAAGAACCATAACATCTACTGTCAGAATAGAGGGCTCTGGTCATCAGGCTTTGGGTCATAAGCTGGTTCCCATACGGACAGCACAGAAGGTGAAAAAAGAACGGCTGCTGCATGTGATGGGCCAGATCAAAGAAATCAGGCTGGAAAAGGCTGTCCATGCGGGGGATATTGTAGCTGCTGTTACAGATGGTGAAGAAAAAATAGATGTAATAGCAACAGCGACGGTCTGACAGAAAGCATTTATGTTTTTTCAAACACACTCTAGGAAATGGAGAAGAGCAGATGTCGAAAATTTTATCAGTAATTATACCTATGTACAATGCAAAACAATATATAACGAAGTGCTTAGACAGCCTGCTCCTTGCGGAATCTGTGATGAAAAAGCTGGATATACTTGTTGTAAATGACGGTTCGACAGATGGCTGTGAAGCAGCCGCAGCAAAATATGCCTCACGCTATGCAGGCTGCATTCGTTTATTGAATAAAGTAAATGGCGGACATGGATCGGCGGTTAATTATGCGGTTCCATACTGCCGGGGAATGTATGTCAGGGTTCTGGACGCAGATGACTGGGTTTTATCAGAAAATCTGGCAGCATTTATAAAAGACCTGGAAAGTGCAGGCAGGGCAGATCTGGTGCTTTCTCCTTATCGGACTTTTGATATACGGACAAAGCACTGTCAGCTGATATCGGCAGGCGGCAGGCAGGGCATGGTCAAAATGAAAGAACTGACCAGACAGTGGAAATATTATAAACAGCTCTGTTGTCTGCATGGGTTAACGTATCGGACTGATTTTTATAGAAAACGATCGAAAAAGCTGCCGGAGGGCGTCTCTTATGATGATGCGTTTTATTCGGCGATTCCGGCATATCAGGCGGAAAGAATTTTAGTTTTGGCTCTGCCAGTCTATGTATACCGGATTGGTGACGAGCACCAGAGCGTATCTTTACAAAACCGCGTACGGCGGTCAGAGCAGTTAGCCGCTGTTATATGGGCAATGCAGGGTGCCTTTGACACCAGGGCGGCTATTGATAACCAGTCGTATTTTTATTATAAAGCGGTTTCTGCGGCAGCAGACTATTTCATCACTGTATGCCTGCGGCATCCGCTCAGAACAAAAGGGAGAAAGATGGCACGCGAAACGGCTTTAAAATGGAAGAAACACAGTCCGGTTTTTTTTCGGCATATACGAAGAAAGTATGTTTTTTTATATGCAGTCAGTGTCCTTGGAATCAGCGAGAAGTGTTTTTATGAATGCATGATGGCTTTGGGCAGCAGACAAAGAAAGGGCTTGTAAGTATGGATTTTTCTATTGTTGTTCCAGTTTATAATATAGAGAAATATATAGAAGAATGCATTTGTTCGCTGTTGGATCAGCAGGGCATTACTTTCGAAATCATATTGATCGACGACGGTTCAACAGACAGATCAAGAATGATCTGCAGCAGATATGCAGAGGAATATCCATGTATCCAAGCGTTCAAACAGAAGCATAGAGGTGCATCCGCGGCACGCAATGCCGGTGTCAGGCATGCAGCAGGCAGCTATATCTTATTTGCAGATGGTGACGATACAATTAAGAAAAATGTCCTGCAGGAAATTCAAAAAGAAATCGTAAAAGAAGATTACCCAGATCTGATATTTCTTGAGTGTAAAAAAATATATTATAACAGCCGGGATCATATGATCAGAGAAATCCCGATGAAGGATGGTGTGACGCCGGCAGTGCGCGGACTGAAACGAAAGCAGCTGCTGTCTTATATAGCGGGGCTTGCAAAATATCCGGCATCGCCTTGTACGAAGGCTATAAAAAGAGAAATGTTTTTAAAGCATGACCTGATGTTTCAAGAGGGACTGCTATGTGAAGATCTGGAATGGGCGGTAAGGCTGTTTTTAGCGGTGCAAAGTGCCGGATACTGTCCGCTTGACTATTATTTTTATAGACAAAATAGGATCGGTTCCTGCTCATCCGCCCGCTCTGAAAAAAAAGCAGCCGATATGCTTTTTATAGCAGAAAAATGGATAGGGAGTTTGAAAAGCTGTTATGGCAGGGAAGAAAAACAGCTGATTAAAAGTCTGATGGAGTACATATTTCGTTTCCTTGTCCTCAATGTAAATATGCTCCCACGAAGAAAAAGAGCAGGGTATAAGCATCGTGTACATGCATGTGACAGTGTGCTGGGAGAACGGGAGGACCCTGCCAGCAGGATGATCAGGATTATTTATAAAATGTTTGGTATAGATATAACAGGTGTCGCGCTGCGGGGTTATTTGCTGCTGCGCTCTAAAGCTGAGACTTGGAGGATTTGAACATGAAAATAAAAGAAATATTAAAAAAAGTCATCCCGCCGTCTGCGAATACGTTCCACTCTTTTGTGGCTGAGTTAAATGCAGCAGATGATAGAAAAATGCATACGTTAGTTTCTGAGATTAATAAGGCAGGCAGAACAAATCAGGAGATTTTAGAAAAGATAAACAGGATAAACGAAACTGGTCAAGAAATTATAGAAAAGATGAATAACAAGGAAAATGAGCATCCTAAACTAGCGATTTGTGTGTATCATAAACGAGAAGATGCTGTTGATATCGCAGAATATATATTGTCTCTGAATCCGGATTATAAATTATATCTTCGGCATGAGGAACATTATATGTATTGTGGAACGGTTTTGTACGCAGTCCCATAAATTAGAGATGATGATTTTTACATAATCAGACCAGCAGAAATGATAGACGGCGGGGTTCACTACGGTGGTGGGTGAACCCTGTTTTTTATGTTATTTTGTGCTGCTGATAGATGGGAGGATGGGGATGGGAGTGTATGGTCAGGCAAGCGTCGGAAGCTGCAATATAAAGCGAAAAAAAAGAGCAGCATATAGGAAAATAGCTATATTTATTGTAAAATAGCTGAAAATATGAATGCTGCGTTTATATAAGTGAAAAAATATAAAAGATAAAATTGAAGCGGTATTGACAATGTGATAATTGAATGATATGTTTATATTTATAAATTATATTCTGCGCCAGAGAAGGAGTGATTATATGAAAGTCAGTCAGGCTTTAATGCAAGCAGTGTCATTCAATCCAACAGAAAAATCTCATAAGATGACAGTTCTAGAAATGTGCAAAAAGATTGAGTCAAGAGAAATTAGTTTACCGTTGTATCAGAGAGACGTGAGTTGGACAAAAAGGCAGGCAATAGAATTGTTGAATTATCAGATGTTAGGCAAAGCGCCGGTTGCGCCTATATCTATGAATGTTATTCTTGATCTAGAAGATTATGTGCCGCAGGTAGCATTTGATGATAGGGAAATGATAGAAAGATCAAAAATTGAAAAAGGTCAGATGTCTGTAGTAGATGGACAGCAAAGGTTGACAACAAATTACAAGGCATATTCTAATAGTGATGATTTTAGGAATATTGTATTGGATGTTGCTAGAGGAAGATTCCTTTTAGAAGAGGGTGCATTTACGAAATATCAGATACCAGTTGGAATGCTGTTGAATAAAGAAGATGCTATATTTTATGAGTATTTAGCTAAAAAAAATATGATGAAAGATACTAGTTTTATGACCATACTTGTTCAATGCAGGTCTAAAATCCGCAATTATTATTATACAATTAATCAGGCCGAAAATCTTACAGAAGATGAACAAATAGAATGGTTTGAGGTATTGAATAACGCAGGAAGTCGCGTAAGTGCACTTCAAATGCGATTTTCTAAGATGAAGGTTCATGGAATTGATATTTATACTATGTATACTTTAAAATTTAAAAATAAGCTGCTTGAGTACGGATATGATTTTTTTTCGCCGCAAAAAACAGGTGTGTCATATCCGATTGCAGCATTAAATCCTGCATATGAGATTATTATGAATAAGTCTCATACAGATGCGTATGCACCAATACCCTCAGATACAAAAGAAAATCAATTGTGTGCATTGGAATCGACATTGCTTAAACAGTGTTTTACTAAAACACTTGAAGCCCTAGATAAGTCGGTAGAATTCATCCAAGCTTATAATGTGAAAGAACCAGATAGAATGGATTATATTAATTACGTTACAGGATTTTTTGTGTATTACCCTGATCCATCAGATGATAAAATTAAAAAATTGGTTGACTGGTACAACAAGGTGGACTTTAATAATAAGAGCAATTCTAGGAGACGAGATATTTTTACACGACTTTTAAATATGTAGGGTATATGTGGAACAGCGCTCTTGATTGAATTACATACTATTTGTATACTTCTGTAAGGAGGAGTTGACATCTTGATTAAAAGTATAAGATTGAAAAATTGGAAAAGCTATGATGATAGCATACTTTATATAGATCCTTTGACGATTTTGATAGGTATGAATGCGAGTGGAAAATCAAATGTGATAGATGCACTTATTTTTATCAATAGAATAGCGGGCGGCAGTGGCATTTTTGAGGCTATCAGTGGTGACGCATCCTTAAATGCATTGCGTGGCGGCATAGACTGGGTATGTAAAAAAAATGCGAATGCATTTACAATAGAGCTAGTCATAGAGTATGAAGAAATTGAGTACGAATATTCGATAACAGTTGAGGTTGCTGCAGTAAAGGCGCTTGTAAAGGAAGAAAAGCTGTATCAAAAGAATGGAACGAACGAAGGCATAAGATTGTTTTCCACAACATTAAGAGACAGTGTATTGTTAAATATTCCGACATATTATTCGACCGGAAAGCAGGGAAAGGAACAGAATTTTGAATTGAGTAGGACTGTATCAATCTTATATCAGACGAAGACGCTGCATTTAAAGAAAAGAGAGATAACTGTAATAGCAGATCATTTACTAAGTTTGATGAGAGGGATTTTTGTATTGAATCCTATACCAGATCATATGAGAGGGTACTCACCTTTAGCTGAAAGGCTTATGACAGACGGTTCAAATATTGCAGGAGTACTAGCTGCGCTGAATGCTGCAAAAAAGAAAGAAATTTTGACTAAACTGACTTCCTATTTAAGAAACATTCCTGAAAAAGATATTGTCAGTGTCTGGACTGAGTATGTTGGAAAATTTAATACAGATGCAATGCTTTACTGTAAAGAGGGATGGAAAAAGGATGATGACTGCATTGTTGATGCAAGGGGAATGTCGGATGGAACATTAAGATTTTTGGCAATTGTTACTGCCATGCTTATTAATGAAAGAAATAAATTGATTGTTGTTGAAGAGGCGGATAATGGATTGCATCCATCACGGGTTGATAATTTATTAAATATGCTCCGTGAGCTGGGTATTGAGAGAAACATAGATGTAATAATTACTACACATAATCCTGCGCTGCTGAATGCAGCAGGTACGTCAATGATACCATTTATTACAGTTGCCCATCGAAATCAAAGTGGACAGAGTGAACTGACACTTTTAGAGGATATTGAAAAATTGCCAAAGCTGCTTTCGGCAGGAAATATTGGAGAATTGGCGGCAGGTGGGAAAATTGAATCTGCTCTTTCGAGGAGGAAAGAAAATGAACAAAGTTCTGATCATTGATACATGTATGTTGTGTGTTTATCTGCAGGTACCATATATGGATGATTGCGGTCCAGATAATGATAAGTGGGATTATAAACGTGTTGATGAAAAGATAAAAGATGAAATTAAAAACAGGAGTACGCTAGTTTTACCGATGGCTGCATTAATAGAGACAGGAAATCATATTGCACAGGCTAATGGGGACAGATACAAACATGCATTAGGATTAGCTGATATTATAGCAAAAGTGGCAAAAGAAGAAGAACCATGGGCAGCATTTACTTTTCAAAGTAAATTGTGGAATGAGGAAAGCCTGTTAAAACTTTCAAAAGAGTGGCCAAGGCTTGCAGCTGAAAAAATATCTATTGGTGATGCAACGATAAAAAGCGTTGCAGAATATTATGCAAGGTCAGGATATACTATAGAAATATTGACCGGAGATAAAGGGTTAAAATCATATCAGCCATCTCAAAATATTAATATTCCCCGGAGGCGTAAATAAAAAATACATATTTAGGGAAATGGTGCATAAAAACGGCAATATCAATCTTGCATGTTTGTTGGGGAAATATAAGCTAGTAAAATATAACAGATTGCTGTGGATTGTGAAAAAGTTAGAATACTTAGGTTAATATGAGCTGGATGTCCGATAAAATGGGATGTCTGGCTCCAACTCTCCATCTTTCCGTGGATGTATCAGGTATAGTCACAGTAAAAGGCTACAAATAAGGGTTCTCCAGTATGAATGTATTTATTTCTCCCGGAACGTCTTTTCGTAAGATCATGTCAATTACTTCATCAATTTGATCTATGGAATATTCAGTATATAGTGCATATTTACTATACATTTCCAAAGCGCCTGCTCCGCCTAGAATTACAACCTGTATAGGTGAACTTTCACATTCACGCAAGGTATTGCTGTCGCCGACAAATAACCGCTGCTGAGTCTTATCATATTTTAGGACAATACTGCCTAGTTTATAAAAATCTTTAATGACGATGAATCGATCTTTTACTAGTTTGTTCTGCATGTAACACCTCCATGAAGTCTGATTTTGATTTTATGCATCCGCTGTCATATAATATACGTATTCTGGCAAGCAGGCAGTCAGGTACAGTCTTATAAGCTAGAGCGTGTTTGAAAAATTAAAATGAAAATCATAATCTGACCATAGCTGAATTTCAATCTGATAATGAAACTTACATACGGAAATGGTTTGGATACTGGTCGCTATAATCAGTAATTTTCATTCTGATCCCGATCAGGTCATTGAATACAGTATTAAAACGCAGGCCTTTATTAATACCTTTCTGGTATTTGCGGATAATGGATTCTCTAGATTTTACTTTCCAAATAAAATATTATGTCTATTATTAAGATTATTATATATCGGCATTTGAGCAATAGCAATGCATATTTGATAGTTTTTCGTTAAAGCCGATATTCCGCTGACAGAAAATGCATTTCTGAGTGCCTGCCGGCAAACACGATACGCCTGCCTCATCCCATTAAAAATGTTGACATAAAATTCACAAAAGGGTTATAATAAACATAATATAATCTAAATACAAGACAATTCCTATAAGTATTCTATAATAATAAAAAATGCCGCAGGGACTGCGGCATGGAGATTTGGGTATGAAAAAGAATAAAAACGGAGCCGGAATAGATAAAAGCATTTCGCTGTTTGCTTCTATTATTTTGGTTTTTGGCATTTTAGCGGCGTTTGTATTTTCCGTGGAAAGGAAGATCTCGTCGGAAATGTCGATGTCAGCCATTCAGAATCTGAGTGAAAGCCTGGAGCTGATGAAAGGGACGATCGAGGCAATATTGACGAAAGAAGCGGATTTTCAGAAGCTGATCGCGCAGGAGCTTGCCGCCATTGATGATCCGCAAGATTTTGTACGGTCTTATAATAAGAATCAGTCTATGGTAAAGATGGCGCTGGTGATGACGGGTGAAACGGAGGGCGTTTCAAATATCGAAGAAGTTTTCCGGCCGGATGAACTGGACTTTTCATCGGGGAAGACAGTGGAGGGCCTGCCGCTTTCACGGTCTTATGTGAATTATATGGGCACGTGGGCGTATTCGATGAGCTGTCCGGTAGTCCGGGATGGATGGAATATGGGAACGCTTTATATTGAATATATTTATGATTCGATTGACCGCTCGCTTCCGACAGGGTTTTACGACGGCCGGGCGATGCTTTATATTATGGATGCAGAGAGTGAAAGGCTGGTGCTGAAGCCGAAGGGAATGGGCCAGCGTGACGCCGGGCACCTGAATCTGGAGGATTTTTACCGTGCCAATAATATCGTGGAGCCAGACATCCGGGCTGAGGTGGCGGAATGTGTGCAGACAGGCAGAAACGTGCTGTTTTATCATAAGATCCGCGGGAAAAGCTCACTGAATTATATGTGGGCGATTAACGGCGGAGCGCTTTATCTGATCGGGTATGTGCCGGTTGAGGCGATACAGCAGGAGGGGCGGACGGTAAACCAGAATATTTTGATTGTAGTAGTCGTAATGCTGGCTGCTTTTTTCTTATGCTGCGCGCTTTATTTTTTGAATCAAAGACAGCAGGATAAAATCCGAAAAGAGCGGGAAAAAGAACGGGAGATACATAATCAGCGTCTGGCTGAAGCCCTGCAGTCGGCGCAGATTGCGAGTAATTTAAAAACAACTTTTTTATCAAATATGTCGCATGATATCCGTACTCCGATGAATGCGGTGCTTGGTTTTACGACGCTGCTTGATAAGGATGCTGAAAATCCGGTGAAGGTAAGGGAATATACAAAAAAGATTACGGCCTCCGGCCAGCATCTGCTGCATCTGATCAATGATGTATTGGATGTATCGAAAATCGAAAGCGGAAAGGTTGTGCTTAATATTGAAGAGTTCACGCTGAATGACCTGGTGTCTTCGGTGGACGCGATTATCCGTCCGATGGCGGATGAAAAGAATCAGAATTTTCATGTAGACATTATAGATGTAAAGCATGAGGATCTGATGGGCGATGAGACGAGGATCAATCAGGTTTTGATTAATCTTTTATCAAATGCGGTCAAGTATACGCCGCAGGGAGGCAATATCTGGTTCCGCATGATCGGGTGCAGGCAGCGTACCAGCGGGTATGAGCCGATTCGGATTGAAGTAGAGGATGACGGTTATGGCATGACCCCGGAATATCTGGAGACTATATTTGAGGCATTTACCAGGGCGGAAAATAGTACGACAAATAAAGTCCAGGGGACAGGGCTCGGCATGGCTATAACCAAAAATATTATAGAGCTTATGGGAGGTACGATCGAGGTCTCTAGTGAGGTGGATAAAGGGAGCCTGTTTCGGGTAGATATCGAATTCCGCATTCCAGAAAGACAGTCGGATCAGCAGTTTTGGGCAGAAAACGGGATTACGAGGATGCTGGTGGCCGGCAGCTGTGCCTCTGCCGGCAGCAATATCGGCTCCTTGATGGAAGAAACCGGGGTATTGCTGCGTATGGCACATAGTACAAAAGAGGCTGTAGAGATGATCCAAAAGGATCTGGAGGCAGGTGAAGCGCCGTCTATTGTGCTGCTGGACTGGGAGCTCGTCGAATCAGAAGGCATAGAAGCTGCCAAAAAGGTGCGGGAGGCCGCACCGGCCGGGACGATGCTTTTGTTTCTGGCATCTTATGATGCAGATGGGCTGGATCAGACCCTTGAGATGGAATATACAGGAATACTGACAAAACCGTTTTTTATATCTGCTTTTAAGAAAAAGATTGCAGGGGTAAAAGAAGCGTTTGTGCAGGAGAAAGCAGAAGAGATAGAGGATCTGGTAGATTTAGAGGGGCTGCATTTTCTGGCAGCAGAGGATAATGAAATCAATGCAGAGATTTTAAAGGAGATCTTGACCTTTGAAGGGGCTGCTTGTGAGATTGTAGAGAACGGCAGGCTGGCGTTAGAACGGTTTCAAAGCTCTAAGGAAGGGGAGTTTGACGCGATACTGATGGATGTCCAGATGCCTGTAATGAACGGATATGATGCGACACGGGCAATCCGGGCATTAGACCGCAGTGATGCAAAAGAGATTTTAATCGCTGCTATGACGGCCAATGCTTTTGTGGAAGATGAGAGGGACGCTCTGGAGGCGGGCATGGATGTACATATGTCAAAGCCGGTAGATCTGGAGCTGATGAAAAAAGTAATCAGGCAGCATCTGAAGGAAAAGAAGGGGGAAAAGTAAGAAGGGAATCATAAAAAGATGGGAAAGACAGTGAAAAGGCTGCTGGCAGCCTGTCTGGCAGGGACTGCGGCTTTTGTTATATCAGCATGCGGCAGCGGGGAAATTGATAAAAATTTAATTGTTCAGCAGGAGAGCAGCGAAAAGGTTGTAAATTTATTCGGGCCGATGGAAAAGACAAATCCAAATGCGGGAAATGTGGCGAGAAATGCATTTGATATCACAGTCAGCATGGCGGAAGAGAAGCTGGATCTGATCGTAGAGTATAAGACTTATACGGCAGAAAATTATCAGGAAAAAACCTATGATGATGTCACCATTGAACGGGTGCGCAGCAGCATGGATGACTGGTATTTATTAAATCCAGATACAATTCAGGTGCTGGGCAGGGAGGGCCTGCTGATGGATCTGTCCGATCTGGAATGTGCCAAAAATCTGAGGGACGTCGTAAAAACAGCCAATACTGTAAACGGTAAGCTGGCTGCGATTCCGCAGGAAGTCGTAGCACATGGACTGTTTGTCAATAAAGACATGTTTGACCAGTACAATCTAAAGCTGCCGGAAACGCCGGAAGACTTCTTAGAATGCTGCAGGGTGTTTAAAGAAAACGGAATAGATACTCCGGTCGGGGCAAACCGCTGGTGGCTGGAAAACTTTGTATTTGCGCAGGCGTATGCAGAGCTTTATAACGGCGGTAATACAGAGGCAGAAATAGAAGCGCTTAATAGCGGAGAGAGCAGATACAGCGATTATATGCGTCCGGGATTTGAATTTTTACAGAAGCTGATAGATGAAGGATATATTGATGCGAAGGCAGCGTATACGTATGAGGCGATAGAAGGAGAAGGGCCGGATTTTATGGCGCAGAAGACGCCGATTGTAATGGCGTACTGGGGAGCGGCGAATGCGGAAACGGCATATGGAAGGCTCGATTTCAACCTGCAGGTCATCGGTTTTCCAAGCAGCCTTGGACAGATGCCGGTCATATCGATGACCGGGTATGGAATCAATGCGAATGCAGAACATCTTGAAGATACGATAAATGTTATGGAAGTGATCTTGTCTGATGAGGCGCTGGCCGCATATGCGCAGAAGAATAAGGTAATATCGCCTTCTAAAAATGTCGAGGTGGACTGTATTCCGGCATTAAAGCCGCTCAATGACAAGATTAAAGAGGATGTCTATGTCCTGGGGTCAAATGCGGGCATGAATGTGGAGCAGTGGGGAAATACGTGCCTGATTGTGCGCGAGCTTTTAAATGGTGCCGCTGTGGAGGAATGTATGGCTGAATTTGACCGGCTGCAGGATGAATCGCTGAAAAATTCGCCTGGTCATAAATAGTCTTTTGAATGCATAAGCTGGAATAAGAGAAAATTTTCGGAGTATGCATGCAGAGTCAATGCAGGTTTGTAAACGAACCACTGCCGTATGCTTATAAGGCAATGGAGCCGTACATCGACATACAGACGATGTATCTACATCACGATAAACATCTGCAGACATATATAGACAGATTAAATGAACTGATTGATAAATGCACAGCGCTGCAGTCGGCCGTTTATGAGGAAGGTAACGAAAACTGTGGATTTGCGGCGCTGGTACGGATTTTAAAAAATCTGGATTCGCTGCCGGCCCATGTGCGTACAGCGGTAAAGGATAACGCTGGCGGGGTATTTAACCACTGGTTTTATTTTAACGGGCTGAGTGCAGATCCAAAGGGAAAGCCGCAGGGCGAACTGGCGGATGCAATACACTGGCAGTTTGGAGGTTTTGGCCGGTTCCAAAAAGATTTTACAAAAGAAGCCCTGGCAGTATTCGGCTCGGGCTATGCGTGGCTTGTACTGGATGCAGACGGAAATCTGCAGATTATAAAAACAGCCAATCAGGATACTCCGGCTGCATTGGGGCTTGTGCCGGTCGCATGTATCGATGTGTGGGAGCATGCGTATTACCTCAAGCATAAAAACCGCAGGGATCAATACGTGCCGGACTGGTTTTCCGTAGTAAACTGGGACTGGGCATTGTGGTGCTATAAGAATCCTGAGGCTTTTGGGGGAAATGGTTTTGTAAACACATTTTGAGTGCATGGTATGCAGGCATATACTGTAAAAGAAGGGGCTGCGGCAGTCCCTTCTTTTTATAGTAATAGAAAGCCTGCGCAGCGTGCATTCTATTGCAGGTCACGGCAGGAAGCCTGCGCAGCGTATATCAGAGGTACGTCAGGTTCATAATAATTCCCTGCGGGTAGTCCCCGAATTTTTCTCCGAACAGGTTGAGCCCGCCGGAATGGGCGGCATCTTTTTTGATTTCTATTTTCAATGCTATATATGGCTTTGTGCCCAGGTCTAAGTCCTTTAATCCCAGCTTTGCGTTTACCAGCTCTCCGTCGAGATAGGCACCTGTATCGCGTACGGCAAATGTTTTTAATACGCCGTACTGCGTGTTTCCGTTCGGCCAGGTGGGAGGCGTGAGCCTGCCTCTTCTGGAGCCGAAATCTGCTGGTGAGAGATAGGTGGCAATCTCTCTGCCGTTGCAGGAGACAGTAATATCCGACGGCCAGTTTTCCAGATAGCCGGGAGCCTCTGAGCAGATTTCCATGCTGAAGGCAATTTCGCCGAGCGTCATCAGAGGATTGTAAATATTTGGAAAGCGGTATTCGACAAAACCGTTGTTCAGCCAGATTAACTGTGCGCGTGTTCTGGCAGGATCGTAAAATGCCTGGATGGTGTCATAAGCGTTGATCGTGCCGTTTTCATCTGCCAGGCCGCATGTCGGATGCACCTCGCAGTCGTAATAGTTGCCGATCGGCATTTCCAGCGAGGCTGTCTTATTGGCAGAGTCAATATCCGCGTCAAAGGTCTCCAGATGGAAAGACTGAATGCTGCACAGGCATACGCGCATGGACCCATGCACGCCGGGCTGTGTCTCTGTTACAATCAGGTGGGCGTCTTCCAGCGTACGGATATGCAGATTGGCAGAGGAAAGAGGGATCTTTAGGATATCAGCAATTTCCTGCAGGGAGCGGGGCGTGTACTTTAATATGTCCATCATTTTTAAGCGGACAGGGGAGGACAATGCCTTGCCGATTTTCATAATCAGTTCATGGTGCTGCGGATTGCTCAGATGCACATAGATGTTCCGTTCTCCGATAATGCGGACGGATCGTTTTTCTTTTGCGGCCATAGTGTGTGTGCTCCTTTCTTTTACGGATTCAGTAAGTTAGACGCTTTATCGTTCTTCTTTCGCAGAAGCAGTACCGCAGGCTCTTTGCTTTTCGCACAGGAAGTACTGCAGGCTGCTGTTTTTGTATACAATTTCCACAAACAGATGGCATAATTGTATACAGCCTTTATAAAAAGGTTGCTATTTCTTCCGTATCATTCCATGATTTCTATTTTTTCTGTTTTTAAATTGTAACATTTATTTCAATAAAAGTAAAGTAAATAACTATTAATGCTAATAAACTACGCTGAAATTAGTGCATATGTAACGAAAGTATGGCTTTGTTGAAAATGTATATTGTCAAAATATATAAAATAATGTATTGTAAAAACTGTAATAAACAACCGCGTTTTACAGAAAAGGAGAAACGAAAGAATGAAAAAGAGAATGAAAAAGTTGATGGCACTCATGATGGTAGGGGCAATGGCACTCTCTTTCGCGGCATGTGGAGATGCAGCTGAGACAGGATCAGATAGTGATGCAGGATCGGATGCAGGATCAGATAGTGATGCAGGATCAGATAAGGACACAGGATCAGGTGATGCAGGATCTGGTTCGGATGCAGGTGCAGAAAACATATTGGATGGAAAGACGGTAGGTTTTGCGCAGACAGACAGCATGTCTTCCTGGCGCACGACAGAGACCGATGATATCAAAGAATTTGTAGAAAATGCAGGGGGCAGCTTTATCGTAAAGGATGCAGGCGGCGACATTGCGACACAGGAATCAGATATCCGTGATTTAGTGGCAGCCGGCGTGGACTTTTTAGTAGTGGCTCCGCTCGAAGATAACGGGCTGCAGGGTGCGCTGTCGGAGGCTATGGAAAATGAGATTCCAGTCATTCTGGTAGACCGCGCGATTGCCGGCGAAGTCGGAACACATTATACGACGGCGATTATGTCGGATTTCGTATGGGAGGGCGAGCAGTGTGCGAATGCGCTGATGGAGGCACTTCCAGATGGAGGAAATGTCGTAATTATCAACGGAGGCTATGATTCTTCTACATCTACTGACCGCCAGCAGGGATTTGTGGATGCACTGGATGCAGACAAATATCCGATCGTCGGAGAACAGGACGGCGAATGGCTGATGGACAAGGCGCAGTCTGTGATGGAGAATATTATACAGGCACAGGGCGGCGAAAATATAGATGCGGTATTCTGTGTGACGGATGATATGGTTCAGGGTGCCATGAATGCGATCGAAGCAGCAGACTTGAAGCCGGGCGAGGATATTCTGACACTCGGCATTGACGGCACGCGCGCAGCATTTGAAGCGATTGAGAGCGGAAAGCAGCTGGCTTCCTGCACATGTACGCCGTATTTTGGAAATATTGTAGTAGAAACTATTTCAAAGATTATAAATGGAGAAGAGATTCCAGAACATATTACAAATGAAGATACTCTTTACACAAAAGATAATGTAGATGTAGAGGTAGGATTCTAATTCAGATAGGATTCAAATCAGATAGGATTCAAATCAGATAGAATTTAAATCAGATAGAATTTAAATCAGATAGAATTTAAATCAGATAGAATTCGAATCAGATAGGATTTAAATCAGACAGTAATGAGCCGGATATCAGTAACTGACATTGAGCACGAACAGGGCAGAAGGTATAGACAGATCGGGGAAAGTGAACGGAAAGGCAGGACGCAGAAGTTACAGAATGATATACGGCAGTTACCGGGAGGACTGAAAGGGAGATTGTAGTTTTTTACGGGGTATAAAGGGCTATTTTATTTTGGGACTGTCGCACTAAGAAAAATATATACAGGATATCGCAGAAGCTGATTTGGAATAAATGTTATATCCTGTATGTGCAATCTTTGCTGCGGCAGTCCCGTTTTGTCTGCAGTCATGCGCGGCGTGATGCATTTTTTAACAGAAGGGAATAGAAGGGAGAAGGTTCCTATGGCAGAAGTATTGCTGGAGATTAAAGGTCTGGAAAAAACATTTCCGGGTGTACGTGCATTAAAGGGCGTACAGCTGACAGTAAATAAAGGAGAAGTACATGCCCTGATGGGAGAAAACGGGGCCGGAAAGTCTACATTGATCAAGGTGCTGACCGGCATTTATCAGAAAAACGGGGGAACGATCCGTTTTGACGGGGAAGAGATCAATGCAAGGACTACCATGGAGGCAAATGAAAAAGGCATATCTACGATTTATCAGGAATTAAACCTTGTACTGTTTCAGACGGTCTATGAAAACCTGTTTTTAGGCCGTGAGCCGAGGGACAGATTTGGGCGGGTTGACAGAAAGAAGATGACCGCAGAGGCAGACCGGATTTTAAAGGATCTGGGTATAGAAATCGATGTAACGCAGCCGCTGAGCCGCTATTCTACAGCGGTCCAGCAGATGGTAGCAATTGCACGGGCGGTAAGCATCAATGCGAAGCTCGTAATTATGGATGAGCCGACATCGTCACTGGACACGCAGGAGGTGCAGGTGCTGTTCCGCATTATCCGGCAGCTGAAAGGAAGGGGCATCAGCGTTATTTTTATCAGCCACAAGCTGGACGAGATTTTTGAGATCTGCGACCGCCTGACCGTGTTTAAGGATGGGGAATATGTCGGTGATTATGATATCAGGGAATTAAACCAGTTCAAGCTGATTTCCCTGATGGTAGGCAAAGATACGGTTGCACTGGAGCGCAGGAAACAGGGCTATGAGTTTGCAGAGGCTAAGACAATCGTAAGCATGAAAAATATCCGTCAGGGCATGCGCCTGAACGGGCTGGGCATAGAGATCCGTCAGGGTGAGGTAGTAGGACTGGCAGGGCTTTTAGGTTCCGGCAGGACGGAGCTTGCGCAGGTACTGTTCGGCATGACTATGCCGGATGAAGGAGAAGTGTTCTGGTGGGGACAGCCTTCAGGCATACGCTCTGTGTCGGATGCGATTAAAAAGGGCATGGGATTCTGTACTGAAGACCGCAAGGTAGAAGGGATTGTGCCGCATTTATCGGTAAAGGAAAATATGACAATCGCCCTGCTGCCAAAGCTGAACCGTTTTGGATTTGTCAAGGTAAAGGAACAGGATGAGATCGTAAAAAAATACATAGACCGGCTAAAGATCAAGACACCGTCCCCGGAACAGGCGATCTGCAACCTGAGCGGCGGCAATCAGCAGAAGGTGCTGCTTGCACGGTGGATGTGCATGAATCCGAAACTGATTATTCTGGATGAGCCTACGAGGGGAATCGATGTCGGGGCAAAGGCAGAGATCGAAGAGCTGATCCAGGAGCTTTCCCAAAGCGGAATCTCGATCCTTATGATTTCTTCGGAAATAGCAGAGCTTGAGCGCAACTGTGACCGGATTATCGTTATGCGCGAGGGAAAGGTAAGGGGAGAGCTGATTGATCAGGATATTCATCAGGATAAAATAATGGAGGCTATAGCAAAAGGCAGTGAAAGTGAGGGAAGTGTCCATGAATAAGACAAAACAGGATACCATGCAGCTGGTAAAAAAATACAGTGCAGTAGTGCTGCTTGCGCTGTTTGTAATCATCAATTCCCTGTTTACCCAGAACTTTTTCCGGCTGGGGAACTTAAACAATATTATTACGCAGATCTGTCCTACGATATTGTGCGGCATGGGCATGACACTGGTAATTTCTACAGGCGGCATTGATATTTCCGTAGGGTCGATGATGGCATTAAGCGGGGTATTGACCGCGCAGATGATGTCTGGTGCAGGGCTGCTGCCGTCGATACTGGTGTCCGTGCTGGTGTCTGTGCTGATCGGATGCTTTACAGGCTTTATGGTCGGCAGATTAAGGCTGCAGGCAATGGTCATCACCCTGGGACTTCAGCTGGGGCTGCGCGGGGCAGCGCAGGTGCTCTGCGGGGGCAGGGACATTTATTTTAACAAGCTTGGAAAAGTAGGCGAGCAGCTTGGCCAGTGGGGAACTTATAAAATCGGAGGGGCTGTTCCGATACAGATAGTGCCGATTGTACTGTCAGTTGTTGCAGTATGGGTTTTGGTAGAAAAGACAGTGCTCGGCAGGCAGATTCAGGCAGTCGGCGACAGCCTGCGGTCTAGAGCGTGTTTGAAAAATCATTCCCGCGATCTGCACTCCCCACTTAGCGGAGAATCTATCCCAAATTTAATCAACATAGCCCGCTATGCCTCATAAATTTGGGATAAATTCTCCACCAAGTGTGAAGCACATCTCACGGAAAGCATTTTTCAAACACGCTCTAGTACTCTGGCAGGCATTCACGCATCGGCAGTGCTTATGTTTGTATACGGGATCAGTGCATTTTTTGCAGCCTTTGCAGGCATATTCCAGGCAGCAAAGGTATCTGTGGCGGCCGGAAGCTCATTGGGACAGCTGGCGGAGCTGGATGCGATTGCGGCAGTAGTTATAGGCGGCACGCCGATGACCGGGGGCAAGGCGCATGTGTTTGGAACCGTAATCGGTGCGCTGATGATGCAGATGATCACGCTGACCTGCGTTATGAATGATATACCGGATCAGTATGCACAGGTATTTAAGGCGGCGATCATCGTATTTGCAGTATTTATTCAAAGAGAACAGGCGAAGTAGGAGGTTAAGGAGTATGAAAACAAAGAAAAGTATCGGCCGGTTATTTTATTCAAAAAGTACTGTCTTAGCATTTTTACTTTTGGTTGTAGTTACAAGTATTGTTTTCAGCGATAAGAATTTCTTATCTGCGACCAATATATTTAATATACTGCTGAAGGCAGCAAAAAACGGCGGTTTTCTCGCACTCGGCATGACGTTTGTGATTTTGTGTGCAGAGATTGACCTGTCTGTCGGGGCAGTGTTTGCATTAAGCGGTGTAGTTATGGGGATCGTCGGTACGGTGAACCCGTTTTTGGGAATCGCATGCGGCATATTGGTAGGAGTCGTGTCCGGCCTTGCCATCGGGTATATGGTGACAAAAATGAGGATATCCTCGTGGATTGCCTCACTGGCAATGATGTTTGCACTGCGCGGCATGATACTGATTATAGCCAAAAAGTCGGTAGTGATCGAAGGCGGCATTATGACGTTTGCAAATGCAAAGATGCTCAAAGGATTTGTGCCGGGCATGAAAAGCGGCATTTCGATTCTTGTGCTGCTGCTGTTTTTAGTGACATTTCTATGCATGTATGTCTCCAGGCATACGAAGTTTGGCATGGGCATCTATGCGGTCGGCGGAAACTGTGAGGCAGCCAGGATGATGGGCGTGGATGTTGACCGCATTAAAATCAAAGCATTTGTCTGGTGCGGTACGATTGCAGCCTTATCAGGCGTGCTTCTGGCGTCAAGCAGCGGCAGCGCGACGCTCAGTGCGGGGAATGTATACGAGACCTATGCAATTGCCATGTGCGCGATCGGCGGCGTCAAGCTGTCTGGCGGTGAAGGAAAATTTTCGGGTACATTTTTCGGTATAATGATCTATTTTATTATCAATACGATATTTACTTACCTGCCGACAAATATCTCCGTACACTGGCAGTCGATCATTATGGGACTGTTGGTGCTGGTTTCCGTAGGCGTACAGTCAGAGGTGCTGCACAATATTAAAATAGGAAAGAAAAAGGTGGAAGCATGATACAATTGATGAGCAGATGGGGCGAAAAGCTCGATCGGGAAAATGTATGGAAAGAATATCCGCGTCCAGGGCTGTTTCGGTACAGTTATTTTAACTTAAACGGCGAATGGGAATACTGCATTAACAAGTCGGAATATACAGACCGGTATGACGGAAAGATTCTGGTACCGTTTTCGCCGGAAAGTGCTTTATCAGGAGTAGGCAGGCAGGTGGAGCCGGATCAGTTTCTTCATTATAAAAAGTGTTTTCATATGCCGGATCATTTTCGGGAAGGAAGGGTGATCCTGCATTTTGGGGCGGTCGACCAGGAGTGCGAGGTTTATCTGAACGGAACCTGGCTTGGAGGGCACAAGGGAGGCTATCTGCCGTTTCATTTTGACGTGACGCAGGCACTGCAGGAAGAAAATGTGCTGACATTGTGCGTGACAGACCATACGGAAAAGCTGCCGCATGCTAGGGGCAAGCAGAAGCTGGTAAAAAAGGGAAAGTTCGGCTCGCTGTTTTACACGCCGCAGAGCGGAATCTGGCAGACCGTCTGGATGGAGTGCGTGCCGCCAGATTACATCGAATGGGTAAAGATCACGCCGCTGTATGATGAGGGTGCAGTACGCATGCGGATTAAGGCGGTGCATGCGGGAACATCTCAAAAAAATGGAGACGTGAAAAATAAATGTGAATGTGCGGCAAAGGAAGAGATGGATACAGATTGTGCGCATATTATGATTCTGGACGGGGATCAGGTAGTGGCGCAGGCAGACGCCGATCCAGAGCATGATGTAGTGATCAGGCTTTTAAACGTGCATTCCTGGTCGCCGGAAGATCCGCATTTATATGATGTAAAAATAAAGCTCGGGGAGGATGAGGTCATATCTTATTTTGGCATGCGTAAAATCTCCGTAGGCAGGGATAAAAACGGCATACTGAGGTTTTTCTTAAATAACCAGCCGTATTTTTTCAACGGGCTGCTCGATCAGGGCTACTGGCCGGAAAGCCTGATGACGCCGCCGAGTGATGAAGCGCTGGCGTATGATATTAAAAAGCTCAAGGAAATGGGATACAATACGATCCGCAAGCATGTAAAAATCGAGCTGGAGCGCTTTTATTACCACTGTGACCGTTTGGGCATGATCGTTTGGCAGGATATGCCGAACGGCGGGGGTGAATACAATATGGTATTTGTCACCTATCTGCCGAATCTGTCTGACCGTTTTGCAAGGGGGATGAAGGACCACAATTATAAGATGTTCAGGCGCAGGGACAAGGAGGGCAGGAGCCAGTATTACCGAGATCTGACCGGCATGGTAAAGCAACTGTATAATTATACATGCATAGCTGCGTGGGTTCCGTTTAACGAAGGATGGGGACAGTTTGATGCACGAAAAGCGACGATAAAGCTGCGCAGGATGGACGGCAGCCGCCTGATCAATGAAGCATGCGGCTGGTTTGACCAAAAAGGCGGGGATATGCACAGTATTCATAATTATAACCGCCGGCTGGTGACAAAGCCTGCGTCAGACAGGGTAGTAGCGCTGACAGAATACGGCGGTTATGCATATCCGGTTAAGGGGCATACGGCCTGTGAAAAGAGCTTTGGATACAGACACTATTCCTCCAGCGAGGAGCTGACGGATAATTACCGCAGGCTCTGGGAAGAGGAAATATTCCCGAATGTGGAGCGGGGACTGTCGGCTGCGATCTATACGCAGGTCAGCGATATCGAAGAGGAAATTAACGGTGTCATGACTTATGACAGGGAAATTGTGAAGCTGGATACAAAAACAGTAAACGATCTGAACCAGAGGCTCTATGCAGATTTCCGCTGTGTGGCAGACAGATGATCCTGCTATCCAATTAAGGCTGAAGAGCCTGACTTGACAGAATTTCCAGCCGCCCAAAAGACCTAGGGCTGTCGCAGCAAAGATTTCACATACAAGATATACATTTATTCTAAATCAGATACTGCTATATCTTGTATATATTATTCTTCGTGCGACAGCCCTAGAGCTTGTTTGAAAAATCATTCCCGCGATCTGCACTCCCCACTTAGCGGATAATTCATCCCAAATTTAATCAACATAGCCCGCTATGCCTCATAAATTTGGGATAAATTCTCCACCAAGTGTGAAGCACATCTCACAGAAAGCATTTTTCAAACACGCTCTAGGCTTTATGTAAACACCTTTTTTATGAAATATAGAATCACTTCATTATTTTATTCTGATTTCTCCAGCCGCGCGGCGAGATGCCGTATATATTTTTATAAGCCCGTGAAAAATGCAGCGGATTGTCATAACCGACTGCCTTGCTGACGTCGCTTACGCTCAGGTGGGTCAGCTTCAGCAGCTCAGCGGCTTTTGTCATGCGGTAGTTCAGCAGAAACTCCTGCGGTGTCCTGCCGATGGCAGATCGGAAGATCTTGCTGAAATAGCTGCGGTTTAAGCCGCAGTTGTCTGCTATATTTTCTACAGATATGTCGTTTTGAAAATTCTGTTCAATAAAAGCAATTGCTTCATGTACATAAAAATCCCGCAGCCTGCCTCCGGTAGACAGTTTTGTAGATGATATGGAGCGTGTCAGCGCATCCAGAAACAGGTATAAGTGTCCAATCAGGTGAAAGGAAGGCATGCTGCCGTGCTGCGCGATATAGAGCATTTCGTTCATCATTGTTTCGCGCAGGTCATGGGAGTGTGCGTGGTAGACCGGGCTGTTGGGGGATAGTCCGGCAAAGGTGGCGACTTCTTTGGCATGCAGGCCGTCAAATTCAATCCAGACATATTCCCAGGGCAGCTTTTCATCTGCGATATACATTGTAATCTGCTCTGGAAAGATCATGAATCCTTGTCCGCTTTTTACCTGATAAGAATGCGTATGGCCGGATGAATCGTCCGCATTTAATGTGCCTGTGCCGGATATGACATAATGAAAAAGGTAATGGGTGCGTGCTGCGGGGCCGAATGACTTTGAAGGCAGGCAGCGTTCCCATCCGAACTGATACAGGCTGAAATCTACAAAATTTTCACTTGGGAAGACAGAAAACAATAGTTCTTTCATGATCGGAAAGCTCCTTTCGCTATTTTTTGATTTTTTATCATTTCTGTAAACCTTGGTGCATATCTTGCAAAAACGGGTATGTTAGAAGATGAAAGGCCGTTCGTCAAAATACCGAAAAAAGTTAACTGTTATGTAAGAAATGCTGCTGATTTATTTGTATTTTCTCATAAATTATCTGCTTTTTATAACAATATGCTCGGATATTTTTCATTTTTTTGTGTATTTTCATTTCCTAACATGCTTAGTATATCTTATAACATGCCAAAATGCTAGATGACTTTTTATATATTTGGAAAAAAACACATATTGCTATAAAAGTGAAAAAAACATGCTATTTATAGACGCATTAAGGAATGTTATAATGTTTTTGCAATTAAGAGCGAGGCAAAGAGAAAGGAGAAAAAGGGATGAAGAGAAAAATGTTTAGTCTTTTTCTGGCATGTGCGTTACCAGCCCCGCTGCTGTTGTCTGGCTGCGGCGGCCAGAATAACAGCGGTAAGATCGAAATTGAGCTGGTACATTACAAGCCGGAGGCAGTGGATGTATTTGAAGCGTTGGAAGAAAAGTTCAACAGCACGCATGACAATATCCACTTAACGATTGAATCGCCGAACGATGCGATGACGATTTTGAAAACGAGGTTTGTCAGAGATGATTATCCTGATATTATCGGGATCGGAGGGGATATTAATTATTCTTATTTCATTGACTCCAACATACTGGCAGACGTATCGGACTATGCAGGGCTTGCGGATATCAATCAGGGATATGTGGACATTCTTGAAGGACTGGAATTTGTACCGACGGAAGGCACATTCGGCATTCCTTATGTGGCAAATGCGGCAGGTATCCTTTATAACCGTGAGATGTTTAAAGAACATGGATGGGAGATACCGACGACCTGGGATGAGCTGATCGCGCTTTGTGAGCAGATCCAGTCAGAGGGCATACTGCCGTTTTATTTTGGATTTAAGGATACCTGGACTTGTCTTGCACCTTGGAATGCGATTGCTGTAGATCTGGCACCAGCAGATGTCTGCAAGCAGGTAAACAGCGGAAGTACAAATTTTACGGATGAATACAGGGAAGTTGCCGAAAAAATGCTTCAGCTGTTAGATTATGGCGAGGAAGGGCCGTTTGCTTATGATTACAACAGCGCATGTACTGCTTTTGCAAATGGTGAGGCAGCAATGTATACAATCGGAAGCTATGCGATTCCGCAGATCAAGTCGGTAAATCCGGATATGGATATTGACTCCTTTGTTATGCCGGCAAGCAATGACAAAGACGGCAATACGCTCAATTCCGGTGTTGACCTGCAGTTCTGCGTGACAGAAGCAAGCCCGAACAAAGAAGCGGCTTATGAAGTAATTGATTTCCTGTTAGACGATGAGAATCTGCAGGCATATCTGGATGACCAGAACGCTGTTCCATGCAAGAGTGGAGAGTTTACGCTAGCACCAAATCTGGACGGAATGAAGGATTATATTGCCTCTGGTAATATGACGGATTATCAGGATCATTATTATCCATCTGAAATGGCTGTTGATGCCCAGATCCAGACACTGCTGATCGAAAAGGACGTAGACGCATTCCTGGCAAAATTTGACAAAGACTGGGCGAGGTATAACCGCGATATCATCCGAATGGTGCAGGAATACGAAGCGCAGCACTAAATGGCAACGGAAAGGAGATCGAAATAATGAATAAGATGAATGACAGGGAGCGTACTTACTTACTGATGACAGTGCCGATCCTTATACTGTTCTTTGTTTTTAATACGCTGCCGCTGATCAAAGGCGTGGTTTATAGTTTTACGAATTTCAGGGGATATGGCGATTACGATTATGTAGGGCTGCGTAACTATATTGATCTGTTTACAGATGCACGTGTAGGCAAGTCTTATATTTTTACAATCAAAATGGCTATTGTAACTACTTTGGTTGTTAATGTGATCAGCCTTATGCTGGCCCTGGGATTAAACAGCAAGATCAAGTTTAAGAGCACATTAAGAGGCCTGTATTTTGTTCCAAACATACTCGGCGCACTGGTAGTAGGTTATATCTTTAACTACTTCTTTACATATATCGTTCCGGCTGTTATCGATATGATGGGCGGAAAAGGAACGAGTATCCTTGCTAGCACAAAATGGGCGTGGATCGCGATCGTAATCGTATGTGCATGGCAGGCAATTGCGATGAATACGATTATATACATATCCGGCCTTCAGACGGTGCCGGAGGATGTATATGAAGCAGGTTCGATTGACGGCGCAACCGGATGGGCACAGTTTAAGCACCTGACATTCCCGTTAATCATACCGTTTTTCAGCATCAATATGGTATTGTGTGTAAAGAACTTTTTAATGGTGTTCGACCAGATTATGGCATTGACCAAGGGTGGTCCTGCACAGAGTACAGAATCCATCTCCTATCTGATTTACAATAACGGTATGGCAGGCGGACAGTTCGGTTTCCAGAGTGCGAATGCGGTGCTGTTCTTTGTCATAATCGTTGTATTCTCTGTAGTCCAGCTTACAATTACGGGTAAAAAGGAGGAGCAGTTATAATGAAAGAAAAAGTAAGTGAAAGGGTCAACTGGCCGGTTACGATACTCTTAATCTGCGGATTGATTACAATTGCATTTCCACTGTACATGACGATTATAATTGCGTTTAAACAGCCTTCGGAAATGACAAACAGCATATCAGGCATTTTATCCCTGCCAAAGCACTGGAGCCTGTCGAATTTTGCAGAAGCAATGCGGGTGACAGATTTCTGGAGATCCCTGATGAACAGCTTTCTGATTACGGCAGTGACGGTAGTGATCTCGGTTTTAGTACATTCCATGATCGGATATGCAGTAGGACGTAATAAAGCAAAAAACAAATGGTACAATTTTGTATACCTGTACATTGTCAGCGGTATGTTCGTACCGTTTGCAATCTTAATGATGCCGCTGGTAAAGCAGACTTCACAGATGGGGCTTGCAAATTTATTTGGTGTAATCCTTTGTTATGTGGTATTCTATATGCCGATGAACCTTATGCTGTATTCTGGATATCTGACGAATATTCCGATCGCATTGGAAGAAGCAGCACGTATGGACGGTGCGACAACATGGAGGACTTACTGGACGATCATTTTCCCGATTATGAAGCCTATGCATGCAACGGTTGCAGTTATTACGGCCCTGAGTGTATGGAATGACGTTATGACTCCATTAGTAATTATGTCAGGCAGCGGAATCAATACACTGCCGCTGGCACAGATGACGTTCCAGACACAGTTCGGTACAAATTATAATCTGGCGTTTGCCTCTTACCTGCTTGCTCTGCTGCCGATTTTGATTTTCTATATTGTATGTCAGAAGCAGATCTTAAATGGTGTTGTAAACGGTGCAGTAAAATAGTCTGTACCATATACATGAAAATAAATATTGATATTATGCATCCAGCCTGGTAGTTTTATCCGGGCTGGATGTTCGTACATAAAAATTTGGACAGCTTATAGTATGTATCAAAAAAACAGAAGGAGGAACTACATGGGAATTTTTATTGACGAGAAGAACAAGATCTTTACCCTGCATACAAATAATTCTACGTACCAGATGAAAGCAGATCAGTACGGTTTTCTGCTGCATCTGTACTATGGGCGCAGGACGCAGGGCTGCATGGATTACCTGCTGCATTTTGCCGACCGTGGTTTTTCTGGAAATCCGTATGATGTGGGAGCTGACCGTACCTATTCGATGGACGTGCTGCCGCAGGAGCTGCCGTCCTTAGGAACGGGTGATTACCGCAGCCCGGCTGTAATTATTAAAAATGCGGATGGTTCTTATAGTGGAGATTTTCGTTTCCGTGACGCACGGGTTATTGAAGGAAAGTACGCGCTGCCCGGCTTTCCGGCTGTATATGCCGATAAAAATGAGGCGCAGACGCTTGAGATTGATTTAGAAGATCCAGTGACGCATGTGCAGGTAACGCTTTTGTATGGTGTGCTGCCGAAGCTTGATATTATTACAAGAAGCGCGCGTATTCACAATGGCGGCACAGAACGCGTGTGGTTGGAAAAAGCGCAGGCGGCATGCATTGACTGGACCGGCGGGGAATATGACGTGATGTATTTTTACGGACGCCATGCGATGGAGCGGCACGTGCAGCGTACACCAGTGACACACGGAGCGCAGGTCATCGGCAGCCGCAGGGGTACATCCAGCCATCAGTACAACCCGATGATGATCATAGCTGACAGAGAAGCGACTGAGGACGCGGGCAGCTGCTATGCGATGTCCTTTGTATACAGCGGCAGCTTTAAAGCAGAGGTGGAAAAAGACCAGTTTAACCAGACGCGTGCGCTGATCGGATTGTCTGACGAGCAGTTTTCTTATCCGGTTGAGGCTGACGGAGATTTTTACATACCTGAGACGATTTTGACATACAGCAGGTGCGGCCTGTCAAGGCTGTCGCAGAATCTGCATGCATGTATCCGTACACATATATGCCGCGGAAAGTACCGTGACTGCATAAGGCCCGTGCTGTTAAACAGCTGGGAGGCTTCTTACTTTGACTTCAACGCGCAGTCCCTGTGTGCACTTGCGAAAAAGGCGGCAGAGGTCGGCATAGAGATGTTGGTAATGGATGACGGCTGGTTCGGCAGGCGGGACGATGATAACAGCGGCCTCGGAGACTGGCGTGTGAATGAGAAAAAGCTGGGCATGTCCCTGGGCAGCCTGATTGAAAAAATCAATGGCATGGGGTTAAAATTCGGCATATGGTTCGAGCCTGAGGCAGTCAATGAAGACAGCGACTTATACCGCATGCATCCTGACTGGGCGCTTTCCATACCTGGCAGGAATCCGGTACGCGCTAGAAACCAGCTGATCTTAGACCTGTCAAGGCCGGAGGTAGTAGATGACGTATTTGAGCAGGTATGCCTGGTGCTTGACCAAGGGAATATTGAATACGTAAAATGGGATTTAAACCGCAGCCTTTCCGACTGCTATTCGCGCAGCACAAAGGATCAGGGAAAGGTACAGTACGATTATGTGCGCGGGGTATACGATCTGCTGGAACGGCTCGTGCAGAAATATCCAGATATCTTATTTGAAGGGTGCAGCGGCGGCGGCGGACGGTTTGATGCCGGCATGCTTTACTATACGCCGCAGATCTGGTGCAGCGACAATACAGACGCAGTAGACCGCGTACATATTCAGTACGGCACATCGTTCGGCTACCCGGCTTCTACAGTCGGGTCACACGTATCAGCAGTGCCGAACCATCAGACCGGCCGCACGACGCCGTTTGCCGCGCGCGGAATTACGGCTATGGCAGGCACATTCGGCTACGAGCTGGACCCGAATAAACTCTCAGATGAAGAAAAGCAGCAGATGAGAGATCAGATCGCAGACTATAAAAAATATGCACCTTTAATCCAAAACGGCCTGTATTACCGCCTGACCGACCCGTCGGTGCGGGAAGTAGGCGCGTGGGAGTTTATCGATGAGGATGCAGCCGAGGTGCTGGTCAGTGCGATGATGCTGAATATGCATGGAAATATGACCGTAAATTATGTGCGCCTGAAAGGCTTAGAAGAAGGTGCCATGTACCGCGATACGAAAAGCCAAAAGGTATACGCGGCCGAGGCGCTGATGGAAAGCGGCATTCTGCTGCCGATCGAGCTCGGGGAGTATCAGGCTTATCAGATGCATTTTGTGAAAGAACAGTAGAATCTGTGGTAAAATTAAATAGAGATATAAAAATAGAAATGCAAAAATAGAAATACAAAAATATAAAAATGGATGTATAAAATCCTCCTGCGGTTAACGGTGAGGTTCTTTCTGGAAGCTGGATAAATTGGATCTGGATATGCGGGTCTGGTTATGATGGAAGGAATGGAGGCCGGCGTGGTGCAGGGGGATTTTTGTGGATTTTACAAATATAATGATATTGAGTGAAAATGGTGAAAAAGTCTCTTGAAAACTTTTATTTCAGGCCGTATGGAAGACATATTGCCTGATAGAAGCGTATAGTTTTAAAATATAAGCGGGTGTTTGAATGATAGGAATACGTACGGACATGAACAGCACCATAGCGACCGGGCATGTGATGCGGTGCCTTTCGATTGCGCAGGAGCTGCAAAACCAGAAGGAAGACGTAATATTTTTTCTGGCAGATGGTCAGGCGGCAGGCCTGCTGGAAAGCAGGGGCTTTCCATATGTTGTGCTGGATTCAAAATGGGACGATCTGGAGATTGAGCTGCCGGTTCTAAAGGCAGCCATGAAACAAAAAGGGATCTCAAAGCTGCTTGTGGACAGCTATTATGTGACGGAAAGCTATTTAAGGCAGCTTGGCAGCATGGCTGAGGTTGCGTATCTGGATGACCTGAACGCATTTGATTATCCGGTCCACAGCCTGATCTGCTATGCAAATTACTGGGAAGATTTAAAGTATCAGAGGTATTATGAATATACCAGATTTTATATGGGGCCGTCTTATGCGCCCATGCGCAGTGCATTTAAGCACTGTAAGAAGCATAAAATCAAGCCTGTGGCAGAACGGCTGCTGATGCTGTCGGGAGGAACAGACCGTTACGATGTCTATGAACAGTTATTAAGCCGGATAGACCTGTCACAGTATAAAAGGATTGATGTCATATGCGGCATGTATGATAAAAAGTATGAGATGATAAAGCACAGATATAGGGAGCATGCAAATGTAGTGGTGCATCAGGCCGTAGAAGATATTGAAAAATATATGCAGGCGGCGGACATGGCTGTTTCTGCGGGCGGCTTTACGCTTTATGAATTATGCGCATGCGGAACGCCGGCAGTATCGTTTTCCCTGGCCGATAACCAGCTCTGCAATGTAAGGAAATTTCATGCAGACCAGATGATCGAGTATGCAGGAGACGCCCGCTTTGATCCTGTGGCGGAGAAGATTTCAGCCTGCCTGGAAAAATACCGCTGCGATTACAAGGAGAGGCGGCGCTCCTTAAAAATGCAGCAGCTGGCTGACGGGCGGGGAGCCGAGAGGATAGCGAAAGCTTTATTATAGGGAATCATTGCATGCCGAGAGGATAGCGAAAGCTTTATTATAGGGAATCATTACATGCCGAGAGGATAGCGAAAGCTTTATTATGAGAAATCAGTGTATACAGCAGGGAAACGGAAGGGGACAGGGGCAGATGAACAAGACGCAGCGTGAAAAAATCGAACTTTCAGACAGGGAATTAAGGCAGCTCCAGCTGAACCTGTTAGAAATGCTTATAGAAATCGACCGCATATGCCGAAAATACGGCATAAAGTATTCCCTCGACGGCGGCACGCTGCTCGGCGCAGTGCGCCATGGCGGCTTCATCCCATGGGACGACGATATCGACGTCATTATGCGCAGGGAGGAATACCGGAAGTTTTATAAGGCATGCAGGAAGGAGCTGGATAAAAAGCGCTTTTTCCTGCAGGAATACCGCACCGACCCGCATTACCGCTGGGGCTATGAGAAGCTGCGCCGCCTGGATACGGAGTTTGTCCGTCTGGGGCAGGAGCACTTAAAGAACAGGGGCGGGATATTTGTGGATATCTTTGTCGTGGACAATGTGCCGGACGGATTTTTCATACGACGCCTGCACCTGTTTGCCTGCTATGTGATCCGAAAGCTTTTGTATGCCCAGCTCGGCATGGAGAATGCGGATTCGCTGTTTTTAAGGAAATGGTACGGTCTTTTGTACCGTGCGGTGCCGCGTGATGCGGTATTTCATTGGAGAAACCGCATTGCACGCCGGTGCAATAAGAGGAGGACCCGGCTCGTGCGGCATATGACGTATCCGTATGTACGCTCGCGCTACGGCATGCCGGGGGAATGCTTTGACGAGATGATGGACATGCAGTTTGAGGGATACACATTCCGGGCATTCCGAAAGTATGACAAATATCTGTCCGCGCTTTATGGCGACTATATGAAGCTGCCGCCGAAGGAAAAGCAGAAGGCGCATCTGGATGTGTCAAGGATCAGGCTGCTTGATCTGGATCAGCTGTATTCAAAAGAGGAATTAAGCAGGCTTTTCTAGAGTCTGTCTATGGGACATGAGCAAAACCCGATTTATTGTGAATTTTATTGTAAAGGCGGGTGTTTTTTTGTATAATTGAAGTGTAACAGGAGCAGGGCAGCCGTTCCATAAGCATGGATTTTAGAAATTGAGGTGATAAGGTGTCAGATAATATGAAGCAGACACAGGAAATCAAGGCAAAGCGTACCGCAAAAAACAGTGTGTTTTTAGACCTTTTCCAAGATAAAAAGAATTTGTTGAAAATGTATCAAGCACTGCACCCCGAGGATACGGATACAACAGAAGACACATTGGATATTGTAACAATAGACAATGTTCTGACAGACCACCTCTATAATGATTTAGGAATTATGGTAGGCAATTATAAATTGCTGCTGCTTTTAGAAGCACAGTCTTCATGGACGGTAAATATTTTAATCAGAATAATGCTATATTTAGCGCAGAGTTACCATGAATACTTTGAGCGGACCGGCCAGAGTCTGTATAGGAGCCGGAAAGTAAAAATGCCAGAGCCTGAATTATATGTGATATACACAGGCAGCAGAGGCAGAAAACCGGATATAATATCCTTAACGCAAGAGTTTTTTGAAGGCAGGGATACTGCTCTTGAGATAAAAGCCAGAGTCATATATGAGAGTGATAGGCACAATATAATCAATGAGTACATTGTTTTCTGCAGGGTTTTTAATGAGCAGATCAAAGAACACGGAATGACAAAACAGGCGGTAACAGAAACGATCCGTATCTGCAGGGACAGGAATATTTTAAAATCGTACCTGAGCAGCAAGGAAGTGGAGGTGGTGACAATTATGATGAGTTTATTTGATGATGAGCAGATTATGAGGACTTATACGAAAGATATTAAAAGGGAAACATTAATGGAAAAAGCAGTACTTATGTTAAAAAAGGGGAAAATAAATATGGATGAGGTCAGCGAGTATTTCCCGGAATTACTCGAAAGTGACATAGAAGAAATTGAAGCTAAGATTATGCAGCCGGCATAATCAATCAGGGCAGGGTATTCAGCTGGAAAGAGGATAAAAGGAATTTTTATAAAAGGCAGTCTCAAAAAGTGTACTTTTTGAGACTGCCTTTTTTCTGTCAATTTTCTTTAAATCGAGCTTCATTCTAATATAATATCGTCAAAAAGTCAAGGAAGTTAACCCCTTTTTTTTGGTAATTTTGCTCAAATTACGTTTAGTCTCAAAAAGTACACTTTTTGAGACTGCAGTTTCCACAAAGCTTTCGTTATAT
>CAJUHV010000026.1 GCA_910586445.1 uncultured Eubacterium sp.
GCATGATGAAAGGGCTTTAAAGAAATTTTCAATACTGTCATCTTCACATTAAAATAGCATTGTTTGATGAAAAAATAGGGTGAGGTTTTCCTCGCCCTTGTCTTTTATATTTGAATAATTTCCTCGTTCACAAGTTCCATCGCACAAGCCCTTCCAAATTTTCTTCTGTAAATCCTTTATTCAAGGCGTTTTCTTCCTTGAGTTATTCCGTTATGCCCTGTGCCTGTTTTGTATTTGCAGGGGAAGAGGGTGTAATTAAGATACAGTTATTTTAATGTAAAACAAAAGCGTATGCTATGACTTACGTAAAACACTATCAAAAGGTGTACCTTTTGATAGTGTTTTTGTTTTTCTAACTAAAATTTACCATATTATGGAAATGGATGCAAGTTATTTTGAGTAATTTGCATGATCTATATATGAAAAACTGTGTTTTATATAGAAAATACATCAAAAAAGCCGTATTTGAAATTATTAAAATGCGCTATAAATGAAGTATCAAAAAGTACACTTTTTGATACTAACAGCGCTGTTGCCCTGATCGTCCTGCTATCATATAATATAAATTAAATTTCAATATAATATATATCAAAAATCCTATACAATAAACTTAAACGTAGATAATGCAGGAATCATATCAGACAGGTGCCGTAAATATCAAAAGGTAAGGCCAAGAGACAAAAGAAATGATACAACATCAAAACACTTAGGGAGGAGAGTCAGAAAAATGACACAGACAAAACGAAAGGAAAACATAGCATTCGTAACAAAGTATGTGATGGCGCTGGCGGCGGGACTAATTATGGCTTTGTTTTTAGGGACTATTAGGGCGGAGGCTGCCACGAAGCTGGCACTTTTTAATTTTCGTACTGCCAGTGATCTGAAGGTGGTAAAAGGTGCCAAAATCGATCTGGCTGGAAATCTTGAAGCAGATGCATGGTTATCCAGCAATCCAAAGGTAGTAAAAGTCACAAAGCAGGGCATAGCGACAGCAGTGAAGCCGGGAACAGCAGTTGTTTCGGCAAAGGTGGACGGAGAGTTGGAGGAATGCCGGATTACGGTTGTAAAGAATGTTTTAAAAGGCAGTAAGTACATAAAAAACGTATACAGGACCTGGGAGATGCCGGACAGCGGGAAAAAGGTAAGCATAAAGTCCGGCAGCTTTACAAAAGGATTGAATGAGCTTTTGTCATATGCAGAAGCAGAAAATAAAGATGATGTTGTATATAAAAAATGTACAAAAATCATAGCCATTGAGGAAGACAGCGCCGGGGCGACCGTTTACTTTGAGGCGGAAGGCATTTTTCATGGAAAGGAAACAGAGTATCCCTGTGTCATGGTCATTACCAATGATTATGAGCACCCAGATTATGAGTATATGACTGTGCTTCAGACAGTGACATGGGTGGCGGATGACGGCCTGATGCTGTACGGAAAGGGATCATACTGGTACGCATAATGGCAGCAAAAATCTGTTTCTGGTGTTTCAAATCCAAGGGAAATAATAAGGTATGCCCGCACTGCGGCTATGAACAAGATCCGGCAGCGCAGCAGGCATACCAGTTAGCGCCCGCGACGGTGCTGCAGAAGAGGTATATTATAGGCGTCAGCATCGGTATCGGCGGGTTCGGCATTACGTATAAGGCATATGACGCCACGCTGCGCATGATTGTAGCGGTCAAGGAGTTTTATCCGGCAGGGCTTGTAAACCGCGGAGGCGGAGAAAAAAAGGTCGGTATTTTTTCCGGTGAGAAAAAGGCAGAGTTTAAAAAGCAGCTGGCACGGTTTTTGGAAGAGGCCAGAAATATGGCGCTGTTTTCGAAAGAACAGGATATCGTCAATGTCTATGATTATTTTGTGGAAAATCAGACGGCATATATCATTATGGAATATGTAGACGCACCGCTTTTAAAAGATGAGCTCAGACAGCGCAGGCTGTCGCCCGAAGAGGCGGGTGGATATATGCTGGCGCTTTTAGAGGCATTGGAAAAGGTGCACAGGCACAATATTATACATAAGGATATCAGCCCGGACAACATTTTCGTGACAGGTGCAGATTCGATTAAGCTGTTTGACTTTGGGGCAGCAAGGCTGCAGGGAGCTGAGCGGACGGAGGCAGTCGTCGTAAAGGCGGGATATACGCCGCCGGAGCAGTATACTTCGCAGGAAAAGCAGAGCATGAGCATGGATATCTATGCGGCGGGGGCAGTGTTTTACGAGATGCTTACAGGCGAGAAGCCGGTAGATTCCAGAGACCGCGTGATGGCCGATGAGCTCAAGGAGCTGAAAGATTTTGGCGTGCGCACGGATGAATACTTACAGCGCATTATATTTAAGGCGATGGCGCTTGATCCGCGCCTGCGGTTTCAGACGGCGGGGGAGTTTAAAGAGGCGCTGATCCACCATAAAAAGGTACTGGTCCCGCAGGAGGAAATCCGTAAAAGCCGAAGGCGCAGGCGGATGATAGCGGCGTGCATAGCAGCAGTGTTTCTATCGGCAGGCGTAATTGTAGGATTAAATCTGACCGTTTTTTCCGGCAGGGGCAGGATCAATGTGGCAAAGATTAAAAAAGAAGAGCTGACGGTATGGCTGTCTGTACCGGATGAGGAGCTGGGTGAGCAGATGATCGAGAGGCTTACGGAAAGCGTGGAGCGTGTATGCCCGCAGCTGACCATAAAGGCACAGGCGGTTGAAAGAAAAGAGTACACGCAGCTGATCCAGGAGTCTGCGGCAGCAGACAGCCTGCCGGATGTCTTTTGTACGGATGGGCTGGAGCCTTCTTTTTGGGAGGATGAGCCGTGTGTGGAGCTGTCCAAGCTGTTTCGCACAATGGATCTGACAGATTATTTATATCTGGACGGATTGAAAAAAGAAGGGGATGTGTATGCGGTTCCTACTGCCATGCAGGCCGCGGTCGTATATGGCAGCAGGGCAAAGGATGACCAGATTCCGAATGCATTTGAATTAGATACGCTGTCAGGCTTGGGCAGCCAGGTGGGCTATGCGGACGACGAAAATATATTTGAACAGTTCCAGGATCTGGAGCAGCCGACAGCATGGATTGTAGGAGACCTTTCTGATCTGGATAAGGTCGAGGCGGTTACGGTAGAAGCTGTTCCTTCTACGGATTATGCAGCCGTGCCGCTTTTAAAAGAGGGCCGGCTGGTCGGGAGCATGCTGCACCGGTATGCGGTGAAAAAGAGCGGGGATGAGAACAGGCAGGATGCAGGCATGACACTGCTTTCGCTGCTTTTGAGCGAAGGCATGCAGAGCGCTGCATATATGGATAACAGGGACGGCCTGCCGCTGAATAAGATTGTGCTGGACAGCTATCAGGAAAATAAGCTGACGACATATCTGGAATTTTTAAAGGATTATGATCTGGAAGAAGCGCAGATTCTTGAGGGAGAAGGCAGCATGAGCGGACTGGTCAGACAGGAGGCAGCAGTGCAGTAATGCAGCCTTGGCAGAACATATGAAAGACGTCACATGATGGAGATGTCACAGGTCAGGCAGAAGGTAACAGTGCAGCAATGCAGCCTTAGCAGAACTATCACTGGATGGAGACGTCACAGGCCGGATAGGCGGCAATAGAGAAGTAAGTAATGCAGCCTTGGCAGAACATACGAAAGACGTCACATGATGGAGATGTCACAGGCCAGGCAGAAGGTAACAGTGCAGTAATGCAGCCTCAGCAGTGTATAGGCTGCATGATAGATGGGCGGTCGGTGCGTCTGTCAAATAAATTTCAGACAGTACATTTAGGTAGAAAAAGGACGGAAAGTTTGATGAAATATCGGGTTCATGCGAAAAATACAAATATAATTATAAAAGGAAAGCCGGCATTTGGTGAAAAAATCAATGAAAGGGAGCTTGATTACCTGCTGAAAAATACAGTGCCTGGATTTTTTCATATATCCTATGACGGGAAAAAACAGCTGGAGTACGAAGCGCCTGCTGCACTGCCGCTGGCAAAATATTTAAAGGACGAAAAACTGGACGAGCAGTCCTTCTGGAAGGTTATGGCCCAGATGGTGGATGCACAGATTGCCGCCAAAAGCAGGGGGCTGTATCCTGACCATATCCTGACGAAGCCGGATATGGTGTTTATCGAAGAAGAGACATTAAAGATGTATTTTATCTATCAGCCGGTATCTGCCGCAAAAGATCTGGCGGACAATCTGTTTGCGGTGATCCACGATATTATCTATCAGGAAATGAAAAAAGAGGGCGGTCTTGGCGCGAATTATCTGATTGATTTTCAAAATTACCTGCAGCAGAGTGACTATAGGCCGGAGCATGTCCGTCAGTATATCAGCAGGGCCTCGGGTGAGGGCGCTGCTGCAGCAGTGGGCAGTGCCGCCGTGCACAGTATGCAGGAGGCCGGGGAATCAGAGGATCTGGAACAGTATACGGTCATGCTCGGCAGCGGCGGTGCTGCGGGCGGCGGTGTAAAGGCGCTGCCAAAGAGCATGCAGCTTATTAGAATCCGCACAAAGGAGCGAAAGACGATCACAGGCGATGTCATAAGGCTGGGCAGATCCAGCCAGAATGAATACTGCATTACAGGCAACGGATCGATCGGCAGGGTGCATGCGGTGATCGAAAGGCGCGGGGATGTCTGGTGGCTGAAGGACATGGGTTCTGTAAACGGGACGTTTGTAAGCGGCAGGCGCATGACGGGCCAGCAGGCGTACAGGCTCAAAAGCGGGGACAGGTTTCAGCTGGCGGACGAAGAATTTGTGTTTGAAATCAAACAGTAGCTAAAGAAGGGGTATTTATGAATATAGAAGATCTCGCACAGCTGCTGCTGTCGCAGCAGGCAGTTTTGATTTATGAGATTATAATTTTTGTCATAATGGCAGTTACGATTGTCGTATTAAATAAAAAACGAAAGATAAGAAGGCAGATCCAGTCGTCCTCCCGGGAGCGGCAGGTAAAACGCTCGCTGGATGACTCGCTGGCCAACCAGAGGCGGAGGTAATGATTAAATGAACATTATTTTATCAGTATATTCAAAGGATGCATTCTGGGAATATCAGCTTCCGTCTGTCAATAATGCCGATTATACGCTGACGCTGCGCAGTGATTTTTTCCGATTAAAGAAAAACAGAAGCATTTATATGGAAGTCATGGACAACGTATGGAGCTTTAAGCGCGGCAGGGATTACAGCATACGAAAAGACACAGGCGCGTATGAGGGCCGCGCCCTGGCGGATAAGGATGTTCTGAACCTGTTTATCGAAGAAGAAAATGAGATCGTATTAATCGTAAAATATGTAAATTCGCTGTTTCATGCATATGAGAAATATTCTCTGGCAGGAGTCAGCCAGATCACCATTGGTGAAAAGCCGGATAATGATATCTGCTACGATTATATGAAGCTGGTTTCCCGCAGCCACGCGGCGCTTGTGCGGGAAGGGGCCGGTTTTAAAATTATCAACAACAGCTTAAACGGTACATATGTGAATTCTTACCGGATCGAAAAAGAGCGGCTGCTCAGTCCCGGTGCGTGCATAGATATTATGGGACTGCGCATGATCTATCTGGGCAGCTGTCTGGCCGTGGATACGGCAGGGAGCAGGGCGCGGATTAACACGCAGAAGCTGAAGGTCATGCCGAAGAGGCAGGTGGTATCCAGAAATCCGGCAAGGGAAGGCGCGGCGGTATCTCATGGAAAGACGGTCTACCACCGCTCGCCGCGTACGTTTCACGATCTGGCAGACGGAGAGGTTGAAATAGAGGCTCCGCCGCAGCTGGAGCAGGAAAAGCCGCAGCCGCTGCTTTTGACCATCGGCCCGTCTTTTACAATGGCACTTCCGATGATCGCAGGGTGCGTGCTTATGATGTCGCCGTCTTCCGGCGGACGTTCCGGGCTGTCTATGTATTCCGGCCTTGTCATGTCTTTATCCTCTGCGCTGCTGGGTGTATTCTGGGCAGTCCAGAACATATGGCACCACAAAAAGCAGGAGATGGAAAAAAAGCAGGTAAGGTTTGAAAGCTACAGTGATTATCTGCTGAAAAAGACGGAAGAGATCAAGGAGCGGTATGAATATACCTCCAGCAACTTATTTGACATGTACCCAGAGGCCGCGGCCTGCCTGTCTTATGACGAAGACAGCGGGCTTTTGTGGAACCGCAATACGACGCACAAAGACTATTTAAAGCACCGCCTCGGCATGGGAGATGTCCCGTTCCAGATCTCGATACAGGCACCAAAAGAAAGGTTTACCATATATAAAGACGAGCTGGAGGATAAGCCGCGGTTTATCAAGGAAAACTACGATACGCTTTATGATGTCCCGGTTGTGCTGGATCTGTCAGAGCACAGGCTGATCGGCATCGTCGGCGGGCCGAAGAAGGCTGGAGCTATAGAAGCCGCAAAGCTTCTGGCAGCACAGATCGCTGCAAACAACTGCTATACCGACGTAAAAATGGGCTTTATTTATGACGGCGAGCGTTCCAATGAAGAAAAGGAATGGGAATTTGCCAAATGGCTCCCGCATGTATGGTCAGAGGATAAAAAGACAAGGTACTGCGCAAAGGATGCAGAACAGGCAAGCGACGTATTTTATGAGATGACCAAAATCTTTCGGACAAGGCTGGAGGAAGAAAAGGAGATCACCATCGGCAGCCCGCAGCTTCCAAAGCCGTATTATATACTGTTTGTCTCGGACATGCATATGCTGGAAGGCGAGCTGATTGCCAGATATATTTTTGAAAAAAACGCTGCGGCAGGGCTTACGACCTGCATACTGAGCGAGCGTTACGAAGACCTGCCGAATGCATGTGATTTTATTATAGAAAATACGGCGCGCTTTCAGGGCATGTACGATGCCGTCGCAGGAGAAGAAAAACGGCAGCATATTCAGTTTGACCAGATTGACGGCTTTTATCTGGAGCGGTTTTCCAGACATCTGGCTATGCTGCAGGTGCAGGAAATGGAAAAAGGCGGGGAGATTCCAAATGCGCTGACCTTTTTTGAAATGATGGGAGTGACAAAGCCGCAGGATCTCCCGGTCAAGGAACTGTGGGCAAAAAACAGGACATACGACAATATCAAGGGCATGGTCGGCGCAAAGGCAGGCGGCGTGCCGTGCTATCTGGATGTGCATGAAAAATACCACGGGCCGCACGGCCTGGTCGCAGGTACGACAGGCTCTGGAAAATCAGAGACGCTGCAGACCTATATGTTATCTCTGGCAGTAAACTACAGCCCGGACGATATCGGATTTTTCATTATCGATTATAAGGGCGGCGGCATGGCAAACCTGTTTGACGGACTGCCGCATATGGTCGGGCAGATTTCCAACTTATCGGGAAATCAGGTCAGGCGTGCGATGATTTCGATTAAGAGTGAAAACCGCAGGCGTCAGCGTGTATTTACAGAGCACGGCGTAAATAATATCAACCTGTATACAAAATTGTATAAAAACGGCGAAGCGTCCCTGCCGGTACCGCACCTGTTTATTATCATTGATGAGTTTGCAGAGTTAAAACGGGAAGAGCCTGAATTTATGAAGGAGCTGATTTCCGTGGCACAGGTAGGACGAAGCCTCGGCGTACATATGATTTTAGCGACCCAGAAGCCGAGCGGCACGGTAGATGACAATATATGGAGCAACTCCAAGTTCCGCCTGTGCCTGCGCGTACAGGACAGGCAGGACAGCAATGATATGCTGCACAAGCCGGATGCTGCCTATATCACACAGGCCGGGCGCTGTTATCTGCAGGTCGGCAACGATGAAGTATACGAGCTGTTCCAGTCAGGCTACAGCGGGGCAGCTTATGAAGAAAATGTCAGCATAGGCAATACAGAAATCGCAAAAATGCTGTCTCTAAACGGAACGGTAGAGATGACAGGCAATTCCGCCAAGCTCTCGCAGAAGCAGAAGGTGGAATACTTATGGCTGGAGCAGCTTGCAAAATGCCTGGATCTGGCGCAGAAAGCGGCGAAGACCACCTTAGAGGAATGCAAAAACAAGCAGCAGCTCGCGCTTTTGGTACATGCGATGTATAAGGCGATGTGGTTTGAAAAGCTGGATTATCCGGTCGGCAGGTATAATACAGACCGCCTGTGCGATTTCCTGCTGCTGTTTAAAAAGGTACAGGCACAAAAGCCGTCCCGCCAGGCCATTCTTGCTGAGATGCTGGAGCAGTCGGTATCCGGCAGGGTCAGGCTGCCGCAGAAAAAGGAAAAGACGCAGCTGGATGCGGTAAAAGATTATCTTGCGAAGATGGCGCTGGAATGCGGATACAATTACCATATGCAGCTGTGGATGCCGGTGCTGCCGGGACATATTTATCTGCAGGAATTTGCAGAATATACAGACCGCTGCTATCAGGACGGAAGCTGGCCGGCACAGGGCGGGGCATGGAGCCTTGAGATTGTGCTGGGCAAGATCGATGATCCTGCAAACCAGAATCAGATGCCGTTATTTTTGGATTTTGCAAAAACGGGGCATATGGCCGTGTTTGGGAGCATTGTCAGCGGCAAGAGCACGCTGATGCAGACAGTCGTATACGCGCTGATCCACCGCTATACGCCGGATCTGGTCAATATCTATGCGCTTGATTTCAGCAGCAAGATGATGTCTGCGTTTGAAGACGCACCGCATGTCGGCGGCATTATGTATGAAAACGACATGGATAAGATCAGCAAATTTTTCAATATGATCGGGACAATCCTAAAAGAGAGAAAAGCACTGCTGCGCGGCGGCAATTACAGCCAGTATGTGCAGAAAAACGGCGTGACTATGCCGGCGGTCATTATTTTTGTAGACAACTATGCTTCGTTTAAGGAAAAGACGGATGAAAGATACGACGATATGATGATCACGCTGTCTAAAGAAGGCGTCAGCCAGGGGATCTTTTTGGTCGTATCGGGCGGCGGTGTCGGCATGAACGATGTGACATCACGTGTATGCGAGAATATTACGCTGGCTTTGTGCCTGCAGCTGCAGGAGCGGTTTGAATATATTGACCTGCTGCATACAAATCAGATTGAAGTCATGCCGGAAAGCGGGCTGAAGGGCAGAGGGCTGACAGACTATGAGGGACGTATTTTAGAGTTTCAGACAGCGCTGCCTGTTAAGGCGGAAAATGACTATGAGCGTATGGAGGTTATCCGCGCAGAGTGCGAAGAGATGAAGCGGGCATGGACAGGCAGGGCGGCGAAGCCGGTACCGGAGATCCCGGCAAAGCCTGTATGGTCACAGTATCATCTGCTGGATGATTATAAGCAGATGCTTGCTGATAAAAATATGCTGCCGGTCGGCTATGACATGGCAAATGCGCAGGTCTACGGCATATCCCTGCGCCGGACGTACTGCTATATAGCTTATGGCACGCAGCGCAGCGGCAAGACCAACTTTTTAAAGGTCTGCCTGCAGGCTGCGGCAGAAAAGCAGGCGGAAATATGTGTGATCGATAATGAATCGCATGATTTTAAGAGCTATGCGCAGACAGGCATCCACTATGTGGATGATGACAAGGCCCTGTTTGAATTTTTCTCACAGCTGCTGCCGGTATTTAAGGAACGGAACAAAAAGAAAAATGAGCTGCTGGCAAAGGACTGCGAAGAAGATGAGATCTATGAGGAAATGTCAGCGTATGGGCAGTATTTTATATTCGCGGCAGACTTAAAGTCGCTGATGAGTCTGGTCAATAATTCTTCGTATGACATGAAAGGATTCTTTCGAAATATTATTGAAAAAGGCAGCATGCACAACATTTATTTTTTCAGCGCAGTTTCATTAAAGGATCATCAGGATATTTTTGGAGATGAACTGTATGATGCGTTTACCGGATATAAGACGGGCATTCATTTTGGCGGAAATACGGCAGATAACCGGGTGCTGAACTTTGATTATGTATCCTACACAGAGCAGACCAAGGTACTGCCTCCGGGAGTCGGCTGTCTGCCGGATGTGATGTCTAAGGCAGATACGGCCAAAATTATCGTACCGCTGGCCAGGAGGTAAGAAGCGTGATTACCATCATTGTATACGGCCAAAGGCGCAGGGAAACCGAGTCTTTTGGAGAGCTTGTAAAAGATCTGTTTGCCTATTTATCCGAGGAAGAGCTGAAACTGTACTGCTTTACGACGACGGATATGGTAAACAAATATCTGGCTGAAGGAATGCTGCTTGACATGGCATGCGTCCGTGTGAGGGGACAGGAGGATATCGCCCTGCTGCACCAGATCCGCGGGCAGTATGCACAGTCCGAGTTTCTGCTGATCGCAGACGCCTCGATCTCACCGATGGAATACCTTACGCCGTCTGTGCGGGCGGCGTCCCTGCTGCTGTACCCTTACGAAGCGAAGCAGAAGGAGCAGGTGTTCCGTGCATTTTTAAAAAGCTGCCTGTATGGCAGGGCGCAGGCAGCTGCCGCAGAAAAGGGGCTTTTTGTAGTGGAAAACCGCGAAGGTGCGACCGCGATTCCGTACAGCCAGATCTATTACATAGAAGTGCGTGAGCGGAAAATATTTATCCGGCTGAAAAATAAAGAATACAGCAAATATGATTCTATGGAGCATATACTGGAGCAGCTCCCGGATCAGTTTGTACGCTGCCACAGGAGCTATGCGTTTAACATGCAGCATTTAGAGCGTGTGCGGCTGTCCGAAAATGCAGTCTATCTGGAACACGGGCTGATTGTTCCGCTGTCAAGAAGCTACAAGCCTGCAGTAAAGGAGCTTTTACATCATCAGGAAGCTGCAGGTCGGCAGTAAAGGAGCTTTTACGCTAGAGCGTGTCTTTAAAAATCATTCCTGCCAACTGCACGCCCCGCTTTGCGGTATATTTGGCCCTCATTCGGTCAACGTAGCCCGCTACGCCTCCCTCATTCGGGTCAAATCTCCCACATCATCTTGGACATTAGTAGTCCAAGAAGCTTGAATTGTGACGCACATTTGACAGAAAGCATTTTTAAGACACGCTCTGGCAGGTAGAAAAACAGACAGAAACAGAAGATGGACATAGTTAAAATATAGACACAGTCAGAATATAGATATAGATTGAAGGAGAACCATGGACGATATGCACGGCGTGAGTGCTTGTGAGATCTGTTATGAAATGTATTATATCAAGGAAGACCAGTTAAAGCTGCTGTTAAAAGGGCTTGGGCAGGATATGTGGTATGGACTGTTTTCAAAGGCTGCACAAAGCAGCAGAAGCGTGCAGGAGCGCAACAGTGCGGTTAACGGCATGCTGGCAGATATGTATCAAAACAGCGTCATTGACTGGGAAGGGGCAGGCATAGCGGTATGCCAGCCTTATGCGGCAATGCTTGCAGCTATGCTTGAGCGGAAAATATGCGTCACGATACATATGACTGGAGACGAATCCCATGTGCGCTGCTGCTACCTGTCCAAAGAGTTTGTCGTGCTGACACGCAAAAGCCAGAGAGAGGCGGACACGATTGGAATCGCAAAGATCTCAATGCCGTACTGGATTCGTATGCTGCAGGAGGAATGCCACAGGCTGGAGGATGGGGAGAGCTGCAGCCTGATCTGGCGCAGCAGCAGGGACGGGCAGATCCACCACAGTGTGCATATCCAAAGGGACGGGATTCGGACTATGAAAATAGAAGGAAATTATGGAGAAGACGGCTGTTTGTACTGTGCAAAAGAAAAGCTCGGCGAAAAGCTGCGGGAGCTGTTTTATACAGAATTTTAAGTGTTAAAAGGCAGAAAGAGGAGGCCCAGGATGATACTGGCAGATATTTATATACCGGCAGTGGATGCAAATTATGATTTTATGCTGGATGAAAATGTGCCCGCTGTGCAGGTGATGGAGGAAATCAGCGAAATGATTTCCAAAAAGGTAAAAGAGAAAAAACCGGGGCAGATTGCAGACTTTGTCCTGTATTCCATGGATACGGGCACGCTGCTCGACCATAATCTGAGCCTGTATGCAAACGGCGTCCACGATGGGAGCAGGCTGATTTTTGTCTAAGGAAGAACCGTATCAAAAATAGATGGCTGTTATAGGCAGATATGCCGTTTAGACATATAGACAGGTTAAATAATACATAACTGCTCATTGAAAGAAAAATCCTGCTATAGTAATCATCAGCAGGAGGGAACAGACAAACAGTTCAAAGGCTGCAGGCCATACTGTGAACAGCCAAAAGATATTGGAGGATGATCAATGGAAGCAGAAATGCAGTTAAGGCAGTTAAAGCGTCTGGCACAAGAGCTGGAACAGTGCGAAAAGCAGCTTTCATCCAAGATCAGACGGCTGGAGGCCATATGCGAGAGCCGCTGCAGCCAGCCGGTGGAAAAAGAGCTGGGCACACAGAGCCTGTATCTGAAAAAGCAGGCAGATCTATGTAAAGACCTGGCAGCAGTGCTGGAACAGGCAGTAAACATGTATGAGAAGACAGAAGAGCAGATTATACAGGCCGGGGAAACCAAAGCCAGATGCTATGAAGAAACGCTGCAGGCGGTCAGCCTGACCGATCTGGCACATATACCAGTGACACTAAGATTATAAAAAAGAGGTTGTTATGGCAGATAAGATCAGAATTCATACAGACAGGCTTGGGACAGATGCCGACCGTATCTACGGTTATATGGAAAATATTGTAAAAGAGATGGCGGATATGAAGCAGAGCGTGGCAGCATTGGAGCATATGTGGGAGGGCTTGGGAAAAGAAGCATTCCATAAGGCATTCTGGGATGATATGAATGCAGTTGATCAGGCCGTCAAGAGCTTAAAAGAACTATATGATTACGATACAAACGCAAAAAAACAATATGAAAACTGTAATAGAAAAATAGCAGCTATGATATCAGACATCAAAGTATAGCGTAACAGTAAGCAGGCGGTAAAAACAGCCGGACATGCAGGAAAACGCGGTAAGCAGGCGGTAAAAACAGCCGGACGGGCAGATGAAAATGCAGTAGGAGGATTGAAAAATGGCAGATATCCGGTTAAAGGTATCTTTGGAAGAGCTGAGGCAGAAGGCGGCACAGATCGAAGGGCAGATTGCGAATGCCGAGAGAAACTGGAACTGCCTTTGCGAGGTAGTGAATGCTTCGAAGCATTACTGGGAGGGAGACGCTGCAGACTGTGGGAGAAGGCTGTTTGATGAGACGAAGCAGGATATTGCGGCGGCACTTCGCAGGTTAAAGGAACATCCAGCCAATCTGCTTGAGATGGCAGGCGTCTATCAGGAGGCTGAGGCGAAGGCAGCCGAGATGGTACGGTCACTGCCGAATGATGCGATTTTGTAAAGTGAGGGCAGTATATGGCAAAGACAATGTATACGATTGAGATGGATTATCAGAATGCAAAAAAACAGGCAGATGAATTAGATCAGATTGCAAAAAGCCTCGGCATGCTGGCAGACCAGCAGTTCCAGTCGTGTCTGTCCGCGGTTGCAGCCTGCTGGAAGGGTGAAAATGCCGCAGCGTTTTGTAAAAAAGGAAATATCGTCGGAAATAATATTAAAAATTCCGCAGATGAGTTAAAAGAGACAGCTGCCGTAATTCGCCAGATGGCGGAAAATACATATGAAGCAGAAAAGAAAAATTATGAAATAGCAAAGGCCGGGTGCAGCTGAGGCTGAAAGCGAAGGCCGGTAAGGCAGTAAAAGATCAATAGAATTTCTGAAGATCTGCAGAATGGATCAGAGCACTATTTAAGCAGAATCTTAGATGTATTACATACATTTCAAGATAAATAATAAAAATTTAAGGAGGTCATAGACATGGCAGAATTTACAGTAACTACGTCAGAACTTAACCAAAAGGCAGGCGAATTAAGGGCAAATAACCGTAACCTGACGACACAGATCGAGAATCTGAAAAGTCAGCACGCTGCATTAAGCAGCATGTGGGAAGGTGATGCAAAGCAGGCATTTGACAAGGCATTTAACAGCGATATCCAGCAGATGCAGAACTTCTACAAAGAGACCGAAAACTATGCGGTGAAATTAATTGAAATCGCAAAAACCTACGAGCAGGCGGAAGCTAAAAACGTAGAAATCGGACATGTAAGAACTTATAAATAAAAGTCAGTTCCATTTACAGGCAAAATGATTCCATAGAAAAAGAAAGCGAGGAAAAAATAATGACAGGAACATTAAGAGTAGAACCAGCGAAACTTAAAAGCACTGCAAATAATTTTCAGTCTACAGGAGCACATATTAAGAGAATGACACAGGGCATGACCAACATTGTAAACCAGCTGTCAGGACGTGTATGGAGCGGCGAGGCTGCTGAAGCGTACAAAAGAAAATTCCAGCAGCTGCAGGATGACATCGACCGCATGGTAAATATGATCGATGAGCATGTCAAAGACTTAATGCAGATGGCTGACGTATATGAGCGTGCAGAAAATGCAAACAAAGAGCTGGCTAATTCTTTAAAGGATGATGTAATCTCATAATATTAAATAAAGGACTACAACAATGGGACGCTTGAAAAAGCGTCTTATTGTGGCAGTTATGGGGAAGCGCAAGATGGCAAATAGAAAAAAATCAGGCATTCAGATATGTCTGGCAGCACTCTTTTTATGCACCAGCCTGCTTGGCCAGGTGCTGACAGCAGACCGGATTCATGCGGCAGCAGCAGGGACAGGCATGGGTACAGGAGCAGGCGTGCCGGGAAATGGAGCAGCCGGGGCAGCGGATGCAGGCTCTGCGGCAGGAACAGGCGTGCCAGCAGCAGGAGCAGCGGATGCAGCAGTGCCGGGAAATGGAGCAGCCGGGGCAGCGGATGCAGCAGTGCCGGGAAATGGAGCAGCCGGGGCAGCAGTGCCAGGAAACGAAGCAGCAGGGGCGGCGGATGCAGCAGTGCCGGGAAATGGAGCAGCCGGGGCAGCGGATGCTGGGAATGCAGGCTCTGCTGTAGGGGGCGTATCAAATACACGGGCAGAAGCCGGAATTATCGAGGTATTAAGCGGCTTTGAGGATGCAAAAGGAAAATTTTGGAAGATGAAGTCGGGGAGCGGCTTTCTCATTGCCAATAAGGAAAGTGCCACCTATATCGTTACGAATTGCAGCAATGTGTCCAATACACCGCGAAAAATAAAAAAGTTTTGCAAAAAAAATTCGATTGATACAGAAAATATGCAGCTTGTGAACACTATTCGGGTAGTGATCACAGGGGATGTTACGGCAGAAGCAGAAGTTGTAGTAAAAAGTGCAGAAAAGGATTACTGTGTACTGTCTGCCGCAAATGTAGTCAGCCAAAAAGAATCTTTAAAATTAGGCGACAGCGCGGGTGTTACAGCCAATGATCTGGTCTGTGCATATGGATTTCCAGAGCAGGCAGGGACAGGAGAAGATCTGATCCAATATTCCGAGATGGACGTACGGGCAATTCAAGGTGCCGTGACCCAGACAGAAGCATATCTGGAAGGCGGCGTCTATCTGGCGCATTCCGCACCGGTTGTGCCGGGATGTGCCGGAGGCCCGCTGCTGGATGCGGACGGCTATGTTATCGGGTTAAGCTGCCGCCTGTCTCCGGAAGACGACACAGGCATTGCCTATGCGCTGCCGATCAACGAGATCAGCGCGGTATTGGATAATTTTTCGATTTATTATGGCAGCAGGGCGATCGATGAGGCAGCTGTACAGTTAGCAGCTGTTTACAAGGAATGCATGGATATACAGGCAGCGGGCGGATATAAAAAGGCCTCTATGGATGTACTGGCACAGGCATTGGAATCGGCGGAAGAGGTAATGGCGATCGAGGAGCCTTATCCGGCGGATTTAATTGGTGCCACACAGTCACTTATCGCAGCAAAGGGTGCCCTGGAGCCTAAGACGGCAGCACTTTTGATCGCCATTATCGTAATGGGAGTCCTGGATCTGATACTTTTTATATGGATGCTGATTACGGCGGTAAAAAATGCACAGGAGAAAAAGCAGATGGATTTACAGCGCGTCCAGCCTGCCATGCAGGGGGCGGGATATGCGCATATGCCGCAGAATCCGGGAAACAGGCAGGCCTTGGCAAACGCGGGATCTAAGCGGCAGGTACCGCAGGGCGCGGCATATCCTGGACAGGCGCCGCAGGGCGCAGGGTATCCAAGACCGCAGGCAGCAGGAAGGCAGCTGCAGGGTGCAGATCAATTCAGGCGTCCGGTGGCACCGCCGGCAGGCAGGAGGATCAAGCTGCTCCGCCAGAAGACGGGGCAGACCGTTGTGCTGAACAAAAATCAGTTTATCGTCGGCAAGAGCCAGACACTGGCGGATTACTGCATTGCGGACAACCAGACAATCAGCAGGAAGCATGCGATGCTGTTTGAGGATGCCGGAATCTGGTACATCGATGATCTAAGCTCACTGAACGGTACGTGTGTCAATGGGAAAAAGGTCGTTCCGGGACAGGCCGTCAGGCTCAGGAGCGGAGACGAGATCACCCTGTCAGACGAAGAGTTTCTTGTGCAGGATTAGGAGTAACGTATGGCAGAATTTGAAATCGAATGCAGAAAAGCTGCACGCTGTGCAGGAGAAATCCAAAATCTCAGCAAAGATCTAAAAAGACAGGAAGGCCGTGTGGCCGATGTCTATCGGCAGATGCAGCTTCATAGAGCCTCTTATGGTGTGCAGCAGTCGCTGTCCGGCATTGCGGACAGCCTGCACAGCCAGCTGGAGCAGCTGCGGCAGTATGGCGGCACGCTGGAGCACATCATAAAAGTATATGAAGATGTGGAAAAAGATCTGTCAGGAAAAAGCTTGTAAGAAAACTCTGCTGGAATTAAGGCTGAGAGAAGAGCTGATATACAGCAGCAATTCTAAAGTATTCGTAATTGTTGATGAAAAACGTATGCTGAGCGTGTTTGAAAAATTATTAGGATAAGGAAGGCAGAGGCTGAAAGAAGCATGGATGGAAAGAAACGAACAGCTGAAAAAATAAAATTTGAAAGAAATAGGAATGGAATTAGGTTTGCCGCGGCATTTGCCCTGTTTTGTCTGCTGTATTTAAACGGCATAAGCCCTGCAGCAGATGGATCAGGCAGCTTCATAAAGGCAGCGGCTGCTGATTCGGCTGCCGGCCTGCCGCAGGGGCCGTCGTACAGTGAGGACGGGAGCCAGATTGTCTATACCAATATCTATTTTGGCAGCTATCCGCAGTCAGAGGTAAAGGGAGAGGCACTGACATCCGCGATTACAGACGCTGCCTATGACAGCTACGGGGATGCATGGGTAGACGGCGTGAAATACCGCAGGGTCAGCGCCGAGGATGCAAATAACAAAGAGCAGTTTGGAACAGGCAGATACCGTTATTTTAAATGGGAGAGAATTAAGTGGCGCGTGCTTGCCAATGACGGACAGACGCTCCGTCTGCTGGCAGACGCGGGGCTGGACTGCCGCAGCTATCATGAGATGGGTGCGGCAGTGACCTGGGCAGACAGTTCTCTGCGTAAATGGCTCAATGGGGCATTTTACCGTACCGCGTTTGACAGTGACGAGCGCGGGGCGATTGTAAAACAGACGGTTGACAATGCGGATTATGCAGGACAAGGACAGACAGACGGTGATGCCAAGGAAAGCACCGACACAGAGGATGATATTTATATTCCATCTATGGCAGAGATGGCAGAAACAAGCCATGGATTTCCTGCGGACATTCAAAATCCTTCCCCATGCCGCCGGATACCGGCGAGTGAATACGCATATGCCATGGGTGCGCGTTTAGGTGCGCAGGACGGATCGGGGGAGCAGTTCTGCTGGTGGTGGCTGAGAAGCCCTGCAGTGGGAGAGAGCAATGCATTCCGGTATGCAGCTTTAATGGGAAATACAGGCGCTTTTACGCTTTATGGACTTGTCGAAAATAAATACCGCGCAGTTGTGCCGACACTTTCGATCAGCCTGTCGTCACATGCATGGAAATATGCGGATGATTCTTCCAGCGGCTCCGGCGGCGGGGAGTCTGCCGCAGAGCCGCTTACGGTCAGCGCACCAAGCATGCAGCGCAGCAAAAATGTAGCGGCCTTTGATGTGCAGGCAACAGGAGGGCTGACAAGCAATTATGATTATCAGTGGTACTATGCGCCGTCAGAAACCGGCAGCGGACATCCGCTCAGCGAGTCGGATTATCAATCGATCGTATGGCAGGGAAAAGCGCTTTATATAGATCTGAAAGCAGACGATGTGCCGGACGGTCTGTATCTGTACTGTGCCGTCAGCGACGGGCGCACGACTGTGGAAAGCAGCCGGATCTGGTTTTCAAAAAAGAAAAAAAGCCAGACGATCACTTACAATAAAGGAACGATACAAAACGGACAGCTGGAGTACGGGGCAGATTTTAAACTAAAGGCAAAATGCAATGGCGCTGCCTCTACGATTTCTTATAAAAGCAGCAATCCGAAAATCATATCTGTCAGCGCGGCAGGCAGGCTGCAGGCGAAAAGCTACGGCAGGGCTACGGTGACAATTACGGCTTCAGATTCTCCGGTTGACGAATACGGCAGGACAGTTAAAAAAATAGCACTCACAATCGTACCAAGGCAGGTGCAGGTGAAAAAGATCGTGCGTACAAGGGACAGCCAGGGAAAACTGGACAGTGTATATGTAGAATGGAAAAAAGATCAGACAGTTGACGGATGCCAGTACAGTATCGCCTACAACCAGAACTATACAAACAGCACAAACGGTGAAAAGGCAGGCACGGATAATTTTATAAGGCTCAGGTATCTGGATGTCAGCAAGGACAAAATGTATATCCGCGTGCGGACTTATAAAAAAGCAGGCTCTAAGACTTATTATGGAAAATGGAGCAAAAGCTATATGCTGTCGATTTAGAGCAGGATGGTGAAACTTTGTGTTAGGACGCAGAAAAGCAGACAGGAAAAAAAAGAGCATAAAACAGCCGGAGGAACTGCTGCAGCCGTACGACGAGCTGGAGATCGTTACGCAGAAGCTGAAGGGCAGCCCGAGTACGGTAGAAATCGGGACGTCCAGCATTATCGGCAGCAGAAAGTCACAGCAGGATTCCGTATTTGGGTACGGGGCAGACGGATGGGCGCTTGGCATTGTCTGTGACGGCATGGGCGGGCTGAGCGGCGGGGAGATTGCCAGCCGTGTTGCACTGGAAAGTCTGGCAGAAGCGTGGTTTTCCAATAAACATATTTTGGACATTCCAGATTTTCTGCGCAGGGAGGCAGTCAGTGCAGACGAAAAGGTATATATGCAGGCAGACGCAGACGGCAGGCGGCTGCAGGCAGGTACGACGATTGTGGCAGTGATTGTACAGGGAAATGAAATGTACTGGCTGTCGGTCGGCGACAGCAGGCTGTATTTTATACGGGGCAGGGAAATCATGTCGTTAAATGTCGAACACAATTACAGGCACGAATTAAACGATATGCTTCGAAACGGACAGATGACGGCACAGGAATATGCGGCGGAGGAGTACCGGGCAGAGGCTCTGGTCAGCTATCTGGGGATCGGGGATCTGACATTGATGGATGTCAGCCCCGGCGCATATCCGCTGGACGACGGAGATTTGATCCTGCTGGCCAGCGACGGGCTGTACCGCAGCCTGAGTGAAGAGGAGATACTTGCGGTTGTAACAAAAAATGAGCGGGATATGCAGCAGACGGCAGACGCACTGACAGCGGCGGTAAAAGGAAGAAAAAAACAGGATAATACTTCGGTTGTTATCCTGCGGTACCGCTCGGCAGCGCCATAAAAAGCGCGTCAAAATACATAAAAAATGAAAAGCGAATGATCTAAAATATGTCAAGACACGTTAAGATGCGTGAAAAGTATGGGAAGGAAATCTGGTGCCAGGTATGATTTTAAAAAGGTGTGATAAGGGACATTATTATGATGGAGAAATATACGGGGAATGCCCGGAATGCAGTGGCATGGGACAGGGCACCTCTATGCAGGATTATGGCGATTATGCAGATGAAGATTCTGTGACAGTGGCACTGCCGCGCAGTCCTGCGGGAGGCTTTCAGCGTGATCCGTCTGCTGCCGGCGGCAGAATGAATGGTGCCCCGCAGGCGGGCGGCGGACAGCGCGGCTTTTCCCAGACAGACGGCTTTGACAGCGGGCAGCGCGGCTTCTCGCAGGCAGGAGGCTTTGACAGCGGACAGCGCGGCTTCTCGCGGGCAGGAGGCTTTGACGGCGGACAGCGCGGCTTTTCCCAGGCGGGTGCGTTTGACGACGAGCCTGTTACTGCTGCGCTTTCCCATAGTGCACCGAAAAATCCGGTGCGAAAGCCGGGCTTAAAGCCTGTTGTAGGCTGGCTGGTATGTGTAAGGGGCAGTGATTTCGGCAGGAGCTTTACGATCAAGCTGGGCAAAAACTTTATCGGAAGATCCCCGGAAAATGAGATTGTCCTGCGCGGAGATGACAGCATAGCAGCGGAAAAGCATGCTGCGGTTTATTATGTGCCCAAGCAGCGCAGGTTTGCCGTAGAGCCGGGCACATCCGGCAGGCCGTTTTATTTAAACCGGAATGTCATTATGCGTCCGGTCTGGATCAAGCAGCATGACATTTTAACAGTCGGAAACTGCGGCCTGATGTTTTTTCCATGCTGCGGAGAGCATTTTAGCTGGGAAGAGATTATAAAAAAGCGCAGGGAACAGAGTCAGAACAGATCGTATGATTAAACAGACAGGGGGTAGCGTATTATGACAAGATGCATGGGCTGCATGGCTCAGATGGCAGACGATGAGCGGATCTGCAGATACTGCGGATACCAGAAAGGCACGGACGTAAAAGAAGCTTATTATCTGCTGCCGGGTACGGTCTTAAAGAAAAAATATCTGATCGGCAGAGTGCTGGGCTACGGCGGGTTCGGCGTCACTTATATCGGATGGGATCATGTGCTGCAGCGCAGGGTGGCGGTCAAAGAATACCTGCCGAGTGATTTTGCGACAAGGAGCTACGGCTCTATGCGAGTCACCGTATTTTCCGGTGAAGCCGCCCAGCAGTTTCAAGCCGGGCTTGAGAGCTTTTTATTTGAAGCAAGGCGTCTGGCAAAATTTAACTCTGTACAGGAGACCGTAGACATATACGATTGTTTTGAGGAAAACGGCAGCGGATACATTGTCATGGAATATTTAGACGGCGTGACAGTCAAAGAGGTGCTGCGAAAAAGAAAACGCATTTCCGTAGATCAGGCGCGTGCGATCGCACTGGCTGTGCTCAGAGGTCTTACAGCGGTACATAAAGAAGGGATTATCCATAGGGATATCGCGCCTGACAACATCTTTCTCACAAAAACCAGCAAAGTAAAAATCTTAGACTTTGGCGCAGCCAGATATGCGACAGCCGTACAGTCGAAAAGCCTTTCTGTTATATTAAAGCCGGGTTTTGCGCCGGAGGAGCAGTACAGGAGCCACGGCGTACAGGGGCCGTGGACGGATATTTATGCATTAGGGGCGACACTGTACTGCATGATCACAGGCAAAAGGCCGCAGGAATCGATACAAAGGCTTGCGGATGATCATTTAAAACCTCCATCAGAACTCGGCATACCGATAGATCCCAATATAGAAAATGCGATTATGAACAGCTTAAACGTGCGGCAGGAATACCGCATACAGGATGCGGAGAGCTATTACCGTGCACTGCGCGGTAAGGAGGACGTGGAGAGAATTATAGAAAAAAAGGACCAGAAGCTGAGCCTGCAGCTGCCGTTATGGATGAAATGCGCAGCAGCCGCAGCCTGTGTGCTGGTCTGTATCTGTATCGGACTGTTTGCGACCGGAAATCTGGGATTTTCGAAAAAAGAAATCACAAGCGCAGACGGCATGGCAGCACTGAGCGGCACGCAGCGGTATGTGCCGAATGTATCCGGCATGAGCTATGAGCAGGCACAAAAGCTGTTAGGGGAGAAAAATCTAAATCTGGTAATCAGCGGCATGAACTACAGTGAAAGTATTGAAAAAAATAAAATATTAAGCCAGCAGCCCAGAGACGGCGCAGTAGCTGAAGCAGAAGAGACGATACGCGTAATTATGAGCGGCGGAAGAGAAGAAATCATGATGCCGGATTTATCCGGCATGACAAGGGAAGAAGCCGAGCAGCTGGTGATCAGGCAGAATTTGATTTTAAACGCAGACGGGATCAGTGAAGAGTACAGCGATGTCGTGCAGAAGGGCAGGGTCATTACGCAGAGCGTCCCTGCGGAAGAGCGCATTGCCGTACAGACCGAAATCAAGCTGTCGATTTCTCTGGGCAGCCTGTCCGAAGAAACAGCATTATTAGAAGTGCCGAACCTTACAGGCATGACCAAAGAAAAAGCAATCAGGCAGCTGGGAAAATTCAAGGAACAGTATGGCTTTACTTATTCATTAGGTGAAGTAAAAAATAAATACAGTACAAAAGTAGAAAAAGGCAGAATTATCAGCCAGAGCCCTAAGGCAGGAGAAACGGCACGCACGAATGAGCCGATCAGTCTTGTCATCAGCAAGGGGTCGGAAATGGTACAGATTCCAGAGCTTTTGTACCTGACCAAAGATCAGGCAGTAGAAAAGCTGCAGAAAGCCGGGCTTACCGCAGGGGTCGTTACGGATTACAGCGAGCAGGCAGCGGCAGGGCTTGTCATCCGTCAGGATATAGAGACAGGCGAAAAGGCAGCAAAGGGCAGCAGGGTGACGATCACCGTAAGCCTTGGAAAAGCACCGGTGCAGGGCAGTACAGGAAACAGACCATCCGGCGGTACAGGCACAGGAGGAAATCAGCCGTCCGGCGGCACAGGAAACAGACCGTCAGGCGGCAGCACGGGCAGCGGCGGACAGCCATCGACAGGCGGCAGCACGGGAGCAGGCGGACAGCCATCGACAGGCGGCAGCACGGGCAGCGGCGGACAGCCATCAACAGGCGGCAGTACAGGCAGCGGCGGACAGTCATCGTCCGGCGGCGCAGGAGCAGGCGGCGGTAATGACGGAAATAAAGCGATTATGCCGGATGGAGGCAGCTTTGTTGTGGAATAGGGCAGCGGAGCTTGGACTTGAGACGGGACTTTATAGCCTGCCTGTAAGGAGCGTAACATAAGTATGGAGGAGACCATGTTTTCATTTGACATATTATCCAGTCCCGGCGAGCGGGATTACAACGAAGATTATACAGCGATAGAACGGCACGGGGATGCTTACTGCTTTGTGCTGGCTGACGGACTCGGCGGGCATGGAGGCGGTGACGAGGCGTCACGTATCGTATGCGAGAGTATCTGCGATGATTTTTCCATACGCGGTGCGGTAAATGAGACGTATTTAAGCCGCTGCTTTGAGCTGGGCCAGCAGGTGCTTTTGGCCCAGCAGGCCCGCCAGGGCCGGGGAATGGAAATGAAGACGACGCTGGCAGTGCTTTTAGCAGACAGCAGCCGTATCCAATGGGGGCATATCGGAGATTCCAGAATCTATTATTTTCAAAATAAGAAGCTCAGGCAGCGTACGCTTGACCATAGCGTGCCGCAGATGCTGGTGGCTGCGGGGCGTCTGAAAGAAAAACAGATCAGAGGCCATGCCGATCGCAACAGGCTGCTGCGTGTAATGGGCGTTGAGTGGGATGAGCCGCAGTACGAGATCGCGCAGCCGATCGCACGTATGGGCGGTGAAGCATTCCTGCTCTGTTCGGACGGGTTCTGGGAGTGGATACAGGAAAAGAATATGCAGCATATGCTCAAAAAAGCAGGTTCTCCCAAAGAATGGCTGCAGGAGATGGAGCTGGCCGTAAAAAAGAACGGGTGCGGGAAACATATGGACAATTATACTGGCATAGCGGTGTTTTTGTAGCGGCTGGCAGGAACGGTTTGAGATTTGGAGGGAACGTTTATGAAGATGGGCAGAAGGATTCTGGCGGTTTTGACTGCGCTTTGCATAGCGGCAGGGGTGATCGTCTGGCCTGTGGGTACAAAAGAAGTCCGGGCGGAGGTTTTTGAGGATTTTGAGTATGTGGAGATTTCCAATAAGACGGTGGAGATCACAAAATATACCGGGGCAGATGCCGAAGTAGTTATTCCAGATGAGATCGATGGAAAAACGGTGGTTTCGATTGGGGAAAGTGCGTTTGAAAAATGCAGCGGGCTTGTGGAGATTACTATTCCGGCAGGGCTGAGGGATATCAAAGACCTTGCTTTTCTAGAGTGCATAGATTTAACAAAAGTTAACGCTCCTAATAACTATCAGGGGTTAATGCATAGCATAGGAGTTTCTGCTTTTAGCGGTTGTAAAAATCTGTCTGAATTAGACTATCGAGTTTTGTCTAATTTGGAGAATGTGGGAGGACTTGCTTTTGGTAGCTGCGAAAAACTGATGGAGATCTCGCTTTATTCTTTGGGCAACATTAAAATAGGCAATAATGCATTTACTGGGTGCAGCAGTTTAACAAGTATCGATATTAGCGCAAAGACTGTGGATATTGAATTACGGGCTTTTTTGATGTGTACAAGCTTATCGAGGATTTTTATTTCGGGCGAGACGGTTAGTTTGGGAAATATGGCTTTTCAGTACTGTAGGGTTCTGACCGAAGTGGATCTTTCAGTATCAGGCCAAACCAGTATAGGGGATGCAGTTTTTATGGGCTGTACAAATTTGGAGCGGATAGATTTTTTGGATAATGTGACAAGCATGGGGGAAAGAGTATTTCAAGGCTGTACAGGTCTTAGGAATATTTCACTTCCGCCTGGTGTGGAAAGTATAGGAAGGAGAATGTTTGCAGGCTGTTCAAACCTGAGGCAGATCCGGTTTTCATCCGGCGTAGCAAGCATAGGAGATAATGCTTTTCTGGAGTGTGACAGCTTAAATGATGTGTATTACATCGGTACGCAGCAGGAATGGGAAAATATACAGATTGATACAGAAGGCAATGAGAATTTAGCGAGAGCATCCATCCATTATCTGAATGCGGATGATCCGATGAATGATTTTGAATACAGGGTATTAAGTGATGACACGCTTCAGATTTTAAAATATAAAAAAAGCGTAGAAGTGCTGCAGATCCCGGAACAGATTTATGGAAAGACAGTGACAAGCATAGGCTTTGGCGCTTCTTTGGAAACTGCTAATTCGCTTATGGAATGTAAAATGAAAGAGCTTAGATTTCCATCGACAGTCGTACATATTGAAGAATCAGAGGGCGCAAGGTATTTTGGATCTTATCCAAAATTAGAGACAATTTATGTAGATGAAAACAATCCAATCCTGTCTTCCGAGAATGGTATTTTATATGATAAGCCCAAAGGCTGTTTGTACAAATACCCAGAAGCAAAGGGCGGGGAATACGATATGCCGTCTACGGTATCAATTATAGACATGGCTGCTTTTAATAGCTGCACGAATCTCACCAGAGTAAGCATCTCACTGAATGTCACCAGAATAGATGACCATACTTTTAGCGGGTGTACTATGTTAAGAGAAATCGAGATTCCAGAAAGCGTAAGTGTTCTGGGGGAAAACAGCTTTGGTGGATGTGTATCCCTTGAGTCCATTATTCTGCCCGCCGGCATTACAGAAATAGGCGGATCTGCCTTTTATGGGTGCAGCAGCTTAAAAGCAGTAACCATTCCGCAGAATGTATCAAAAATAGAAGAAGCTGCTTTTCTCAACTGCCGGTCATTAGCAGAAATTACAATACCATTAAGCGTGACTGAAATACATGACCGCGCCTTTGCTGAGTGCTGGCAGTTAAAGGATGTATATTATGCCGGCACATTGGAGCAGTGGAAGGCAATTCGTATTTCGGAAGAGCAAAATGATGACCTATTAGATGCAGTCGTTCATCTTAGCGACGGCACTATATTTGAGGGATCAAAAAGAAAATATCAGTATAAAGAGCTGGATGACGGCACTCTTGAAATAACCGGATACGAAGGTCTGGAACAATCATTAGTCATTCCGTCCACGATTAACGGCAAAAGCGTAACAAGTATAGGCTATGACGCATTTTCAGATCATGAGACGCTTAAAACAATCACCATTCCGTCCAGCGTAAACAGATTAGGGAATCTGGAAAACGGAGATCTCGGCTGCTTTGGCAGATGCCGGACGCTGGAGGCCATTCATGTAGAGCAGGATAACGAGCATTTTTCTTCGGAAAACGGGATCTTATTCAGCAGGCAGAAAGATATTTTAATTAGATATCCGGCGAAAAAAGGGGGAACTTATACCGTTCCATCCGGCGTGGTTAGAATAGAAAATGGTGCTTTTGCTGACTGTGAGTCTTTAACTGAAGCAGAAATCCCACAGGGCGTAAAAAGCATAGGGGCATACGGCTTTATGAACTGTAAGGGGCTTACGTCTATTACAATCCCGGCAGGCATAGAGCAGATTGAAGCAGCGGCATTCTGCGGATGCAGCGGATTACAGGATGTATATTATTCCGGCATAAAAGCGCAGTGGGATGAAATAGCGGTCGATTCGTCGCCTTACAATGGGGAAGAAAATGCCAACGCCGCATTATTAAATGCAGTCATACATCTTGGCGACGGCACGACCATCAACGGGCCGCAGGACACGGTCCCGGAAGAAGTCGTGGATGCGAGGCAGGAGCTGGAAAATTTAAAAGAAGGCGACCAGCTTTCGTTAGAAGCAGATTTTTCGCAGTTTATGACGGCAGAGCAGATCGACGTGGTCGAAAGCTGCCTGTACACCTGGCTGGCACAGATCGATTTTGCTTATCAATACTCCGGCAGCAGCGGCGTAAAAGAGCGCGTGATGAAAAAAGCCGGCATAGACCCGCAGGGCGATTTTGCACAGGAAGATGCCTTGAAAACAGAGCAGGCGGTCACGCACATCTGCGTCGAGACACAGTACGGGACAAAAACATTAGAAATTACGTTAGACCTGGGAAAGCCGGACGGCAGCGGGAGCCTGTACCCTGCATACGGCAGCATGCATTATGAGATACTGGAAAAGGGAAACCTCCCGTCGTCCGTTCCGGCAGGCGGAAAGATCGGAAAAGATTCTTATACAGATATGGCGGCATTTATAAAAAGCGTGAAAAAAGCCGCCGGAGACTCCCTGCACAACACGTACCAGTGGCAGTCACTGGACGATGAGATTACCGCCTGCGTGCTGGTCGATAAGACGGCAGCCGAAATTATAGGCAATAAGAAGGGCTCCTTTTTTGACGGCACGTTTACCGTATACGCAGAGCCGCTGTTTGCCTACCATAAAATCGTAAAGATCAGTGGCACGCCGGATGTCGATGTCTATATTTACGGCATGGACGGCCATGAAGCAGGCTCGATTGTGGACAATGAGCCGGGCAGCGGGGAGCAGGAAACACGGCGTGCAGGCCGGAATGTGCAGGTTGACATAAGCGGGAGCACAAAGACGGTCTACCTGGCAGGCGACGATTATTACCTGCGGATGCAGGGGACAGGCACCGGAAGGATGAACTATGAGGTTGAGGAGATCGCCAATGAAGAGGTGCGGCGCAGTGTACAGTTTTTTGAGCTGCAGCTGGAAAAGGACATGCAGTACGAGGGATACGTATTCCGTCCGCTGAACATCGACCGCGATACCTATGCGCTGTGGGCATCCGGCAGCGGGGGCGGGCAGGTCATTTATGCGGATGAGGATTCCTATAAGCCGGGATTTCAGAAAATACAACAGCTGTCCATCAGCCAGCAGAGCACGTCATTATCCGCAGGCCGGACCATGCAGCTGAGCGCCGGCTTTCAGCCGTCTGATGCGGGCAAGCCGGACCTGGAGTGGACGACAGACAACGCATCGGCCGCCTCCGTGGACGGCAGCGGGCTGGTGACGGCGGAAGGAAGCGGCCGTGCGGTGATTACGGTATCGACGACAGACGGAAGCTTCCTGAGGCAGTCATGCGTGGTTGAGGTATCAGGCGGAAACGGGACAGGCGGCAGCGGAGGCTCATCAAACGGAACAGGCGGCAGCGGCGGCTCGTCAAACGGAACAGGCGGAGTCAGCCCGCCCGCAGCAGGGGGCGGGGACACACCGGTAGTCGTAAGCCTGCACTACATCGTCCAGTTTGACGCAAACGGCGGCACGGATCTAAGCCGCAGGACGATGACGCTGTTAAAGGACGACAGCCCCGGCATTATGCCGAAGGTACGCCGCAGGGATCATCTGTTTGACGGCTGGTATACGGCACAGGACGGCGGCACGCAGGTCAGCGGCGACCAGCCGTTAAATGAAGCCCTGACACTGTATGCACGCTGGACAAAGGTATCAGTACCTGCAGCACCCGCGCTGACGCTGGGCTCAAAGAAAAAAGGCCGGCTGCAGGCAGGCATACAGAACGTAAACGGCGCGGCGGGATATGAGATCGACTATTCTTTAAACAAAAACTTTGCAGCAGCCAAGACAAAAAAAGCAGGCACAGCAGCCGGGACAAAAATGATTACAGGACTGAAAGCAGGCAAAAAGTATTATGTCAGGGTGCGCGCGTATGCGCTGGATTCTATGAAGAATAAGATTTATGGGGATTACAGTGAGGTCAAAAGCATAAAAATAAAAAAATAGCATACGGCTGTATCTGCTCAGGCTTTGAAAGGAGCCTGAGGGAGTCTGGAGGGGGGAAAGCCATGAACAATGGAAAAAGGATTTTAGCAGCTGTCACGGCGCTGTGCGTGGCAGCAGGCCTGGCGGGCGGCTCGGCTGGTAATATAAATATATGGAAAGTCCATGCAGAACGGGCAGGGTATGAAAATACGCAGGGAGCAGGCCTTTCTGCGTACAGAGACAGGCCAAGTATATTGAGCAGTCCGGCAAGTGATTTTCAGTACGAAGAATTAGCAGACAATACGATTAAAATCACAAAATACATAGGAACAGATGATATTGTAGAGATTCCGGCAGACATCGGGGGAAAGAGTGTTTCGGCTGTCGGCAGCAGTGCTTTTGACAAATGCAATAGCGTTACGCAGCTGGTCATCCCGGCTTCGGTATCCAGTATAGAGATAAACGCGATTGTAAGGTGCCCGCTGCTTACGGAGATTTCGGTAGAGACAGGAAACCAGAATTTTTCATCATTAGATGGAGTGCTGTTTAACAAGGCGCAGACCGAACTGATCCGGTATCCCGAAGGAAAAGCGGGTGCGTATGTAATCCCGGATGGTGTAGCGGATATTGGAAAAAATGCCTGCCTTAGATGCGACGGCTTAACAGAGGTGACGATTCCATCCAGTGTCAAAAATATCGGAGACAGTGCATTCTGGCTGTGTTCCAATCTGACACAGGTACATATGGCAGAGGGCGTGGAGGTGATAAAAAGCGGGGCTTTTACCGCATGTACAAAGCTGGCGGGCATAACACTGCCGGGCAGCCTGACAGCGATAGAGACGCATGCGTTTGAAAACTGCCCTGGTCTTACTGAAATAACGATCCCAGACGGCATTACGGATCTAAGAGGCTATACGTTCAGCGATTGTACGGGCCTGACTACAGTTACGCTGCCAGACAGTGTAACGGGCATAGAGGATCATGTCTTTGCGAACTGTACTGCCTTAGCAGACGTGCATTATTCCGGGACGAGGGAGCAGTGGGCGCAGGTGGCAGTCGGGCGAAACGGCAATGATGCGCTGCAGAATGCGCAGTTTCATTATGAAGAAGCCCCTGATCTGACAGCGGATTATGAATATGAGGATCTTGGCGATGGCACAGCAGCGATTGTAGCATACAAAGGTACGGATACGGACGTAGTGATTCCGGCAGTACTGGATGGAAAGTCAGTTGTCAGGCTGAAAGAAGCATTTTTGAGTGCAGGCGGTGTCCAGACAGTTACAATTCCGTCCAGTGTGACAGCCATAGACCGCGACGCCTTTATGCAGTGTCCGAGCCTTACGGATATATCGGTAGACAGCGCATGCAGCAGCTATGCTTCGCAGGATGGCGTGTTATTTAATAAAGATAAGACAACATTAATCAGATGCCCGGAGGGCAGAAGCGGTGTTTATACGATACCGTCCGGCGTGTCCAGAATCGGAGATGCAGCCTTTCGGACATGTGAGAGTCTGACAGAGATTGTAGTAAAGGACAGCGTCAGGGAAATCGGAATCAGTGCTTTCAGCCAGTGCAGCGCGCTGACACATATGACACTGCCGCAGGGCATTATGGAAATCGGAGATGCTGCTTTCCAGTTATGCGGCAGGCTGGCGGAAATAAATATTCCCAAAAGCGTAAAAATAATCAAAGACAGCACGTTTTTGTACTGCAGGAGCCTGCCGGATATTGAGCTGCCGGAGGGTGTCGTTCAAGTGGAGGCGCAGGCTTTTTTAAGCTGTGATCAGCTAAAATCCATTACCATTCCAGAAAGCATGCAGAACATATCTAATCTGGCATTTGCAACTGCAGATGTGCCAAGCAGTCTGGAAGATGTGTATTATAACGGCACGCAGGAGCAGTGGGAGCAGATCGGGGTAGAGGGAGACGGCAGCACCTTAAAAGAAAAGCTTGGTTTAAACGCGGTTATCCATTTTAAAGAAATACCGGATGAAACACCGGATGAAACACCGGATCATGACATCAATCCATCGGTCGGCGATGCCAAGCAGGAGCTGTCTGATTTAAAATCTGACGATTCCTTATTATTGGAGCCGGATTTTGCACACTATATGTCTGCCGAGCAGATCAATACGGTCGAAAGCGGCCTGTATACATGGCTTGCACAGATCGATTATGCTTATAGATATTCCGGCAGCAGCTCCATCAAAGAACTTATTATGAAAAAAGCAGGCATAAACCCTGAGGGGGATTTTGCCTCCGGAACAGAGCAGGCAGTCACACACATTTCGGTAGAGACAAAATACGGCCCAAAGGTTTTTGAAATTACCTTAGATCTTGGAAAGCCGGACGGCAGCGGCAGCCTGTATCCGGCATTTGGCGCTATGCGATATGAGGTATTGGATAAGACTGGCATTCCGTCAGGAGTGCCGACATCCGGCCAGATTGGAAAGGCACCTTATACCAATATGAAGCCGTTTATCGAAAGCGTTTTTCGTGCAGATGACGACTCCCTGCATACGACTTATCAATGGAAATCTCTGGACGACGAGCGTACGGCGTGCATTTTGATCGACAAGACGGCAGCAGAGATTATCGGAAATAAAAACGGCTCTTTTTCCGACGGAACGTTTACGGTATATGGAAAGCCGCTGGTATCATACAAAAAAATCGTAACAATTTCCGGTGAGGCAGATGTATATGTCTACAGCATGGATGGAAAAGAAGCAGGCTCTATTGTGAATAACCAGCCGGTTGTGCAGACGATTAGAACTAACCCAAATGTGCAGATGTCTGTAAATGGGGATACGAAGACGGTTTACCTTGCAGGGGATGATTATTACCTAAAAATGCGCGGGACGGATGCAGGGACAATGACCTATGAGGTGGAAGAAGTTGCCAATGATGATGTGCGCCGCAAGGTACAGTTTTTAGAGCTGCAGCTGCTGGAGGATATGCAGTACGACGGATATGTATTTCGTCCGCTGAACATTGACAGTGACTTATACGCCCTGCGTGTACAGGGAGGCTCCACACAGGATATGGTCTATCCGGGTACAGACACTTACCAGTCTTTGTTTAAACGGGTGGAAGGTTTATCTTTAAGCCAGAGCAGCACTTCTTTGGATACCAGCCATACCGTACAGCTGAACGCCAGCCTGTATCCGATGGATGCAAGCAATCCGAATCTGCAGTGGAAGACAGACAATTCTTCCGTCGTAACAGTAGACAGAAACGGCCTTGTAACGGCAGTCGGATCTGGACGTGCCACGATTACGGTAGCGACAAAAGACGGCAGCTTTTTAAGGCAGTTCTGCGTGATCGACGTCGCAGGCGGCAGCAACGGCGGCTTGGGCAGTAACGGCGGCCCGGGCAGCAGCGGCGGCAATGGCAGCACGGGTGATACAGGCAGCAATGGCGGCTTGGGCAGTAACGGAAATACAGGCAGTAATGGGGGCACGGGCGGCGGTAATTCAAATCCGGTGGTAGTAAAGCTGCATTTTGTGCTTCAGTTTGATGTAAACGGCGGGACAGAACTGACCCGGAAGAAGATGACGCTTTTAACCGATGACAGCCCCGGCATACTGCCGAAAGCACGCCGTAAGGATTACCTGTTTGACGGCTGGTATACGCAGCAGGAGGGCGGCACGCAGATCGCTGCAGATCAGCCGTTAAACAAGGCGGTAACACTGTATGCGCACTGGACAAAGGCAGCGGCTCCGCAGGCCCCGGTACAGGAGCTCAAATCCAAGAAAAAGGGACAGCTTCAGGTCAGCATTCAGAAAGTAAGCGGTGCGGCAGGGTATCAGGTGGAAATTTCGACCGATAAGAGCTTTACATCGGTAAAGACAAAGAAAATCGGAGCAGCAGCCAGGGCAAAGACGTTTTCCGGGCTGAAGGCAGGGAAAAAATATTTTGTCAGGGTGCGTGCTTACAGGCTGGATTCTGCGCGCAGCAGGGTTTACGGCACATACAGCGGGATAAAAAGTATTAAGATCAAGGGCTGAGAAAAATAAGCAGAAAGCAGAAAACGGAGGGGAGAGTTATGAGAATGATGCCGAAAGGAAAAAAGCTGGCAGTCTGTTTTGTTACATGCTCGCTGTTAGCCACACAGACATCTGTATGGAACGCTGTTCCTGTGCATGCCGCTGCGGAACCATCCAGAGGGGAATCGGGAAAGGAAAAGACATCCGGCAAAGAGCAAAGGTCTTGGAAGGAGACGAAAAAACAGAAGCAGACTGAAAAACAGAAGAAAAATATAAAGCTGACAAAGGCCAAGTGGCAGGTGCAGACAGCGAAACAGGAGAAAACTGGAAAGCAGGCACAGACAGCAAAACAGAAGCAGGCACAGACAGCAAAACAGAAGCAGACACAGGCAGAAAAACAGAAGCAGGCACAGGCAGAAAAACAGAAGAAAGCAGAAAAGCAGGCACAGGCAGAAAAACAGAAGAAAGCAGAAAAACAGAAGCAGGCGGAAAAGCAGGCACAGGCAGAAAAACAGAAGCAGGCAGCGAAAGCCTCTGATCAGGCACAGGGTATCAGCGTAGCGTATCATTCTCAGGAAGAAATCCGCAGCTATATAAAGGCAAACGGTGCGTCTATAAAAGATCCGCTGCAGTTTGCCCAAAATCCGGTTACAAATGCACCGTATCATCCAGGCAGCCTGTCAGACCAGACACAGCAGTCCGCATTAAATATGCTCAAGCAGATCCGGTACATAGCAGGCATCTCTGATCAGGTAGAGCTGTCGGACGAAATGTGTGCAAAGGTACAGGCATCCTCGCTGGTTCAATATGTAAATGGCAAAATGTCGCATTATCCAGAAAAGCCATCAGATATGGAGCAGGCATTGTACCAATTAGGATACGATGGTGCAGGACAATCGAATATCGCATGGTCATCTGCAGCAGGTGCAGGCCTAAACCGAACGCTCGTGCTTTCCTGGATGGAGGATGGGGACGAAAGCAATATTGACGCGGTAGGACACCGCAGGTGGCTGTTAAACCCAAAGATGGGAAAGACGGGATTTGGAGCAGTCAGCGGCTCAAAAGGCACTTTCAGCGGTGTTTATGCTTTTGATACAAGCAACCGGACAGCAGCAGAAACAGGTGTTGCATGGCCTGCCCAGAATATGCCTGCGGAGTATTTTTCTACAGAGTTTCCATGGAGCATAAGCATGGGGCAGGAGGTTTCACAAAGCAGTGTCAAAGTAAAGCTGACCAGGTTATCGGATCAAAAGGTCTGGAATTTTTCAGACAGTGCTTCGGATGGGGCTTTTTATGTAAATAATGATGGTTATGGACAGAAAGGCTGCATTATATTCAGGCCGGAGTCGGCGGATCTAAAGTCATATGAGGACGGTGATTCTTATCAGGTGACAATTACCGGCTGCAGCCGGCCGGTGTCTTATACGGTAAATTTTTTCAGTCTTGAAAAACGCAGCCTCAGCAGCATATCGGCACAGTATAAAGGCGGGACTGTAGAGGCAGGAGGCACTTTAAATCCTTCGGATTTTACTGTGACGGCCGTTTATTCAGACGGCAGTACAAAAAAGCTGACTGATTTTGAAATTCTGCCATATGAAATAGTCCCTGGCAGCAATGATATAACGATCCGGTATCAGGATAAAACAGCCATTGTAAAAGTTACAGGTAAGGCAGCTCGGGTAACAATCAGTTTTGACGCTGCGGGAGGTACTCCGGTTGCTTCACAAAGTGTTGAGAAAGGATCTTCACTGACAAGGATTCCAGAATCATCCAGATCCGGCTACGTATTTGAAGGCTGGTATACGTCAAAGACCGGCGGCGTAAAGCTGGATGAAAGCACGGTTTTGAATAAGGACGTGACTTATTATGCGCACTGGAAAGCGGTAGAGTTAAGCAGCATTTCAGTAGAATTTTTAGGGAAATACATTATAGCCGAGACGACTTATGAGCTGGGGGACGATGACTTTCGCGTGACCGCACATTATACAGATGGGACGAGCCGTACGGTGTCGGGTTATACCATTGATGCATATCACATAACAGCAGGTGAAAATACGCTGACCATCCGCTATGGCGGAAAATCTGCCACGGTGGAGATTTATGGAATGGCAGTAGTGAAAATAAGCGCGATCTATGCCGGCGGGATGAAGCTGGCAGGCACAACGCAGCTGGACGATAAAGATGTGAGGGTGTTTGCAACGCTGGAGAATGGACAAGTAGAGCTGTTCAAATATCCTGAGTGTACCGTTGATCCGTTTGTGATTCAGCTTGGAGAGAATATTCTGACCGTTCGTTTCGGCGGAAAATCTCAGACAATCACAGTGACAGGGATAATGGCAGACACCAGTGAACTGGTCAGCATTTCGGCAGTATATGCAGGCGGCAGCATAGAGCCAGGCGGGAGAATTGACCGGACAAAGCTTACCGTGCAGGCGTCCTATTCTGACGGAACCGTAAAAACAGTCAGTGATTATGAGCTTGCAGAGTATGTCATCAAAGAAGGGGACAATACTCTGACCGTAAGCTATCAGGGCAAGACAGCCTTTTTTCATGTGACTGGCACTGCATATGGCAGTCAGACAGTTACTGTACAGTTTGAAGCGCAGGGAGGCAGCATCGTATCTCAGCGTGTAGTAGAAAAGGATACCGCCATAGGAACACTGCCAAAAACGGAACGAAACGGATATACATTTGACGGATGGTATACACAGGCAGAAGGCGGCACAAAAATTACGCCGAATACGGTGGTATCAGCAGATGTAACCTACTATGCACACTGGACAGCAGACGCGGGCGGTGACAAAGACCCGGACAGGCCGACGGATCCAGATCAGCCAGACAAGCCGACAGATCCAGACAAGCCGACGAATCCAGATAAACCAGACAAGCCGACAGACCCGGATAACCCGGATAAGCCGACAGATCCAGATAACCCGGATAAGCCGACAGATCCAGATAACCCGGACAAGCCGACAGATCCAGATAACCCGGATAAGCCGACAGATCCAGACAAGCCGACAAATCCAGACAAACCAGACAAGCCAACAGACTCGGACAAACCGGCAAATCCAGATAAACCAACAAATCCAGATCAGCCGACGAACCCAGATAAACCGGCAAATCCAGGAGGCTCCAATTCAGATCAGCCTTCAGCCAGTGTTACGATTACATTTGATGCGCAGGGAGGTATGAGCACGCCGTCCATGCGGGCTGCGAAAAATGGAAGGATTTCTTATATTCCGGTGACACACAGGCCGAAGTGGGTATTCCGGGGATGGTATACAGGCATAAACGGTACAGGCACCATGCTGACGCTCGGGACAACATTTTCGCAGGACGTTACTTACTATGCGTACTGGACGGCAGCAGACAGGACGCTGGCAGGAATCGGAGTTTCCATAAATGGAACTGCTTATGCAGGCGGAAAGGTACGTCATGCGCTGATTGTAAAGGCAGTTTATTCAGACGGGACATCTGAGCAGGTTTATGATTATCAGGTATCGCAGGAAACATGGAATGCGGGCAGCAACGGGATCGTTGTCACATACGGTGGATTGTCTCAAAGCATACAGGTGCAGGCAGGTGCTGATATGCCGGAGGCAGAGGTAAAGCGCATATCCGCTTCTTATAACGGCGGAGAGGTTCCGGTCGGAACATATGCCGCATTTGGAGGATTAATCGTCAGGGCGCTGTATGCTGACGGAACAGAGAGAGAAGTGCAGGGATATGTGTTAAGCAGCAATACGATCCGGGCAGGCAGCAATACGGTGACGGTTCATTATGCAGGCAGGTCAGCGACATTTCGGGTCACTGGCTATGAACAGATAGCAGTCACCATACATGCAGACGGCGTATCAGATCTGTGGACTGCAAAAGGAGAAAAGCTGGGTGCTGTCTTAAATGGCTATGTTCCTGCCAGAAACGGATATCAGTTTGGCGGATGGTATCTGGACGAAGGCTGTACGCAGAAAATTGCTGCGGATACAAGCATCTTCCAAGACATGCAGATTTATGCAAAATGGCAGAAGCTTTATCAATGGAAACTCAATAAGGCTAAAGCAGTGCTGAAACAGGGAAAGAAGGTACGGCTGTCTGTAAAAGGACTGAAAAACAGCCAGATACATTGGAAAACATCTGCTCCAAAAATCGCGTCTGTATCCAAAAACGGTGTGGTAAAAGCAAAGAAGGAAGGCACAGCAGTCATAACGGCGGTTACGGAAGACGGATCGGTAATGACTTGTAGTGTAAAAGTAAAGAAAAAAGCGAAGTAGCATATAAATTTCAAATGGCCAGATACAGGAAAGGAGAAAAGGATGAGCAGAAACAAATCTTTTGCAGCAGGGCTGGCATTCAGCCTGCTGCTCTATGGCCTCGCACAGCCGGGCAGAGTGTATGCAGCCTCACCGACCCTGTCTGCTTCGGCAGACACCGGCAGCGTAAAGGCGGGTGATTATGTAAACATCAATGTAGATCTCAGCAACAACCCGGATATCAGTACGTTTGGAGCCGCTCTGAATTATGACAGCAGCGTGCTGCAGTATGACAGCAGTACATGGAGTGGAAATTTTACGGAAAGTGACATGCAGATGGCTTCAGATACCGGCAGTGAAGTAAATCTATCTGTCGTATGCGATGACAGCTATTCCGCAGACGGTACCGTTGTCACCGTGCGTTTCCAGGCAGTACAGGATTCAGATTCGATCCCGGTCGGACTGTCGCTGCGGGACATGGCAGATGCTGATTTATCAGAAGTGGCAGACTGTGCGGTTGCAGGCACCGTAAGTGCGCCGCAGACGCCACAGACGCCGCAGACACCGCCGGAATCAGATGAAAGCGATCTGGTAGATACGGATAACCTGGAGGATACGTCGGAGATCAGCATTGTGGATGAGCAGGTACAGCCGGATGATCCGCAGAAGGATGACGTGCCGGATACAGGAAATACGGACGGGACATCCACAGGGCAGACAGGAAATTACTCAAATACCAGCGGCAGCCCGCAGGCTTCTGCCAAATCATCCCGGCTGGATGCAAATTATAAGACCGGCAACGGGCTTGGGTCAGACTGGCTGCTGGTCGGTGCAGCAGCATGTGGAATTTCGGCTATTGTATTTGGAATCCGGCGCAGTAAGAAATAAAAAGGGATAGGGCAGGAGCAGAACATACAATAGCAAAAAGGAGAATATGGCAGGAAGATCAGGAAAATAAGGAAAACATAATAGGAAGATCAGGAAAATGAGGAAAACATAATAGGAAGATCAAGAAATAAAGAAAATATGAGCAGAAGCTGTTTGAAAACAGCATCATGTCATGGTCGTTTTATATTTCAGATACAGATGGACAGTCACAGAGGCAGAGCGATATCGAAAGTATAGGAAGATCAAAAAGAAGGCATGACAGGAAGATCAAAAAATAAAGAAAATAGGATAGGAAGATATAATAAAATAAGGAAAATAGGATAGGAAGATGATGAAGGATGAAAAGAAAAAAGCCTAGAAAAATAAAAGCGGCGGTAAGAGCCGCGGCAGCGGTGGTAAGCCTGATGCTCTGCATAAGTACATTTTTTGTAGATCTGCAGGCTGCGGAAAGTAAATGGGATATTGACAATACGTTGGACGTAACAGAATGCATGCAGAAAGAGGCATTTGTGCTGTCCGTCACGCTGAAGGCAAAAGGTACGGCAAAAACGCAGGAGATCTCCAGCCTTAGCGGTATTTTAGAATACGACACAAGCCTGTTTACGGTCGGAAAAGAAGATATTCTTCCGGCAGCAGAAGGCGCACAGAAATGTACATTTAATCCAGAAGACAGTTCATTTTCCATTGAATATGCCTCAGATGTCACGGTAAAGGACGCCGGGCAGCTGCTTTCCATCAGGCTTCATGTAGCACCAGATGCAACGGTCGGAAAGACGACGGTGTGCGTTACAAATATGTCATGGAGCAGTGCGGACGGAAAGCAGAAGGAAGAAATCGAGCACCGCGTTCCGGCACGCATTACGATTTTGAAGACAGATGAGGCAGCCCCGGGCGATGTCAACGGCGACGGACAGGTAGACCTGATCGATGCCAGAATGGTAATGCAGCATTACAATGGAGAACTGTCCCTGGATGGCGGGCAGCTGAAAAGTGCTGATGCGAATGGAGATGGAAAAGTCAATCTGATGGATGTAAAGCTGATTATGCAGTATTATAATGGGGAGATTGATTAGGGTAAAAAAAGGTATTTATAGAGATAGAGAAATAATGCTGGGAAACAGCCATTGAATGAAGAAACGGCTTGGAGCGTGTTTGAAAAATACTTTTTCAAACACGCTTTAGGATAGCAATGGCTGTTTTTTTGTTATAATTAGGGCTTATTTAGTATATATAGGGGAGATTTTTATATGATTAAAAAATTATTTGCAGGAATTTTGAGCTTTTCTGTGTTATGCAGCACGTATCATGTAGAATTGTTTACAAAACCACGAGAGCAGAAAATATCCGGTCAAAAGGTTTCTGTCCAAAATCAGGGACAGGAGGATGTTTTAGAGTATCAGAATATACATTGTGAGAATCTGTCTGCACAGATGGCCGGGGATACGGAAAACACCGAAGCAGAGGAGGGAATTCTGTACGGAGACTTTCGATATGTGCTCCGGGAAGGTAATCCGCAGACAGCTGCTATATGCAGATATACAGGCACACAGGCTTCTGTTGTGGTGCCGGATCTGATTGACGGAATACAGGTTACTGAAATAGCAGACGGTGCATTTGAGAATTGTTTTCATCTGGAAAGTATAATTCTGCCGGATGGACTGGAATACATAGGTGAGAATGCATTTCGTATGTGCAGAAATCTGGGTGAAGTACGTATTCCAGATGGGGTAGAAAATATCGGCAGGTCGGCATTTCAGTACTGCAGCCGATTATCGGATGTCAGATTTCCGGCATCAATGACATCGATAGGTGCTAGTGCATTTGATGGATGCAGTGAACTGGGAGAGATTACTATACCAGAAGGAATTACCATGATCGAAGACAGTACTTTTTATTATTGTCAAAAACTTATAAAGGTAAATCTTCCAGATGGGGTTGCACGAATAGGAGAGCGTGCTTTTAATGGATGCTTTAATCTGGTTAATATTATGATTCCTAGAAGCATAAGTGAGATCAGCACGACAGCATTTGCTGGATGCAGGAGATTAACGATACTAGGATTTTTAAATACCTATGCACAGTCCTATGCGGAAAATAGCGAGATTCATTTTAGGGATCTAGAAGAAGATTATCTCATAGGCACTGTACAGGCAGCTGACAGAGAGCACAGGTCAGTGACGGTTGCGGGTCAGGTGTACATAGTTTCTGATGATTTTGATTTTGCGGTACTAGACCAGATCTTGTCCTTGGATGATGCGGATGTTATATGCACGATGAAAAATGATAAGATCATAGATGTGGAAAGGGTGAGGGATGCTGTCTCTTTGGAAACCTCTCTGGCGATAGCCAGCAAGCCTCCTATTACGATTGAAAATGGTATCTATATGGAAACTTGTCAGGATGTAGAGGTAATAGTGGAGATAAACACTATGTATCCGCTGTCAGCCTTCGATTCTGCAGAAGAGACTGGGATCTATGTAGATGAGATCAGCTGTGAGACGGCAGATGAAGGATTATTTTTGACGGATGGTAGAAATAACAAGACAGGAAATAAAAAGTTTGTCCAGGTGATAAAACAGAAAATGAAGCCGGGGGATTTTTTTAATGATTTTTGGGTTGCATATGCAGATAAAGGATATTGGATTTCTGAGCAGATCATGCCATATACGGTAACACTGCACGTAGAAACAGAATATGGGCCGATTTCTAAAGGCCTGGACCTGCATGCGTATAACCATGATCTGGGCGGAGATCAAGGGACATTGTTAGCGAATGCACGCAGAGAGCTGCAGAATCTGTTTCAGAAACAGTTGTTGGATGTTGATTTGGAAAGCTGTCTGGACAGCAGCCGGCTGGGGATTCTGGAGCGCTACCTGTATACATGGATGGCACAGATTGACTACGCATATTCTTTTTCTGGTGACGCGCGATTAAGACGGTCTATGCTTGCTAGGCTTGGAGTTGATCCAGATGCCGATCTGTCATCGGGAAATATAAAAGCAGTAACAAACGTGAAATTGAAAACTCAATATGGAGAAAAGACAATTGCTGCTGCATTGGATATAGGAAAGCCGACAGGGCAGGGCGGCCTAGCTGCGTCATTTGGGGAATTGGAGTACAGGATGCTTGAAAAGGACGGTATTCCAGAAGGTGTGACATTAGAAGGGAAATGTAAAGCAGTGCCATATGAACATTTCAAACCGTTTGCAGAGAGCGTCAGGCAGCAAGTGGATGAGACACTTGGCAGTGTTTATCAGCTGAATAGACGTAAAGATGATATTGCAGCATGCTTTGCTATAGATCAGACAATTGTTAATATAGTAGGAATTGAGCTGGGCTTTTATTTCGATCAAATGTATGTGGCTAATTCTTATTCAACTACAAATTACACCAAAACTGTTACCGTCGATGGCCCGGTTAACATATCAATGTATGACTTTAGCGGTAATCTTTGCTGTCGCATAGCGAATAATGTGATAGAAGAAAATCCTGCGGATATTCGGATTCATGTAAGCGGAGATACAAAGACGTTTAATCTGTCAGCAAATAGTTATTACATAGAGCTGGAGGGGACAGGAAACGGCACTATGACATATCAGATTGTTGAAAGTACAATTGATAGTTTTATGTCCAGAACAATGCTGTTTACAGATCTTGTATTGGAGGATCATAAGCTGTATACAGGATACCTGTTAAAAGAAGCACGTGTAGACAGCAGAGCCTATTCACTGGATGCCTCTGGACAGGTGAGCTATCCCGATCAAGATACACTGCAGACTGCATTTCAAAAAATGGAGAGGCTGACATTAAGCCAGTCAGAAACCTCTCTGGAGGCTGAGCATACCTTAAAACTGGAGGCGGATGTGCTCCCGGAACATGCCTCAAATAAAAATCTATATTGGATATCAGATCATCCATCAGTTGCAGAAGTAGATCGTAATGGCTTGGTAACAGCGGTTGGGCCAGGAACTGCTGTTATTACGGCAATGAGCATGGATGGGAGCTTCTTAAAGGCATCCTGTGCGATTAAAGTACAAAAAACAATATCCGATCAAGAGCCGGGCGGAGATCAGCCGGTACCGCCGGATGATACAGGCAGTAGCGGAGATTCCGGCAGTAATGGCGGAAATTTTGGCAGCACAGGCAGCGGGGGTACCAGTGGAGCAGGTTCTGCGGGAAATTCCTCAGGTTCGGGAACGAACGGAAATGATGCTTCTGATGATCAGTTAGAAGTGACATTTATGTATTATATCATTTCCTTTGAGGCAAATGGTGGGACAAACTTGAGCCGCAGGACGATGACGCTTTTAAAGGATGACAATTTAGGTATCCTGCCGAAAGTATATCGTGAAAACTATATTTTTGACGGCTGGTATACACAAAAGAACGGTGGAGAAAAAGTGGACAGCCTATTTGTGTCAAACGCAGGCACATCGCTGTATGCGCAATGGACAGCTGCGAAGCCGGAGAAAGTAACGATTTCTAATTTAGAATCATCAAAGTCGGGAGAGTTTTTAGTGAACTTCAAGGGAATCAGAGCATCAGGATATGAATTGTCGTATTCGTTGAAGAAAAAATTTCCCGCAGCAGCTACAAAGAAAGTGGCTATAGCAGCTGAAAAGAAAACGGTGACTGGGTTGAAGTCAGGCAGAAGATATTATGTACGCGTGCGAGCATATCAGTTCGATTCTGTAGGCAGAAAAGTATACGGGGCATATAGTGCGGTTAAGAGCGTTAAAGTTAAATAAATGAGAAACAGATACTGTCAAAAGCTGTAAAATGCCCATCTGGGAGACGGAAGGAGGATTTTAGGGATGGCATTATATGACAGCGATATGAAGATTGCTGACATAGAAAGAAATACAGAGTTATCCAGAAGTACAGTGAACCGCATTGTTAAGAATCACGGCAGTAAGGCAGTAACAATAACAGCATAAATATGATCATATAAGGGTGTCAATAATTTGACATCCTTATATTTCCTGCAGACTACCTTCACGTTGGCATTATTCCATTCACATGACTGATTGCTGTACCTAAAGACTTTTCGTACTCTCTGTATTGATTAATGGCGGTACTAATATTTTGCGAGAGGTTCTCTCGTTCTGCAAACAGCGGTGAAGGGACAATTAAATTTAGAATATCTTCTTCCTTAAATCTAGGATGCTGGCTTCCCTCAACAGAATTAGCAAAGACAGTTTGAACTGCTTCGGAAAGTAAGAAGGGAACGAGAAAAGCAATAGATTCATTATTTCTGGCTCTTAAAACATAAAACTCTGTTGAAGCACACAGCTGTAAATTCGAATCTATATCAACATAAGGAGGTTTTGTATGAAAAGTATATATACTGACGACTACATTAACATAATCTCTGTTTTACGAGCTATTCGAATTAATAAGAACATCACACAGGCAGAAATGGCGAAACAGCTGAATGCAACTCAGTCATTTATTTCTAAAGTTGAGAATAGAGAGCGTCGATTAGATGTAATTGAATTGCTGTCGTGGATTGATGCGCTCGGCGTATCTGTTTCTGATGTTTTACCCGAAAAATATACAGGAGGAAATAGCTGATGGCTTTTATGACCAAAGAAGAATACGAAGCATACGTTAGAGAGCATACCCATAGTGTTGCGAGCAGCGAAGATATTGCCAATATAAAGGCAGCGCTGCGTCCACTGATTGGAGCACAGTTTAATATATTATCTATACCCAAAGAGATTTTACCGGCGTTTGAGCCATCTCAAATCGGAACAATCGTTGGCTCGTTAATGGATGCATGCATTCCACAGCTTTCTAAAATTACAGAGTCAGATACATTTGATTCTGTGGGTCTGCGAAAGAATGACGGTATTCTCGGCGATCGAGAAGGATATCCTGATTATTTACATACTTCAGGAAAAAGACTCGAGCTGAAGCTCTTGTTTGTGGATAATCCTAATATTGAAATGAAGAAGCCTCCTACGCCAAGAGAGCCTTCGGCTCGATTAACTCAAAAAGTCACCTTCAAAAATGTTCAAGCAGATAAAGACTTATTACTGGTTATTGCTTATGCATTGATGAAGAACAAAACAAAATCTGGATTCTTTTCGCCGACAATTATAGATTTTGAAATTTTTCCCGTATATGACTGTATTTTAGCCCGAGATCGTCGCATGTACGTGTCTAATGGTGGGTGGTTCGGTCTTTTTGAGACACCTACCGTTCTTAGTAATTTAGGCAAAAGAAAAATGGATGCAAATCTGGCTATTGACTATTCAGCATACGGTCAAAAAGAAAACGAAGGAAAAGATCTGAACGAAGATACAAACTTTGGCAAATGAAAGAGAATCCCTTACGATCCTCTCCGTCAGTACATTAAGCCTGATAATTTCACCGCTTTTTTCCAAGAAGAGTAATAAGTTCAAAATTATTACAATAACAATGAAGGGAAACAATTGAAAAATATATTTCTTTTCAAGAGAGCTTCCCTTAAAATTTGCAAAATCTTCTAAATCCTGCTTCAATGATGCTTCAATAATGCTTTGCTATAGATCAGACAATTATCAGTAAAAGAATTGACATCCCAACAGAAATAAGCGACAATAGAATAATAGATACAGCAGTAGAATACAGTATGAAAAACCGCTGAAAAACTGTTTCAAAAACTATTAGAAAAGCAACAAAGGCAGGTGTATAATATGCTGCAGTGGACAACAGAACAGCAGGCACTTTTAGACATACAAAAAGCTGTACCCATGGCATGGCGGATGAACAGCACCCAGCTGCATTCTTTTTGTGAAAGGCTGCGCCAGAACCAGCCCCAGATACTGCCGGGTCAGCTTGGCAGTGGATTTCTTATGCTGCTGGATGAAATAGCAGATCTGAAAAATGAGGCAGAGCCGAAAATATGGTCAGAGCTGATGCGGGATACAAAAAAGATGATGAGTTTAACGCAGCAGCGCAGGGACAGGCAGGACTGGCTGCATGCGCTGTCCAGACTGGAAACGCAGCAGGATCAGTTTTTCCAGACGAAATTAGGGGACAGTTTTATTCTGGCATTAAAAGAAAAGCTGGGGCTGCAGACCCCGCAGATTAAGGCAGATTATAGTAAAAATAATGAAAGCAGCACAGAGCTTTTGCCGCAGCAGCGTGAGCTGGAAAAAGTTGCTGCATGGCTGATGGAAGATACTGGCAGGAAACGGGCTGTGAGAAAAAAGCAGGCTGTGAGAAAAAAGCGGGCGGCGGATTTGTTTGACCGGATGGCTATCGCAGTTTTGGCGTGTATGTCTTTGTGCCTGCTGTCGGTATGGCTGTATGGGCAGGTCGAAAGAAACCAAAATTTCTGGGATGCCCAGAGAATGAAGGCGACTGCCGCAGAGCAGCAGGATGGAGCAGGGAATAAGCAGAAAGCAGCTGCAGGAGATGAGGCAGATTATACTGATAAACAAGGCAGTGGTGCTGAAAGCGGGGACAGCATGGAAGGCTCAGCGTATAGAAATAATCAGACGGCAGCAGGCTCCGGGAGCGGGGCAGACAGCCAGTCAGCCCCGGCATATGCGGCAGGTCGGGGTGCAGCAGCCAAAATACAGTCAGCAGATGCAGCAGGTTCAAGGAAAAGGCCGAAGATCTTGCAGCAGTACCGTGAGATGGCAAAAGAATATCCGGGGCTGTTTGGATGGCTGCAGATCCCGGACACGCAGATCAGCCTGCCGGTCATGCAGCCGCTGACAGAACCGAACTTTTATCTGGATCATGATTTTACAGGGGCAGAGTCCTCGGAGGGCGCACTATTTGCTGATCCAAAAAACAGCCGCTGGCCGCAGGATGACAATATTGTGATCTATGGACATAATATGAAAAACGGTCATATTTTCGGGAGGCTGAACCTGTATGAAGACGCAGGCTATTTTGAGTCGCATAAGGAGATCCATTTTGACACGATCTATGAAACAGGCGTATATGAGGCAGTGGCGGTGTTAAAGACGAGGATCTTAAATGAGAATGAGCAGGGATTCCGTTATTATCAGTTTTTTCAATACGATAACGAAGAAGAGTTTTGGCAGTGTGCGGATTTTGTAAAGAACAGCCAGCTGTTTGATACCGGAAAAAGCATACAGTATGGGGACAAGATCCTGATGCTGTCCACATGTGAATATTCGCAGGAAAACGGAAGGCTTGTTTTAGTGGCGCGGAAAAAATAAGGTATAATAATGCAGCGTTATGGTAACAAAATATAAATATAAATAGAAAAGAGGATAAAAATGAAAAACAAAAAGAACAGCAGGTCAGGCATTGTGAGAAACGTATTGTTTCTGCTCTGTCTTATGGCACTATCAATCAGCCTGTCAGGCAGACAGGCAGCCTTTGCAGCGGGTGGCAGTCAAAAGATCCTTCCGACAAATGTGTCAAGTGCTTCGCCGGACTGTATGCTTGTTGGAATCGAAGGGAGTTTTGCCACACAGGTGCAGGAGGCTTTGGACAGGATAAATGAGATCCGCTATGAGGCATGTCAGGAAGGCGTGCCGAGTCCCGGTGCTCCAGAAAGGCCGCTTGGCATAAATGACTATGTGCCGATTGAGTGGTCATCGAGCCTGGAATATATTGCCAGAATCCGGGCTGCGGAGGCGATTGTCTGTGTAAGTCATACGCGTCCGAACGGCACAAGCTGTTTTGCGTTAGAGGCACCGGATGGAACGTCCAGCTTTGGAGAAGTACTGGCGTGGAATTTCATGTCAGGCGGCAGTATGGCTGCCGGGATCAATATGTGGTATGAAGAAAAGGCAGACTGGGTCGCACAAAATAAAAATGCGGTGACAGGACATTATACATCTATGATTGATCCGAAAAATAAATATATCGGAATGGGCGCTTTTGCATCTGATTTTGGTGTATGGGGCTGCAGTATCAGCGGTGAGTTCAGCACAAGAGACAGCTCCGGCAAAGCTCAGGCAGAAGAGATCAAAAACTGTATCCAGACAATAGAAGTACAAAAAAGTGCGGTCAAGGGCATGCAGATTTTTGCAGGCAGTGAGGCGGCCTCCGAATACAATATGGGCATAGGAAAGCAGCAGCTGTCAGCGAGGCTCAAGGTGGTAATCGATGGAGACACCTCTTTTTGCAGCAGCTTAGACGAACTAAAATGGTCTACGTCAGATTCAGCCGTAGCAGATGTAGATGCCTCAGGTGCTGTGACAGCGAAAAAGGCAGGCAGGGCTGTGATTTCAGTATCTGCAGGAGATCAGTCAGCTTCCTGCGCGCTCACGGTTGAAGATTCAAAGCAGCCGGAAAAACCAGACCAGCCTGATACGCCAGAACAGTCTGATGCAGATGTTAATGTAAAGCTGTCACAGTCCGTATTTGAATATAACGGATCTGCGCAAAAGCCTAAAGTTACGGTTTTAATGGATGGCAGATCAGTAAATTCATCCAGCTATACGGTGAAATATTCCAAAGGATGTAAAAAGCCGGGGATTTATACGGTTACTGTAAATATGACGGGAGATTACAGCGGCACTGCCAGAGAAGATTTTATCATTATTCCGAAAGGAACATCATTAAAATCAGTCAAAGGCGGCAGCGGCAGCATTACTGCCCAGTGGAAGAAACAGACAAAACAGACAGACGGCTATATTTTATGGATTTCAGATACAAAGGAACCGGATGGCAGCGGCAGAGAACTATATGTAGCTGGAAACAAGAATACAAAGCAGGTCATCGGGCAGCTGGAACGAAATCATACCTATTATGTGCGCATACGGACTTATAAAATATCAGGCAAAAATGCAGTCTGTTCGGAATGGTCTAAGGTAAAAAAAGTAAAGACGAAATAGAAACAGGATTTTTTATGTGAATGGATCGCGGATAAGGAGGCTGTAAAATATGGCATTGTACTTAAACACAGCTGCGCCGTTTAAAGATTTCCAGATGCTGAAAAACGATCGGTATTTTGTGGATAAATCAGGCATAATCGAAAAGATTAACGAGCGGGTAAAAACCAAAAACCGGTTTTTGTGCATTACAAAACCCCGCCGGTTTGGAAAGACATCGATCTTAAATATGCTGGGGGCGTATTATGGAAATGCGCACCCTTCAAAAATGCTGTTTGATTCTTTAAAGATCAGTGCAGGCAAAAGCTATGAGCAGCATTTGAATCAATATAATATTATCAGCTTTTCTATGAATGAGCTTTCCGGGCAGGGAAATACCTATCAGGAATATATCGGACGGTTTGCAGCCAATATTAGAAGTGATATTTATGAGGCTTATCCGCATCTGGCAGAACAGAAGCTGTGCAGCCTGCCGGATCTTTTGACAGCAACAGATGATGAGTTTATATTTATTATCGATGAATGGGATTATATATTCAGCCATGAACTATATCAGGAAAACCAGAGCGATTTCTTGGAATTTTTAAGGGATCTGCTGAAAGACAAGCCGTATGCAGCGCTTGTGTATATGACAGGCGTACTGCCGCTGAAAAAATACAGTACTGGTTCGGCGCTTAATATGTTTGATGAATACACAATGCTGAATGATACACTGTTTGATACGTATTTTGGATTTACGGAACAGGAGGCCGGGATGCTCTGTGGCAGACAGTCACAGCTGACGCTGAGTGAAATAGCTGAATGGTACAATGGCTATGCGGTTGGCGAAGGCGGCAGAATATACAATCCCCGTTCGGTTGTACTGGCGCTGATCAACGGAAGATGCCAGAGCTACTGGACGAGAACCGGCAGAATGGACGAGGTGCTTTTTTTCCTAAAATATAATTTCTGTGAAGTGCGGGATGACGTGATTAAAATGGTCAGCGGCCTGCCTGTCAGAATGGAGATTATGGAAGAATATGCAGCCGGGCAGAAGCCGCCTGCCGATAAGGAGCAGATTTATTCAGCTATGATCGGATACGGGCTGCTGTCTTATTATGATGGAGCGCTCTTTATTCCAAACAAAGAGCTGATGCTGGAATATCATAAGATTATTCTAAGCACCGAGGTTGCATAAATCTCACCAGCAATATTTTGGCCCCAAAAGATCTTTATAAGAAAGGACAACTATACACGATGAATAAGCGCAATTACCATAAAGAGCTCGAGCAAAGAATCGCACACCATGTAAGTCTGGGCGAAGTGCCGACGCTGCTTTTGCACAGCTGCTGCGCGCCATGCAGCAGCTATGTATTGGAGTATTTATCGCAGTATTTTAAGATTACGGTGCTTTATTACAATCCAAATATATATCCAGAAGAAGAATATAGGCAGCGGGCAAAGGAGCAGCAGCGGTTTATCCAGGAGTTTCCAATGAAGCATCAGGCAGAGTTTATAGAAGGAGCCTATGAGAAGGAGCGCTTTGATCAGCTGGCGGCAGGCAGGGAGCATATGCCGGAAGGCGGGAGCCGCTGCCATGCCTGTTATGAAATGCGCCTTAGGGAGGCAGCAGAGCATGCCGTGCGTCTGGGGCTTTCTTATTTTACGACGACGCTTTCCATCAGCCCGCTGAAAGATGCAGATGTATTAAATGAAATCGGCGCACGTCTGGCAGAAGAATACGATGTGCCGTATCTGTATTCGGACTTTAAAAAGAAAAACGGTTATCTGCGGTCTACGCAGATTTCAAAAGAGTACGGCATGTACCGTCAGGATTACTGCGGATGCATTTATTCCATGCGTGAAAGGCAGCGCAGCAGCCGGCCCGGTTATATGAACAAAAGCAATTGAATTTTGAGTAGTAGAAATTAGGAGGAAAACTGTTTTGCTATGCTAAAGGGCTCCGGAGCGGGCATAAATAGCGGGATGTAGGGGGAAGGGGTGTTTCCGTCTTTGTAACGGATTAGGAAATGCCGGCCTGAAAAATCGGGAAAATACCGGTTCAGAATCTGGCAGAAAGAGGCAAAATCTTTTCCGTACTTTTTCTTCTCATATCTTTT
>CAJUHV010000027.1 GCA_910586445.1 uncultured Eubacterium sp.
CCTGCTTGTATGCCCGTAAATCAAGGCTTTTTTGAGATAATCAACCATTTTATTCTAAAAATGGGGAAACTAAAAAAAAGACCTCTTGACTTAAAAAATCTTCTGAAGTAATATTTAGAAAAGCATAAAAACGCTTTAGACCACACATCTGTCGAAAAACCAAGTTTTAACGAGGCCGATATGAAAAGAAAAAATACATACAGTCAAAATAAAAGCAGTCGAAATAAAAGCTTTCAAAATAAAAGCTTTCAAAATACATACAATCCAAACAAAAACGGACGAATAAGAAACAGGCGGAATAAAACTATCAGCAGAAGCAGGCTTTTTTTAGCTTCAGCGGCAGTCATTACAGCCACAGCCGCAGCTGCCATAATATATCTCACCGGCTTTTCAGACAAGGATGTAACGCCTATATCTCCCACGGAGCTTTTATCCGAATATATGCACTATATCCCGGAGCAGAACTATGAACAGATGTATTCCATGCTGCATGTAGAGGCGTCGGGAGGAATCAGCCAGAAAGATTTTATAGAGCGCAACGCAGCGATTTATGAGGGCATAGAAATAAAAAATATGTCTGTAGAGGTGACATCCTATAATGAGAAAGAATTAAAGGTAAGCTATAAGACTTCTTTTGATACGGCGGCGGGAGAGGTCAGCTTTAAAAATGAAGCGTTTTTTATGGATACCGAAGACGGCAGCTATGGACTGGTGTGGGATGATTCGTTGATCTTTCCGCAGCTGGGGGCCTCGGATAAAGTAAAAGTCTCTACGATACAGGCAAAACGCGGAGAAATTCTGGACAGGAACGGGCGTGTCCTTGCAGGAGCAGGAACTGCTTCTTCTGTCGGCATTGTGCCGGGCAGGATGAAAGATCCAAAGGCAGTCGAGGAGATTGCCGGGCTGCTTGGCATAAAAGCAAAAGCAGTCAAAAAAAAATTATCGGCCAATTGGGTAAAGGAAGATTCTTTTGTGCCGATTATGACCATTCCAAAAGTAAAAGAAATCGACCTTATGTCTTTAGAGCCGGATGAAAGAGTGCTGCTGGAGCAGAGCCGGCAGGAAAAGCTGCTGGCAATACCGGGAGTGATGCTGTCTGATATAGAAGTACGCGAATATCCGCTGCATGAAGCAGCTGCGCATTTGACAGGATATGTGCAGAATGTCACGGCGGAGGATCTGGAAAAACATGCAGGGGAAGGATACACCGAAAACAGTGTGATCGGCAGGCTCGGAGCAGAAGGGCTGTTTGAGAACAAGCTGAAAGGAGTAAACGGCTGCCGGATTTATATCACAGATGCAAAAGGCAGCAAAAAAGAGATACTCGCAGACATACCGGTACAGCATGGCGAAAATGTGCGGCTGACAATCGACGCCGAGCTTCAGATTTCATTGTATGAGCAGTTTCAAGAAGATAAAAGCTGTTCCGTGGCGATAAATCCGTTTACAGGAGAAGTACTGGCTCTTGTAAGCACGCCGTCCTATGACTGCAATGATTTTATTATGGGGCTGTCCAATGAGCAGTGGAAAGCGTTAAATGAAGATGAAGATATGCCGATGTATAATCGTTTCCGGCAGACATGGTGTCCAGGGTCTACGTTTAAGCCGGTGATTGCAGCAGTGGGCCTCGAATCAGGAGCGGTCGATCCAAATGAAAATTACGGAAATGACGGACGCAGCTGGCAGAAGGGTGCGTCGTGGGGATCTTATTATGTGACGACGCTTCATGTGCGTGAGCCGGTGAATTTAGAAAATGCATTGATTGCTTCTGACAACATATACTTTGCGAAGGCAGCATTAAAGATCGGGGCAGAGGAGATGGAGAGCTCTCTGACACGCATTGGGTTTAACGAAGAGCTGCCGTTTGAGATCACTATGGCAAAGTCGCAGTACTCAAATGAAGAAAAGATTGAGACGGAGATCCAGCTGGCAGACAGTGGATATGGGCAGGGGCAGGTACTGGCAAATCCCCTGCATATGGCAAGCATTTATTCGGCTTTTTGCAATGGCGGCAGCATGATCAGGCCGTATCTGGTATACGCGGATGAAGCTTCGGCAGGGTATTGGATAGAGGGTGCATTTTCGAAAAAAACAGCAGACGTGGTATTAGAAGGAACGAAAAAGGTGGTAAACGACCCTGAAGGAACCGGATATGCAGCGCACCGCGATGATATTGTATTGGCGGGAAAAACGGGTACTGCCGAAATCAAAGCCTCGAAAGATGACAAGCAGGGGACAGAATTAGGGTGGTTTGCGGTCTATACGCCGGAGCAGTCCACAGAGCGCCCGATTTTATTAATCAGCATGGCAGAAGATGTAAAAGAGCGTGGAGGCAGCGGACATGTTGTGAGAAAAGATCACCAGGTGCTTGAAGAGTGGTTTCGTGAACAGGAAGGAGACTGAGAAATCAAGGCAGGATGGTAATTCCTTACGGATGTATGGAAAAATCTATAAATATATTGCAGCAGATAGGAGATTTTTTATGAGTCATAAAAAGAACCCTGCAAGGGCGCTGTTTTATGCGGTATTATGTACGTTGTTTTTTGCGGGCTGTTCTCGCAGAACAGATTTAGTGAACGGGGAGAGGGAAGAATTTAAGAACAGCAACATCACGCAGGAAGAGGAAAATATAAACAGTGATAACGGCGGACAAGAAAATGTAAAAAGCAAGGAGCAGAAAGAGGAAAATACAAACAGTGATAACAGCGGACAAGAAAATGTAAAAAGCAAGGAGCAGGAAGAGGAAGGTACAGCAAACGACAACATCAGTCCGCAGCAGATGTTTATAGAGGATAAGGATGATGAGAAAGTAATAATGGAAACAGGCCCTATGACTGTTGATATTGACTGGGCAGAATATTTTGGCTGGTTTAACGGCGCGGCAGTTTTGTATGATGCCTCTAAACAGCAGTGCTTAGTCTATAATCATGATCTTGCCGCGACACGCAGGTCGCCATGCTCTACATTTAAGATTATCTCATCGCTGATTGCGCTGGAGAATGGAATCATTGATCCAAAGCATTCGACACGCACGTGGAGCGGCGAAACATTCTGGAATGAAAACTGGAACCGTGATACCGATTTTTACAATGCATTCCAGGATTCCTGCGTCTGGTATTTCAGGCAGGTAACAGATGACATCGGCAGGAAAAAGATGCAGAGGGAATTAGACCGGCTGGAGTATGGCAATTGTGATATTTCAGACTGGGAAGGGCGGCTGAACACAAATAATAATAACCGGGCATTGACCGGCTTTTGGCTTGAATCATCACTGCTGATTTCACCAGAAGAGCAGACGGAAGTGATGGAGCGTATATTCGGCCCGGATTCTGTATATTCCAAGAAAACAAGGAATGCGTTAAAACAGGCCATGCTGGTACCCCGTCAGGATCAGGGACAGGTTTCCATCTATGGAAAAACAGGCATGGGCATGGATCAGGGTATAGTCGTAGATGCATGGTTTACCGGATTTGCAGAACATGAAGACGGCAATGTATATTTCTGTGTCTATATCGGCCAGACCGATGAAAGGGATGTGACGAGCGCCGCAGCAAAAGAGATTGCGATTCAGATTGTATCGGATTATTATCTATAAAAGATGTGCTGAACGAATAAACGAAGAAGTATTTGAACAAAACAAAAAGTACTGAAGACGAAAAAGCGGATATGTTTATCAGAGAAAAGTAAAGCTTATCTGAATAATCAGAAGAAAATAAAGGAGCCTGTATGAAAAAATTTGATGAAAATTATATACTTTTAGAGGACATGTATGACGATGGATATTTTCCGGATTTTCTTGTAGACAAAGTAAAGGGACTGGTGCAGGAGGTGATCGCCTTTCTGGAGACAGGAGAAACAGATCTGGATCAGATACAGCAGAAATTTGACCAGATGACGATAGCTGTGAATGACTTACAGGAAGAGTTTGAGGAAAATGACAGTGAGATCGAGACTATGGCAAGAGAAAGCATTGGAGAGACGGTAGAATATATTTTAAGGTGGTTTGACATTGAGCTGGGCGTTGAGGATGCGATCAGAGAACGGGACTGGTAAGTGCAGGAGCGTGTCTTAAAAATGCTTTCTGCAGGATGTATTCTAAAACAGAATAAAACAGAATAAAACAGAATAAAAACAGAATAAAATCAGAATAAGGAGAAAGGGACTGCCGCAGCCCCATATTTTTTTGGTGCGGCGGCACGTCAATATTTTATGGACAAATACAGTATATTAAAGAAATATTTCGGCTATCCCAGCTTTCGTGAAGGTCAGGAGCTTATGATTGACAGTATTTTAAACGGTCAGGATGTTCTTGGAATCATGCCTACCGGGGCAGGCAAATCGATCTGCTATCAGGTACCGGCGCTTCTTCTGCCCGGCATTACAATTGTCATATCTCCGCTGATCTCCCTTATGAAGGATCAGGTACAGTCACTCAATCAGGCGGGCATTCATGCAGCCTATATCAACAGTTCGTTAACAGAATCCCAGATATCCAAAGCACTGCGGCTGGCAGCAGCAGGACAATACAAGATCATATACGCAGCGCCGGAGCGGCTTGAGACCTATGAGTTTATGCAGTTTGCTTATCAGGCCGAGATTTCTATGCTGACCGTAGACGAGGCGCACTGTATCTCGCAGTGGGGGCAGGACTTTCGGCCAAGCTATCTAAAGATTGTGCAGTTTGTCAGGCGGCTTGAAAAAAGGCCGGTTATAAGCGCTTTTACGGCGACGGCTACCGAAAAGGTAAAGGAAGATATTTTATGCGTATTGGGGCTTTTAAATCCGCGGACGCTGGTCACTGGATTTGACCGTAAAAATCTGTATTTTGCAGTGGAAACTCCGGCAAAAAAGGACATTTATACGATGCGGTATATTAAGGAGCATGAAGCAGAAAGCGGCATTATATACTGCTCGACAAGGAAAAATGTGGACAAGCTCTATGAAAAGCTGGCAGCAGCAGGGGTTCTGGCTGCAAAATACCACGCGGGACTTGGAAATGAAGAGCGCAGGCAGAATCAGGAGGACTTTATATACGACAAAAAACCGGTTATGGTCGCGACCAATGCGTTTGGAATGGGCATTGATAAGTCGAATGTCCGCTATGTCATACATTATAATATGCCGCAGAGCCTGGAAAATTATTATCAGGAGGCGGGCAGGGCGGGCCGTGACGGGGAGCCTTCAGAATGTATCCTGCTGTATTCCGCACAGGATGTTGTAGTCAGCCGTTTTCTTTTGGACAGTAAGGAGCCAAATGACGAGCAGACGCGGGAAGAGGCAGCGCAGGTAAGGGAGCGCGACGAAGAGCGCCTGCGCGCCATGACCCGTTACTGCCAGACGACAGACTGCCTGCGCGGCTATATCCTGCGGTATTTTGGGGAAAACGGACAGCTGCGGTGTGAAAACTGCCGCAACTGCACAAGAGAATATGAAGAGACGGACATTACAAAAGAAGCCCAAAAGATAATATCATGCATTCTGGAAGTCAGGCAGCGGTACGGCATTAACGTGACTGCGGGCATGCTGGCAGGCGAGAGCCGTGCGAAGCTGCGGGAATATGGCGTATCGCAGTATGAGGCCTTTGGCAGCTTAAAGGAATACAAGGAGAACGAAATTAAAGCCATGATTCAGGTGCTGCTGGCTGAGGGGCTGTTGCTTATGACAGCTGACCGCTATTCGCTTTTAAAAGTTTTATCTGGGGCAGACGAGGTGATGCAGGGGAACAGGCAGGTTATCTGGAAAAAAGCAAAGCAGAATCCGCAGCAGGCTGCCTCAGAAAAAAAGACAGACAAAAACAGCCTGCGCAGGTCAGATCTGTTAAATTCCAAAGGCCTGGAGCTGTTCGAGCGGCTGCGGGCGCTCAGGATGGAAATAGCCCGAGAAAAAAGTGTGCCGCCGTATGTTATTTTTTCGGACAAAACGCTGGTCGATATGTGTGTGAAGGCTCCGTTTGAGAAACAGGAAATGATGAAGGTCACAGGCGTTGGAGAGAATAAGTATGAGTGGTACGGAGAGCGTTTTTTAAAGGTAATTTTTGAGTTTTCGGGCGGGGAACGGGAAAAATATTATTTTGGCGAAACAGACCCGGTGCAGCCCCGGAGCGAATACGTACAGCAGGGCACAGCCAGAGCGAAAAAGGCGGATTTTTATCTGACAAAAGACCAGGCAGAGAGGTTTCCATATGCGGAAAGGTATCTGGCCGCTGAGATCGCAGAACAGCTGAATGAGCTGCGCGATGAGCAGACGACCAAAAAGACATCCGGCGCAGAGCTGTTCCGCAGGATGCAGGCAGAGGAGTATGCAGGAGAGAAGCGCATAAACGGCATATGGAAAAAGTATGTCACAAATAAAGGACAGGAGGCAGGGCTGTTTATCGGAATGCGGTCCAGCAGGACGGGGAAGGAATATGAGGATATATATTATGGTGAAAAGGCACAGCGCATGATTGTAGAGCATATGATCAAAATGTAACAGGATAATCTTAATATTTTATAAAATCCATTGAAAAAATAGACGAATGCAGCAAAATGCGTTATATTATTAACGCAATAAACGATACATATATTTCCTGCATGCTGCCAGCCATTCCGCATACAAACAAGCAGCTGCAGGCAGGTATTAAGCTACATGAATATATAGAGAAAGAAGAGGATGAGACAATGGATTTTGAACTGGACGTACATACGCATACGCTTGCAAGCGGCCATGCATATGGGACGATAACTGAAATGGCGCGGGCTGCCAAAGATCTGGGACTCAAGCTGCTTGGCATTACAGACCATGCCCATAATATGCCGGGGACATGTAATGATCTCTATTTTGTAAACCTGCGCATAGTACCGAGGGAAATGTTCGGCGTAAAGCTGATGCTTGGCACAGAGCTTAATATTATGGATTACGAAGGCACAATAGACCTTCCTGACTGGATACTGGACAGGCTTGACCTGCGCATTGCCAGCATACATGGCAATTTATATAAAATAGGCACAATCAGCCAGAATACGGCAGCGGTGGTCGCAGCGATGAAAAATCCGAAAATTGATATTATCGGGCACCCTGATGACAGCAATTGCCCGCTGGATTACGAACAGGTGGTATGTGCGTCTAAAAAATATCATACACTGATTGAGATTAACAACAATTCACTGCGTGCCCCTGCACGCAGGAATGTGAAAGAAAATATCACAAAAATACTAAAGCTGTGTGAAAAGTACGATGTGCCGGTAATTATGAACAGTGACGCACATTATATGACGGACCTTGCAAATACAGATCATTCTATGCCGGTCATAGAAGAGACAGGATTTCCAAAAGAATTGATTTTGAATTACTCGATGAAAAAATTCGAAGAATATATCGCTGAAAATCGGAAGCGGGAACACATAATATAAAAAAGGAGAAAAAAGATGACAAAATATTGTGTAAAGAAGCCTTTTACGATTTTTGTGGCGGTCATTGCGGTCATGGTCATAGGTGTAGTCAGTCTTATGCGTATGCAGACAGACCTGCTGCCGGATATCAGCCTGCCGTATCTGATGGTCATTACAACAGAACCGGGGGCAAGCCCGGAAAAGGTGGAAAATGACGTAACAGAGCCGATGGAGCAGGCACTTGGCACCGTAACAGGCGTAGAAAACATTACCAGTGTCAGTGCCGAAAACTACAGTATGATTACGCTTGAGTTTGTAGAAGATACAGACATGGATTCGGCGATGGTCAAGGTCACGGCGCAGTTAAATCAGCTGAACCTGCCAGAAGCATGCGGCACGCCGAATATGCTGGAAATATCCATGGATATGATGGCGACGATGTATGCCACGGTGAGCTACGAGGGACGGGATATTTATGAGATTTCTGATTTTACCGAAGAGGTCATCCGGCCCTATTTTGAGCGTCAGGACGGCGTGGCAAGCGTTACCGCTGTAGGCAGCGTGGAAAAGACGGTGGAAGTGCGCTTAAACGGAGATAAGATCGATCATGTCAATGACCAGATCTTAGAAGAGACAAACGAAAAGCTGGCGGAAGCAAAAGAGCAGATCGAAGAAGCACAGCAGCAGATGGAGGACGGAAAACAAAAGCTGGCAGATGCCAAAAGCGAACTGGAAAAAAAGCAGGAGGACTTAAAAAAGACAAAGGACGAGACAGCCAGACAGCTTGCAGAAGCAAGCCTTGCACTCGACCAGGCACAGGCGACCAAGGCTGCGTATGAAGCCAACCTGACCAGCCTTCAGGCCTCGAAGGCAGGCTTAGAAGCAGAAAAAAAGGCATATGAAGATAATAATATAGAAGATACATATAATCAGATTAATGCGGCACTTGCAGCATTAAAGATCTCTATGGCGCAGCCTGCACTTCTTGCAGGAGTGACGATCCCGGGAGATATTGACGAAGCACTGGCAGATCCGCAGAATTTAGAAGCGTTTGTAGAATGGGCCTCCCAGCTCGGCATGGCTGAGCAGGTCAAAGATCTTACGATAGAAAACCTGCAGCAGCTGTCTGATATTGTGACAAAGAGACTGCCGCAGATCGAAACGGGCCTTGCAAATCTGAAGACGCAGATTACGGCAGTCGAAATGGCGGTCAAACAGATCAATAAACAGATGGAGCAGATTGACCAGCAGTATAAGGATGCCAGCAGCGGCAGCTTTGATGCGGCAGTGTCGATTGCCTCTGGTGATGCGCAGATGGCAAACGGCTTAACCGGCATAGAAAATTCACAGAAAGAGCTGGACGGCGCACAGGATGAGCTGAAAGAAGCCAAAAAGCAGTACCGCCAGTCCAGAAAGGCGGCATTGGAAAATGCAAATATAAACAGCCTTGCAAATATGGAAACATTATCCCAGATGATTATGGCACAGGATTTTTCCATGCCTGCAGGCTATATCGAAGATGATGACGAGCACCAGTGGCTGATCAAGGTCGGAGACCATTATGATACAGTCAAAGCATTGGAAGAAATGCTGCTGTGCAGGCTGCCGGGAGCAGGCAATGTCAGGATGACAGATGTGGCGGATATTACAGTGATCGATAACGCCGGAGAAAATTATGCGAAAATAAACGGCGAGGAAGGCGTGCTTTTGTCTGTTTTTAAAGGGAGCACGGCAAGCACGAGCAATGTTTCAAAGATCTGTGAAGCTGCGATTGAAAAGCTGGAGGAAAAATATGACGGGCTGAAAGTAACGCCGATCATGGATCAGGGCGATTATATTACCATGTTTATCAACAGCATATTACAGAGCATGATCGCAGGCGCTCTTTTGGCGGTGCTTGTGTTGGCGCTGTTTTTTAAAGATGTAAAGCCTACGCTCGTGGTGGCATTCAGCATACCGTTTTCAGTGCTGTTTGCAATACTGATCATGTATTTTTCAAATATTTCTATCAATATTATGACGATTGCCGGACTGGGGCTTTCCATCGGCATGCTTGTGGATAACTCAATTGTTGTTATAGAGAACATTTATCGGCTGAGAAATCACGGCATATCGGCTCCGAGGGCAGCCGTACAGGGAGCAAAGCAGGTGGCAGGGCCGATCATCGCTTCTACGCTGACGACAATCTGCGTATTCCTGCCGATGGTATTTACGACGGGACTGGTAGCCGAGCTGATGGTTCCGTTTGCGCTGACTATATCCTATGCGCTGACAGCTTCGCTCATTGTCGCCTTGACAATCGTGCCGACAGCAGGGTCGATTGTGTTAAAAAAGACAAAGGAGAAAAGATATCCTTTCTTTGAAAAAATACAGGATGCATATGCAGCCGTTTTGGCATTCTGTTTAAAAATAAAAATCATTCCGCTTGCCATATCTATTGTTTTACTGGTAATATGTATATACCAAGTCATGCGCATGGGCATTACGATGATGCCGGAGATGACAGGCGAGCAGATTTCCATTACCGTACAGGTCCCGGAAGAGACTGAAAAAGAAGATGCCTTTGCGATGGCAGACCAGGTTATGGAGGCGGCGCTTTCAGTAGACGGTGTGGAGACGGTAGGTGCGATGGACGGCAGCAGCTCATCCAGCATGATCGGTGCGGGAGCCGGAGGGAGTGATTTCCTAAACTATCAGTTTTCGATTTTATTAGAAGAAGGAATTAAGGATATTTATGAGATCCGTGCGATTTCAGACAAAATCTCAGAGGCTACAAGCGATATCGGCTGTGAAGTATCCGTATCTGCCTCGGCGATGGGGGATATGACTGCGATGATGGGCAGCGGGCTGTCGCTGAATATATACGGAGACAGCACAGAAAAGCTGCTGGATATCAGCGAGGATGTCCAGGAGCTGGTAGCAGAGATCAAAGGGTTTGAAAATATCTCCAACGGACAGGAGGATGGTGCCAAGGAGCTTCATCTGATGATTAATAAGGATAAGGCGATGAAAAAGGGGCTGACTGTGGCGCAGATCTATAGTGCGGTTGCCGCCCGCCTTACGACAGAGACAAATTCGGTGACGATGACCGTAGGCGATACGGATATGGATGTACAGATTGTTGACGAGACAGAGCTGTTAAACAGGAATAACCTGCTGCAGATGGAACTGGAGGCAGCTACGACGGATGAGACAGGCAGTCAGGTAAAGAAGACATACAAGCTGGGCGATTTTGCAGAAATTGAGTACGGTCAGGGGCTTGCGTCTATTTCCAGAGAGAACCAGTCTCATTATATTACAGTAACAGCCGAGACGCAGGAAGGCTATAATACAACGCTGCTTGCCAGAGATCTGTCTAAAAAGCTGAAGAACTATCAGGCACCGGACGGTTATACGATCGAAATCGGCGGCGAAAGCGATCAGGTTAATGATATGGTATGGCAGATGGGACAGCTGATGATGCTTGGTTTTCTGCTGATCTATCTGATTATGGTGGCACAGTTTCAGAGCCTGCTGTCTCCGTTTATCGTATTGTTTACGATTCCGCTGGCATTTACCGGAGGGCTTTTGGCTCTGCTGGCATTTGGGGAGCAGCTTTCCATGATGAGCCTGCTGGGATTTACAATACTGATGGGTACGGTTGTAAACAATGGTATTGTGTTTGTGGATTATGTAAATCAGCTCAGGATCGGCGGCATGAAAAGGCGTGATGCGCTCATTGCTACCGGAAAGACACGAATGCGTCCGATTCTGATGACGGCATTGACAACGATCCTGTCAATGTGTATGATGATATTTAGCAAAGAGGCAGGCAATTCAATGGGGCGCGGGATGGCGATTGTCGTAGTCGGCGGCCTGCTGTATGCAACGCTGATGACATTGTTTATCATTCCTGTGATGTATGATATCCTGTACAAGAAGCAGCCGCTGCAGGTAGATGTCGGAGAGGACGATCTGGACGACATTCTGGATGAAGCGCAGGAATATATGCGGGAAAATGAATTTGATTTATAAAAAAATACGCGCTAACTATTAAATGGAGGCTTAAATAATGATAAAAGTAGTGAAGTTTGGGGGGAGTTCTCTGGCAAATGCAGAGCAGTTTCGCAAGGTCAGCCAGATTGTCCATGCGGATGAAAAGCGCAGGTATGTAATACCCAGCGCACCAGGCAAGCGGCATAAAAATGATACAAAGGTGACAGACATGTTGTATGCATGCTATGCCATGGCAGAAGCGGATGAGGAATTTAAGCCTGCACTGCGTAAAATACGGGCCAGATACAATGAGATTATCAATGGCTTAAAGCTGAACTTCAGCCTGGATGATGAGTTTAAAATTATCGAAGAGAATTTCCGGCAGAAGGCAGGCAGTGATTATGCTGCGTCACGCGGGGAATATTTAAATGGCATTATTATGTCCAGATTTTTAGGATATGAGTTTATCGATGCCGCTGAGGTGATCCGTTTTGACGAGGATGGTGAATTTGATCCGGACACTACAAATACAATATTAAAACAGCGTTTAAAAAAATGTGATCGTGCTGTTGTCCCGGGATTTTATGGCGCGAAACCGGATGGCAGCGTAAAGACCTTTTCGCGTGGCGGCTCAGACATTACAGGGTCGATTGTCGCCAAAGCCTGCAAGGCGGATTTGTATGAAAACTGGACGGATGTATCAGGCTTTTTGATTGCAGATCCACGAATTATAGATAATCCGAAAGGGATTAAGGTCATTACTTATAAGGAGCTGCGCGAGCTGTCTTATATGGGTGCAACCGTGCTGCATGAGGATGCGATCTTTCCGGTACGAAAAGAAGGAATACCGATCAATATTAAAAATACGAATGCACCGGAGGACTCGGGTACATTTATCGTAGAGAGCACCTGCCAGAAGCCAGAATATACCATTACAGGAATAGCCGGGAAGCAGGGCTTTGTAGCGGTAAATATAGAAAAAGACATGATGAATTCGGAAATCGGGTTCGGCCGCAAGGTACTTGAGGCTTTCGAAGAAAATCATATCTCCTTTGAACATATACCTTCCGGCATTGATACATTAACCGTTTTTGTGCATCAGGAGGAATTTGAAGGAAAGGAGCAGAGTGTGCTGTCAGCGATTCATCGTCTGGCAGAGCCTGACAGCATTGACCTTGAAGCGGATCTGGCTCTGGTTGCAGTTGTTGGACGCGGCATGAAGAGCACACGCGGTACCGCAGGCAGGATATTTTCTGCGCTTGCACATGCCAATGTCAATGTCAGGATGATCGATCAGGGATCTTCGGAGCTGAATGTGATTATCGGTGTCAGCAATGATGATTTTGACCGTGCGATTAAGGCAATTTATGACATATTTGTAGAGACAAGGCTGTAGACCTGGTGTTTCGGCTGTCATAGTTTCGCAGGGAGGAGGAATGGGATATGTGGAACAGAATAGAATTAAAAGAAGATTCAAAATCGCTGCTGAGGTTGAATTACTGGCCGTTTGTGCTGGTAGCATTCATTCACCTTGTCGTTGTCGGCAGCAGCGGGCGCAGAATGCAGGTGCTGAATTCTTCTCGGGAGAGGTTTGGCCGCGGCTATTATTATGGGTACGACGAATACAGGATGCTGGAAGACCTTGCAGGATTTATACTGCCGTTTTTAGGGCTGGCACTGGTTACGGCATTTGGGATGTGGGTGATTATGATTGCCCTCCATATCTTTGTGCTCGGCCCGGTTGAAGTCGGCTGCAAGCGGTATATGACGATTGCAAGAGAAGTAAAGCCGCAGTTAAATGAAATAGGCTTTGCATTTAAAAATTGTTATATGAATATTGTAAAGACGATGTTTTTACGAAACCTTTACACGTTTTTGTGGTCGCTGCTGTTTGTGATTCCGGGGATTGTAAAAGCATATGAATACCGCATGGTGCCTTACCTTCTGGCAGAATATCCTGATATGGCTTCTTCAGAGGCGTTCCGCATCAGCAGGGAAATGATGATGGGAAACAAGGCAGAAGCATTTGTGCTGGATCTGACATTTATCGGATGGAATATACTTTCTACGATTACATTTGGATTATCCGGCATATTTTACAGCGGGCCTTATCAGATGCTGACCAATGCGGCACTGTATCTGACCTTGAAAAAAATGAGTCCCACCTTTGGATATGTACAGGATGATAATTACTATTTTCAAAAGTAGAAAAGCAGAAAACGAGTCTTTATATTGTGTTTTTTGAGAGTGGAATATCAGCAGCAGTTTCTATATGAAAACAGCTGCTGATATTTTGTTTTTTGTGGATATAATTAGAATTTGTATTTATACGGCGTAATTGTTATCAATTTTGTTAAAAAAAACATAATTTGGGTGTACAAATTGTCGGAAATATACTAAAATAGACTGTAAGATAGTATTGAATTTGTGCTTCAGCTTTATGAACAGCTGCACTGTTCAGATACAGACAGGGGGTATATGCTATGGTAAATTTAAATGCAACGCTTCGCATATATTTGCAGTACTATGAGAAGGAAATTAACCTGACAAGACTTGTGGAAAAAGCGTATCACGAAGGGAGTGCCAGAAGTGCAGTGCCGGTACATGAGATCGAAGTGTATGTAAAGCCTGAGGATGGCAGGGCATATTATGTGGCAAACTGCGTGTTTCAGTCTTATGTGAATTTGTGGGACTCCGACAGGGATATTTATGACTGCAGTGAATTAAGCGGTGAGATTAACTGGAACAATGAGGTAAAGCACAGGCTGATTTTTGAATACCGCGGGCAGCAGTGTGACTGTGACAGTATTATTAAACGCGTTGCAGAAAAGTATGCAAACATTTATTCAGCTGAAACGCTGCAGGAGGTAGAGATTTATGTGCGGCAGGAGCACGAAGCAGCATATTATGTCATTAACGGACGGCATACTGGATCGGTATCTATGTTTGCATAATATTTTTAAGCGGCTGCGGTATAATGTATGTACTCATGTATATATGCAGAAATGAAAATAGAAATGAGGATTAAATAATGGCTTGGTATGAGAATGCAGTATTTTATCACATTCATCCGCTGAACCTGTGTGGATGCGGGCATGAAGATATCCAGTCGGCGGGGTCACATTTTGATGAATTAATGCAGTGGGCAGAGCATGCAAAAAAGCTGGGCTGTAATGCTATTTATATAGGTCCTGTCTTTGAGTCGGACGCGCACGGCCACGGCATTACCAATTACCACAAAGTAGACCGCAGGATTGGGACGAATGAGGACTTTAAGCAGTGGGTTGCAGGGTGCCACAGTATGGGCCTGCGGGTAATCGTAGACGGGATTTTTACGCATGTGGGCCGTGGTTTTTTTGCATTCGACCACTTGAGAAAGCATGGAAAGAAATCGGTTTACCGGGATTGGTTTGCGAACGTTACTTTTTCGTGTGATAATGCGTATGGCGATGGTTTTTCTTATGAGAAGTGGGGAGGCTATAACCGCTTAGTAAAGTTTAACCTGCATAATCCATGGGCGTGTGACTATCATTTTGATACAGTGCGTTTGTGGATCAATGAATTTGACATAGACGGTGTTTACCTGGATGCGCTGGACGAATGGGACTATGATTTTATTAAGGAATTAAAGAAAGTTGCAGACAGCATAAAGCCTGACTTCTTCCTGACAGGAGAGCTGATACAGGAAGATTATGGGCGTTGGGTAAATGATAAGATGCTGCATTCGGCAGCAAATACAGAACTGCACAGGGAACTGTACTATGCACATAATGGGGGCAGTTATGAATCTGTTGCAAAAATTATCCGAAGCATCTATCAGAAAAACAGCAGAGCGAAATTATATACTTTTTTAGACAGTCATGGCGATTCACGTGTCCATGAAAAGTTAAACAACGCAGAGCACCATTATCTGCTTACCATGCTGCTGTATACACTGAGCGGGTATCCCTCCGTGTGCTGCGGCTCAGAGTTTTCTGTACGGAAGAGGACTGCCGCAAGCCGTGCTGCAGAAGCTGCAGCAGATGAAGCAGCACAGCAGCGGCCTTTATTAAAGCTCGCAGATTATACGAATGCATATCTGCGGGATGAGGTTACATATCTGCACTGCCTGCTGGGACGCGCTCATCAGCAGTTTCTGCAGATGTCTGAGGGAACTTACAGGGAGCTGCTGCTGACAGAAGGACAGTTTGCGTATGCCCGGATTTTGGGGAAAGCAGCAATTATTACTGCGGTCAACAAGGAAGAACGGATGGTGCGTGCAGAGATTCCGCTCCCGTTTCGGGCAAAAAGGGCGCTGGATCTGTTAGATGCAGGAATACACTGGGACAAAGAAGCGGATATAAGCCTGGATATTTTTAGGTGCAGAAAGCTTACGATTAAAGACAATGAACTGACATTAGATCTTCCTGCAAACCGCGGAATGCTGGTATGGGTATCAGGCTGAGTAAAATGAATTGAAAAAGCAGGATGAAAAACAAGCTGTGATCGATAATTATGTAATAATTTAATTTTACTAATTATTGTGTCACAGTTTTTTATTTGCATGGTGATTTATGTCAGCTTTTCTATTTATATGCTCAATATTTAGATGGCGGTAAAAGCAGCATAGATATGATAGAAAAGGGAATTATTGAAAAATTTACAATATGAGTCTTTCAATTTTTGCTGTTATAAGGTAATATAGTTTGATAAGGCAGCTAATGCCAACGCAAAAAAAACAAAAGAAACAGGAAAGGGCAACAGGATGAAAATAGGACTGATCGGCTGCGGCAATATGGGCAGCGCAATACTAAAAGGTATTTTGGCAGCAGGAGCATTCAAGCCGACAGAGCTGATCGCTTCTGCACAAAGCGAAGGTACAAGAAATAAAATTAAAAATGAATATAATATCACGTTGGCTGATTCTAATCAGGATGTTGTGAGGCTGGCAGATATTGTTTTTCTGGCTGTAAAGCCGCACTGTTATGCAGAGGTGATTGCAGGCATCAAAGATCTGGTGCGCAGGGATCAGATGTTTGTTTCCATGGCGCCGGGAAAATCCCTGGCGTGGCTGGAGCAGTGTTTTGAGAAAGAAGTAAAGCTGATGCGCATGATGCCGAATACGCCGGCAATGGTGAAAGAAGGCATGACGGCGTACTGTGTCAATGAGCGTGTAGAGGCACAGGAAAAAGAAAAGGCTGCAAAGATCTGCGGATATTTTGGCAGGGCGGAAGAAGTAGATGAAGCATTGATGGATGTTGTTACTTCGGTCAGCGGCAGTTCGCCTGCATATGTATTTATGTTTATCGAAGCAATGGCGGACGCTGCCGTTGCAGATGGAATGCCCAGGGCAAAAGCGTATACATTTGCGGCACAATCGGTGCTCGGAAGTGCGAAGATGGTGCTGGAAACAGGAATGCACCCGGCGGTGCTTAAAGATATGGTATGTTCGCCGGGAGGCACGACTATTGAGGCGGTGCGGGTTCTGGAAGAAAAGGGGATGCGCAGCAGTGTAATCGAAGCGATGAAGGCATGTGTGCATAAGGCCAAAGGGATGTAACAGGTTACTGGTCAAGAGTGAACAGCAACTGTAACAGGCAGTAAAAAGACAGTAATAAAAACACCCTCTTTTCAAATAGGAAAAAATCGGGTATAATCGAGTGGGCTGAGTATCTGTCTACGGACATGCCAGGTTTGTTTTGAAGTGTGCTTTAAGGATTTTATGGAGGGATTAAAATGTTTGACTATAGACAATATAAGCGAAATTATTTTATGCCGCCGGAAGACTGTCTGGACTGGGCAAAGAAAGAATATGTAGATCAGGCACCGATCTGGTGCAGTGTAGACCTGCGTGACGGCAATCAGGCGTTAATTGAGCCGATGAATTTAAACGAAAAGCTGGAGTTTTTCAACCTGTTAGTAAAATTAGGATTTAAGGAAATAGAAGTAGGGTTTCCGGCAGCTTCCGAAACGGAATACCAGCTGCTGCGCACACTGATTGACAAAAATATGATCCCGCAGGACGTAACGATTCAGGTGCTGACACAGGCAAGAGAACATATTATCCGCAAGACATTTGAGGCTGTCAAGGGTGCGCCGAATGTCATTGTACATGTATATAATTCCACGTCTCTGGCGCAGCGGGAGCAGGTATTCCATAAAGATAAGGAAGAGATCAAGCAGATTGCCATAGAAGGGGCAAAGCTGTTAAAAGAGCTGGCAAAAGAAGCGGAAGGCAATATTTCATTTGAATACAGCCCGGAGAGCTTTACCGGAACAGAGGTCGATTATGCGGTCGATGTCTGCAACGAAGTGATCGATATATGGGAACCGACACCGGAGCATAAAGTATATATCAACATACCGGCAACGGTAGAAATGTCTATGCCGCATGTGTTTGCCAGCCAGATCGAATATGTGAGCAGGCATCTGCATAACCGGGACAGTGTTATTTTGTCGCTGCATCCGCACAATGACAGGGGCTGCGGGGTCTCTGATGCAGAGATGGGGCTTCTGGCAGGCGCAGACCGTATCGAGGGAACACTGTTCGGCAATGGAGAGCGTACGGGAAATGTAGATATTATTGTGCTGGCGATGAATATGTACGCGCAGGGGGTTGACCCGAAGCTGGATCTGTCGGATATGCCGCATATTGCAAAGGTGTATGAGCACCTGACACAGATGGATATCCATATGCGCCATCCATACTGCGGCAAGCTGGTATTTGCTGCTTTTTCTGGTTCTCATCAGGATGCAATTGCAAAGGGCATGAAATACAGGCAGGAGCACAGCCTGGAGCATTGGACGGTGCCGTACCTGCCGATTAATCCAGAAGACGTCGGGCGTACGTATGACAGCGATGTTATCCGTATCAACAGCCAGTCCGGCAAGGGCGGCGTAGCTTATGTATTGGAGCAGAACTTCGGCTTGAAGATTCCTTATGCTATGCGTGAGGATTTAGGCTATGCGGTAAAGGATGTATCGGATAAGGAGCATGCTGAGCTGGCACCTTCTGAGATCTATCAGATCTTTACGGCGCGTTACAAAGATTATACGCCGATATTTGAAGTAAAAGGCTGTCATTTCCGTCAGGAGGACGGCATTACGGCGACAGTAAATATTATTAAGGACGGCAGGAAAAATCTGGTTGAGTCTACAGGCAATGGGCGGTTAAATGCGGTAAGCAATACGTTTGCAGAATTTTTTGAAAAGCCTTGTGAGATCATATGCTATGAAGAGCATGCTTTAGAACACGGATCAGATTCAAATGCTATTGCGTATGTAGGTATCAAAGGGGAAGATAACTGCCTGTATTTTGGAATAGGAATTGACCCGGATATTCTAAGAGCCTCTATAGATGCGCTGATTACAGCTATGAACAGGAGTCTGGAACAGAGTGTCTAAAATAGATTTAGAATGCTTAGTAAGAAAGCTGAAAAAAGCGGCAGGCTGGTGCAGTGTCATAATCGGCACTGTACTGGCTGTTTATGTCGGGAGCTGGAAAATGATTATTAAGCCGCCTGCGGGCCTGTATCTGGCTTATCGGCGGGAGAACTGACAGTATTTTACATCATAGCCGCAGCCATAAAATGCCGGCTTTCATTTACGGCCGGCGCGCTGATCTGGTCAATCGGCTATATGGTCAAATGTATGCTGGGCCGGGATGGCTTGGAAGTATTTCATAAAGTGATCCGGGTGTTCTGGAAACGGCAGCATTAAGAACGGAGCAGAGAAAATATGAAAAAAATATATCAATTTGCTGTATTCTGTTTTATTCTGACAGCATCCTTTTGCATGGGACATCGTATGCCTGCATTCGGAGCTGCCGGACTCAGCCAGTCGAGCGCTACAATATGCGTAGGCAGTAAGACTGCGTTAAAAGTAAAAGGCGTTACAGGCGAGGTCAAATGGACAACCAGTAATGCCGGCATTGCAAAAGTCGGTACAAAAGGAGTTGTGACCGGGGTAAAAAAGGGAAAAGCAATCATTACTGCGGCCGCAGGCGGAAAAAAATACAAGTGCCGCGTTACCGTGAATCAGACTTATGGAGCCAGTGTGTCGTCTGTGTCTATTAAAAGGCCGTCATCTGTAATGTTTACATTTACACAGGATGCGGTCGTTACTTATAAGATTCAGGATACAGAGATCTGCAGTGCAAGCTGGGGCAGCTGGAGCGGAAACGAGATACCGTTAAATATTACACCGAAAAAGGTCGGGACGACTTATATAACCTGTTCAAATGGGGCGAATCAGGAAACGGTGCGCATTCGGGTGCGGGTTGCAAAAGTACCGATTAAAGTAACACGATTTAAGGCGGCGACAAATGATGGCGGTGATTTTATATGCGGGCTGAATAAAATGAAGATGTCCTTCCGGCAGAATATCGCCTCGAAAAAAACGATTGTATACCTAATGAACCGAAATGGAGAGACGATCCGCACGCTGCGCTTAGGGCCGGCTGCAGCAGGGAAAAACCAGTCGGTTGTCTGGGATGGACGGACAGATTCTGATACGAAATATAACGGAGAGTTCCGTATGAAGGTATCGGCAGACGGATATACGACGAAAGATCTGCAGTATTATAGATGCTATGCAGAAAGTCCGTTTGATGACGGATGCGGGACGAAGGAGCATCCGTATGAGATTGCTTCAGCAGACCAGCTGCGCAGGATGGCAGATTTTAACGGCAGGTTTTTTGTGCAGACAAAAGACATTGACCTGCGTTCTGAGCTGATCGGCACGATTTTTGGCACAGAAAAACCATTCAGCGGCAGCTTTAATGCAAAGCCGCAGGATGTAAATTACAAAATACTTTATTACAATGGCAATACTTCACTGTTTGGGGCGGTAGGCCAGAAGGGTGAACTGAGGAATATCACCATGTCTGAAGCAAGAATCAGCAGTACAGGAATGGAACGTACGTCTGTAATCGCAGATAATAACGAGGGAATGATTTTAGACTGTACCGTGGACCAGGTAATCATATATTCTGCTTCAGGCACGGACGTCGGCATACTGGCAGTGGAAAATAATGGTGTCATAGACGGGTGCAGGGTAACAGGAACTGTGTACACCTATGGAAATATGGGAGGGGGTGTCTTATATAACCGCCAGCGCATGATACGGACACGTATTGAGGTAAGGCTGAATCTGTCAGCGGCGGATGACCTTACGGATAAGGAGCAGCTTTATGTCGGCGGTGCGGCAGCGGTTAATGAACAAAGAGCATTTATTGATGAATGTGAAAGTAATTGTTCCCTGCGTGCGTCGGGAACACTGCCTAAGTCGTCGCATGCGTATCTGGGCGGAATTGTGGGCAGTAATTTAGGAATAGTGAGAGATGGAGGCTCGCTGGGATATTTTCCTTTGGATTATACAGAAGGCATGCGCGGGGATGTGCAGGGCGGCATAATTGCCGGTGAGAATGACGGAATGATCACGGGAGTTTCATATTATGAAACTATTGGACGAAAGAGCAGTGCGGCAGGCAATGGACGAGAGGACAGCCTAAAACCGCTGATTAATCCAAATGAGGAGGCATAAATACGATGAATTGTTTATCACCATCTATATTGTCAGCTGATTTTGCAAGACTGGGAGAGCAGATTTCGATTGTAGAGCAGGCAGGTGCACAGTATCTGCATTTTGATGTTATGGACGGGTGTTTTGTACCTAATATTTCCTTTGGCATGCCGGTGCTTAGTTCGCTTCGAAAAAGTACGAATCTAATGCTGGACGTGCATTTGATGATACAGGACCCGATCCGCTATATAGCAGATATTGCAGACTGCGGGGCGGATATTATTACCGTACATGCCGAAGCATGCTGGGATCTGAATCATGCCATAGACCTGATTAAGGAGCGGAATCTGCTGGCCGGAGTAGCATTAAGTCCTGCAACATCGCTTGCAAAACTGGACTATATACTGCCGAGGGTAGATATGGTGCTGATTATGACGGTAAGTCCGGGCATGGGAGGACAGGAGCTGATTCCATATACGCTGGATAAAATTCGTGACTTAAAAGAGATCATTGACTGCAGGGGGCTGAAAACAGACATTGAGGCCGACGGCGGCATTAATGACAAGACATTAAAAAGCGTATTGGATGCAGGTGCCAATATTATTGTGGCAGGCAGCTCTATTTTTGAAGGTGATATAGAGGGAAATACAAAAAGGCTGTTAGAGATTATGAAATAAAAACAGCCTTTTCCATAAGAATTATAGGAACTGGTTCTGGCTGATGTCATAAGCATAGCCGATCAGATCCATTTTTTGGATAATCAGATTCCGGTCTAAATCTAAAGAAGCACATAATTCTTCCAGAGAAGGGTAGTGGTTTCTCAGCTGCGTGTTGATATAGCTGAGCAGTATGACGGGATCGTTTGGTATTTGTGTCATTATAAATCCTCCTGCTTGTGTATTCTGCATATAGTATAGCATGGGCAGGCGGGAATGATAAATTGTTAAATTTCTACAAAAAAATATGAATAAAGTGTTAAATTTATATAAAAATGAAGTTGACATTTTATGGAAATATTGCTAGAATACAATGTGTAAAGCAAAGGCGCTGAGAGATGGATATCTCGTCAGCGCCTTTTGTTTTTTAGACACAATGTCGGAGCCACAAAGCCGTGGCGCAGTCATTGTGTCTTTTTGTTTTTAGAAACCAGGAATGAGGAGGAATAGGAAAATGGATTATGTATCAGTGGATGTGATGTGGACTTTAATCGGTGCAGCGATGGTATTTTTTATGCAGGCAGGGTTTTCTCTATGTGAAGCCGGTCTGACCAGAGCTAAAAATACCGGCAATATTCTGATGAAGAACCTTATGGATTTCTGCATCGGCACGCCTGCGTACTGGCTGGTGGGATTTGGCGTTATGTTTGGGGGATCTGGGGCTGTGATCGGGAAATTAGATCCGTTTATTTTAGGCAGTTATGATTTTGGCTCGCTGCCAAAATGGTGCTATGTGATATTTCAGACGGTATTCTGTGCGACAGCTGCTACAATTGTCTCTGGGGCTATGGCAGAGCGTACAAAATTCAGCTCTTATTGTGTATACAGTGCATTGATCTCGCTTGTTGTATATCCCGTATCCGGACACTGGATCTGGGGCGGCGGCTGGCTGTCACAGATGGGTTTTCATGACTTTGCAGGGTCTTGTGCAGTACATATGGTAGGCGGCATTGCAGCCTGTATCGGTGCAGCGACGCTGGGGCCGCGTATCGGTAAATATGACAAGGAAGGAAAGCCGAGGGCGATTCCCGGGCATAATCTGACAGCTGTGGCGCTGGGGGTATTTATCCTTTGGTTTTGCTGGTTTGGTTTTAACGGATGCTCTACAGTATCAATGAGTTCGGATGAGGCAGTGGCTGCTGCGTCTTTGATCTTTATGAATACGAACCTGGCAGCGGCAGTATCTACATGTGTTGTGCTGGCTGCGACATGGATCTGTTATGGAAAGCCGGACGTATCGATGTGTTTAAACGGTTCGCTGGCAGGCCTGGTGGCGATTACCGCAGGCTGCGATGCGGTAGATCCGTTTGGTGCATTTTTTATCGGCCTTGCAGCAGGGGCATTGGTAGTATTTTCAGTCGAATTTTTAGATAAAACAGCAAAAATTGACGATCCGGTAGGAGCTGTTTCCGTGCATGGTGCCTGCGGGATGTTTGGTACGCTTGCAGTTGGATTATTTGCGGCAGACGGCGGCTTGTTTTACGGCGGTGGATTCAGGCTTCTGGGCATACAGGCAGTCGGAGTATTGTCTGTTGCGGCATGGACAGCAGTTATGATGACAATCATCTTTCAGGTCATCAAGCGCACGATTGGACTCCGGGTAGAGCCGGATATTGAGATAGACGGGCTGGATCTGCATGAACATGGTCTGGCAAGCGCTTATTCGGGATTTGCTGTTCATGACGTCATGGGCACAATGGATATAAACGAAAATACTGACCTTGGAGAAGATGATCCGCAGGCAGCTTCCCAGGCACAGCTGGATGCGGCGGTACCCGTCATAAGAACTACAGATTATACACAGACTGAATTAAATGAGATAGGAAGTACAGCTGCGTCTGAAGCAGATACTGGTATATATAAGGTTGCAATTATAGCAAAGCTGTCACGGTTTGACAAGCTGAAAAAAGCATTAAATGACCTTGGTGTAACCGGCATGACCGTAACGCAGGTCATGGGATGCGGCATACAAAAAGGCGCAGGCGAATATTACCGCGGCGTCGAGATGGATGCAACACTGCTGCCAAAGATTAAAATCGAGGTAGTGATCAGCAGTATTCCGGTAGAAAAAGTAATCGAGACTGCGAAAAAGACACTATATACCGGCCGTATCGGGGACGGAAAAGTTTTCGTATTCCATGTAGCCAGAGTGGTTAAAATCCGTACTGGTGAAGAAAATAGTGATGCGCTGCGGGATGTGGAATAGTTAAAAAACAGTTTAATTAAAATCTTCGAGAGCTTATAGCAAAAATCCTCAATGTACAACAGAGGTTTTTGCTATGCAGTCTCGGAGATTTTTTCTGATGCTGCGATTTTTAAGAAAAGTTTGATTGCAAAAATAGGGGGATATGTATATAATAATATAATGGTTAAGCGAAGGCAGCCTGTTCCAAAGCTGTGTATACAGCAGACGTGTATGGCAGGTTATGGGCAGAAATTAACTGTTTTGACGATTATGAGAGGATAATGGATGATGCAGCAGAAGCAGGGAAAATGAAGCACAGCGGCTCTGTGCAGACAGGAGGGGCTTATGGCAACAGTATATTCACCGGAACGAGAATTCCATTTAAACATCACCGCTGGGGATATAGGCGGTTACGTCATTCTGCCGGGCGATCCGGGCAGGTGTGAAAAGATAGCCGCATTGTTTGACGATGCACATTTTGTTACATCCAACCGTGAATATACGATTTATACCGGCAGCATAGACCGGGAGAAGGTCAGTGTATGCAGCACGGGAATCGGAGGCCCGTCGGCAGCGATTGCTCTGGAAGAGCTGGTGCACTGCGGTGCACATACGCTGATCCGTGTAGGTACGAGCGGAGGCATGGACGTAAAGGTCATGGGCGGTGATGTCGTCGTAGCCACTGGTGCAGTGCGCATGGAGGGTACAAGCAGGGAGTATGCGCCGATTGAATATCCGGCAGTGGCGGATTATGAGGTTGTGACGGCGCTTTATCAGGCTGCATTGGATCAGCAGCTCAGGGTGCATGTCGGCGTAGTGCAGAGCAAGGACAGTTTTTATGGGCAGCATGACCCGGATTCTATGCCGGTCGGCTGCGGATTAAAACAAAAGTGGGAGGCTTATATAAGGTGCGGGGCTTTGTGCAGCGAGATGGAAACGGCGGCGCTTTTTATAGCAGGTGCAGTCCGAAAAGTACGTGTCGGCAGCCTGCTCACAGTATTTGCAAATCAGACAAGGCGGGAAATGGGACTGGATGATCCGCAGTGTCTGGACAGCGGGGCAGCTGTTAAGGCGGTGGTCGGTGCTGTGCGGATTTTGATCCGGCATGATCAAAAGAAAACAGGTCAGAATAAGACAATCTAATCGGAATAGATTAAAGGAGACTTAATCATGAAGATTTGATCATGGCAGGATAAATTATAACAGGTTCGAAAGAACGGATATTAAAACAATGTGAAAAGCTTTTGTGCACAATTCTATGCATAAAAAGAACGAGGCATAGGGGTATAGGATGGAAGAAATGGAAGAAAAAGAATATTTGAATAAAGAATATGAAGAAATGACGGAAGAAACGGAACCGGCTGATGAACAGGCACCGGAGGGTCAGGAAGAGGGTACAAAGAAGCAGAAAGTTTCCCTGCTGCGGGAACTGTTAAGCATAGTAGAGATTTTTGTCGCCGCTTTTATATTAGCACAGTTTGTAGTACACTTTGTGCTGATCAATGCAGAAGTGCCGTCTGAATCAATGCAGAATATTATAGAACCCGGTGACAGGCTGTTTGGATTCCGGCTGGCATATACGTTTGGCGACCCGGACAGGTTTGACGTAGTAATTTTCCGCTATCCGGTGGATGAATCGCAGAATTTTATCAAGCGCATTATCGGACTGCCGGGCGAGAAGGTGGAAATCCGCGAAGGCAAAATCTATATAGATGATTCGGACACGCCGCTGGATGAGCCGTATCTCCCGGAAGAATGGGATGAAGACAATGACGGCTATGTATTTGAAGTGCCTTTGGACAGCTACCTTGTGCTGGGAGATAACCGCAATATTTCACTGGATGCCAGGTTCTGGTCGGCAAAAGCACTAAAGGAAGGTCTTGCGGATAACGAGCAGGAAGCGGAGAAATACACATACGTAGATTCTGACCAGATACTGGGACGTGCTGTTTTTAAATATTATCCGCATTTTAAGTCACTGCTGTCTTATTAAAAGCATGTGCCGTTATGCAAAAAATTGCGGCATAGTTAAAGAAGCAGAAACAGCGGATTTGTAAGAATGCTGATATGATTCGATTGTAAAAAGATCGGATCGGCTGTAAAAAGATAGAAATAGATTGTAAAAAATCGATGAATTGCTGTAAATCGGCAGAGAATGGAGAGCGTTGCAGATATGGAAGAGGAAAAGAAGCATGATACGAAGCGGGAGATTCTGAGTTATATATGGACAATTATAATTGCCTGTGCGGCAGCAGTCCTGGTCAGCAGGTATGTGCTGATCAATGCCGAGATACCGTCTGAGTCAATGGAGAGCCTGCTGAAAGAGGATGACAGGATTTTTGGATGCCGCCTGTCTTATCTGTTTCACGGGCCGGAGCGGTATGATGTGGTCATGTTCAAATATCCGGTGGATGAAGAGACGATCTATATTAAGCGGGTCATCGGGCTGCCGGGCGAGACAGTTGAGATTAAGGATTCAAAGATCTATATCGATGGTTCGTCAGAACCGATCAAGGAAGATTATCTGCCTGATGAATGGGTAGTTGGAAATGACGATTTTTATTTTGAAGTGCCTAAGGACTGTTATTTTATGCTGGGAGATAACCGCAATATTTCAGAAGACAGCAGGTACTGGGCACAGTGTGCAATCGACGAAGGTGTGGAGACGGATGAGGAAAAGGCACAGGCTTACACCTATGTACACAAGGATAAGATCATCGGGCGGGCGATTTTAAAATATTTTCCTCATTTTCATATGTTTTTGAACATTTAATCTATAAGCTGCTCTGCATGAACGATAAGGCAGAAAAACAAATATAAAAATCAGATATAAATAAAAAATAACTTGCCATTTACTGCGATATCGGGTATAATCATTCATGCAGAGCGGATATGGCGGAATTGGCAGACGCGCCAGATTTAGGTTCTGGTGGGAGACCGTGCAGGTTCAAGTCCTGTTATCCGCATTACATTCCGGTGAGGGACAGTTTCGGATTTTTCATATGTGTTTGGCATAGAAGCAGAATGGTAGTATTGTATAGGAATATTACCATTCTGTTTTCGTACATCTGTATCAGGAGGCAAACGTGTTGACAATTTAAAAAACAGTCATTGACTAGGTAAATTATTTGTGGTATAGTGAACACATTCTGACTCTTTTTCAATGGAAGAATGCAGGCAGAATATGTCAACTAGCGGAGGATGCTGCTCCGCTTTCATTATTTTTAGGAAAAAATAGGCAGAAATTATCAAAAAAAGAGCGGGCATGTCGCCGCTTTTTTTCGTAAAGGAGGCAGGATCTGTGAAAAAATTACATATTTATATTAAGAGTAATTGGTATGGATATTTATTTGCCATCTTTTGTATGGTCGGCGCGATTGTACTAGACATGCTTTATCCAAAGATCACACAGCGTATCGTAGACGACGTAATCATCGGGAGCAGAATGGAGCTGCTGACGAATCTGTTAATCGGCATAGCTGTTGTCGGCGTGGGACGGTGTATATTTGGATATTTAAAAGAATACATTTTTGATATGCTGGCCTCAAAGATCGGCTCCCAGATCCGCAAAGATCTGTTTGACCATATCCAGACGCTGTCGGCGCGGTATTTTGACCAAGCCAATACCGGTGAGCTGATGGCCAGGGTAAAAGACGATATAGATAGAATATGGAATTCACTGGGATTTGTAGGAATGCTCGTGATTGAGATTGTCATACACGTAGCGCTTGTACTGTACTGCATGTTTACGCTGAGCTGGAAGTTGGCACTGCTGCCGCTGGCTGCCATGATGATCTGCGGCATTACGGCGATTGTGCTGGAACGCAGGTTGGATAAGGTATATGACGAGATCAGTGAGGAAAATGCGGTACTGACGACAGTGGCGGAGGAAAATCTGGCAGGGGTCAGGACAGTAAAGGCATTTGCAAGAGAGCGGTATGAGATATCAAAATTTTTGTCGCATAACGAGCGGTATTACGAGCTGAATATCACACAGTCTAAAATAATGGTGCGCTATTATCCGTTGTTTCAGTTTGCCGGAAAGGCACTGCCTGTGTGCGTAGCCGTGCTTGGCGGAATGCTTGTTATGGAAAAGAGTATGACGATGGGAGCATTGGTAGCGTTTATCGAATACAGCCGTAACTGTACATGGCCGATGGAAATGATGGGCTGGCTGACCAACGACCTGTCGGCGGCAGCGGCTTCTTATAAAAAAATCAAAGCGATCTTTGATGAGACAGCGGAGATTACAGACCCTGAAGACGCGGTGCATTTAGAACAGGTAAGGGGCGAGGTGGCATTTTCACATGTTTCGTTTTCGATGGATGGAAAGCAGATCTTACATAATATTGATTTTAAAATAGCACCGGGCAGGACGCTCGGCATTATGGGAGCGACCGGCTCTGGAAAGTCGTCACTGATCTATCTGCTGCAGCGTTTTTATGACGTGGAACAGGGGGCGGTGTATTTGGATGGTGTAGATGTACGGAATCTGACACAGCATCAGCTCCGCAGCAGCATAAATGTAGTTTTACAGGATGTGTTTTTATTTTCGGATACGATTGAGGAAAACATAAAGATGGGAAGGCGCAGGGAGCTGGCGATGAAAGAGGTGCGCCGTGCAGCGGAATGTGCGCAGGCGAGCGGGTTTATCGAGCGTATGGATGACAAATACCAGACAGTCATTGGCGAGCGCGGGGTAGGACTTTCCGGCGGACAGAAGCAGCGGATCAGCATAGCCAGGGCGCTGTCCAAACGCAGTCCCATTCTCGTTATGGACGATTCTACGTCAGCACTGGATATGGAGACGGAGCAGGAAATTCAAAAGATGCTGTATGGGCTTTCAAATACGACGAAAATAATTATTGCCCACCGTATCTCCGCGGTCTGCCATGCAGATGAGATCATATATCTGGAAAACGGCTCGATTGCAGAGCGCGGCACGCATAAGGAGCTGCTGGAGAAGCGCGGATTGTATTATGAGACGTTTCGGTCGCAGTATGGTGCATATCTGGATCAGAGTTTATAGGAAATTTTATGATGAGAAAAAGCCGGCAGATGAGGAGGCGGGCTTAGAATCAGGAAAGGAGAGAATATGGCGGTTAATTCATATCGGGATGATGAGCAGCTGAGCCATACCAGCAGGAAAAAAATACTGCGGCGGCTGTTAAAGTATCTGCTTGTCTATAAAGGTGCTGTCTGCGGCGTGCTGCTTATTATGGCGGTAACAATCGGTATTTCACTGATAAATCCATTGCTGATTGAAGAAGCGCTCGACCACTACGTGGCTGAGTCGGACATGGATGGGTTGGTAAAGCTTGGTGCAGCTGCGCTGCTTATGAATATTGTGTTCATTATACTAGTTAAATTAAGAATGTATATTATGTCAGTGATTTCCAATAAGATACTGCTTGTAATCCGGCAGGATCTGTATGAGCATATCCAGACGCTTTCGTTTTCGTTTTTTGACAGCCGTCCGACAGGAAAGATTCTGGCAAGGATTATCGGCGATGTAAATGCGTTAAAGGATGTGTTTGTGAATTCGGTGACAACCTTAATTCCAGAATTTATTACTGTGTTAAGTGTTGTGGGAATCATGGTGGCAAAGGACTTCCGGCTGGCGGCGGCCTCGCTTTGTACAATTCCGCTTATGGCCGCGGGCGTATGGATGGTACAGAAGGCGACGCACAGCCGCTGGCAGCTGTACCGAAAAAAGTCGTCTAATCTGAGTGCCTATGTGCATGAGGATCTGGCAGGGATGAGCGTAGTGCGCAGCTTTAGTGCGCAGGGCGAGACAAAGGAGACGTTTGCAGGGCTGGCAGATGACTGCAGGGACGCATTTCAGGATGCCTGCAGGTATGGAGACCTGTTCGGGCCGATTGTGGATTTCTGCTGGGGAATCGGGGCGATGATGCTTTATCTGGCTGGAATCCGGGTGCTCGGCGTAGAGCGTGTTTCAATCGGAATGCTGGTGGCGTTTGGAAGCTATATTAATATGTTCTGGAATCCGATTATGAACCTGAGCAATTTTTATAACAGCCTTATAACCAACCTGACAGCTGCGGAAAGGATTTTTGATATATTAGATACAAAGCCGGATATTGTAGACCGCGAAGGAGTATCCGACCTGCCGCCGATCCGTGGAAGTGTGGAGTTTTCACACGTCAGCTTTACCTATGATAAGGGTACTCCGGCAGAGACAAAGGTGCTCTCTGATGTCAGTTTCCGCGTAAAGCCGGGGGAGACGATTGCATTGGTAGGCCCGACCGGGGCAGGGAAGACGACAATTGTGAACTTGATCAGCCGTTTTTATGATATTGAAGACGGCGTAATATCAGTAGACGGCTATGACCTGACAAAAGTATCGATGGAGAGTTTCCGCAGGCAGATGGGTGTTATGACGCAGGATAATTTTATTTTCCATGGCACGATCAGGGACAATATACTTTATGGCAGGCTGGATGCGACAGAAGATGAGATGATCGCAGCCGCAAAGGCAGTCCACGCGCATGATTTTATTATGGACATGGAGCATGGCTATGATACAGAATTGAAAGAGCACGGTGCAGGGCTTTCGATCGGACAGCGCCAGCTGATCGCATTTGCGCGGACGATGATCTCCATGCCGAAAATCCTGATCCTGGATGAGGCGACCTCCAGCATTGATACGCATACAGAGCTGCTGGTGCAGGAAGGCATCGAAGCGCTGCTCTCCGGCCGTACCAGCTTTGTGATTGCGCACAGGCTGTCAACGATTCAAAATGCAGACCGTATTTTTGTCATAGACAAAGGCGGCATTATGGAAGAGGGAAGTCCGAAAGAGCTGATGGAAAAGAAGGGAATTTATTATAAACTGTATCATGCACAGTTTGCCGGAATAGATGCTGCGGCCGGCCATTGATTTGTTATAAATGCTATAAACTTCTCGAAAATTTTTAAAATATATATTACATTTTAACTTATTTGTGGTATAATTGATATGATTGTCTGGTATTTTTTTACAGATGAATGATCACGCTTTTTAGAGCTTGTGGCGTCTGCACAAATAAATCTTCAGCTCTGTGTTTGTCAAGCAGGAACTGAGTTCTTAAATATCGAATATATAATGCGGATGTCTGGAATAAGTGATCACCAAGGTTATTAATTGGTTTATGATCCGCCGGTTATTATGTATCAGATAATAATTGGCGGAAAAAGAAGTATTTGGGGATAAATATTTTAAATCAATGTATGCGCAGTGATGCTGCAGCAAAGGAGGAATAGCATGGGTAATCAATTTATATGGCAGGATCGCTTTAATATTGGCGTAGAGGTAATCGACAGAGAGCACCGAAAGCTGTTCAGTATTATGAACAGGCTGATGAAGTTTCGAGAGCAGGAGGATAAGAGCCAATGGGTCTGCCAAGAGGGGGTTAAATATTTTAAAGACCACGCAATGAAGCATTTTGCGGAAGAAGAAGTCTATATGGCATCTATAGATTACAAAGGGTTTGAGACACATAGGCGTCTGCACGACAATTTTAGGCAGAAAACGCTTCCGGCATTAGAAGAAGAATTAAACCGGACGAATTATTCAGAAGATGCAATCAGCCACTTTCTGGGTGTGTGCGCCGGCTGGCTGATCGGGCATACTTTGACGGAAGACAGGGCAATAACAGGCAAGGCTATGAGCAAATGGGCGGATCTGATGCCGCAGGAGGACCAGGTCGCGGTAAAGCAGACGATTATCCGGCTGGTTTACGATTTGTTTAATTTAAATGCAAGGATTGTCAGTGAAAGCTATGGCGGGGAAAAGTTTGGCAAGGGAATATATTATCGTCTTGTCTATGGCAGTAATAAGGGCGACCGGATGGAAGTTTACTTTGTATTTGAAGAAAGGCTGCTGATTAATACGGTCGGAAAAATTATGGGAGCCAGCTCAGATAAGCTCAATGTCATGCTGATGAATGCTACGAGGTATACAGCCAGGCAGTTTGCAGACTGTGTAAAGGGAAATTTTCAGACTGAGGCAATGTATGAGGTGCAGGAAGAAAATCTGCTTTCCTATGAACAGTTTCAAAGAATATTTGAGCGGCAGAAGCTCCAGTTCAGCATTTTATTTGATACCGGAGAAGGGTACTTTGCACACTGCGTCGTAGCTCCGCATCTGGTACAGAATAATCAGGACACCGAAACACCGATTAAAACCGAAAATGCCATGGCAGAAGTCAAAAAGTACCTCAAAGGCAGTGAGGAGAGCAGGAAGAACCAGAAACGGAAAATACTTGTGGTAGATGATTCGGACGTTTTCCGTCAGGCAATGAAAGAGCTGCTTGGAAGCGATTATGAAGTTGCACTGGCAAAATCTGGAGTTTCAGCGATCAGAAGCCTTACGCTGGACCGGCCGGATCTTGTGCTGCTGGACTATGAAATGCCAGTCTGTGACGGATACCAGGTGCTGGGGATGATTCGTTCAGAAGAGAGCATAGCGGACATACCTGTGATCTTCATGAGCGGAAGGGTAGATAAGGAAAGGGTCGATAAAATACTGGCTCTCAAGCCGGCCGGATATCTGTTAAAGACACTGAAGCCGGCGGAAATCAAACATAGCATTGATCAGTTTTTTAATCGAAAACATACAGCGTAATGCGTTATCCCGGATTTAGAATCTAAATTCGGGATATTTTTTACTTGCATTATACCCATAGGGGGTATATAATAGCAGCAGGCCGTCAAACATAGGGTTGAATGATCCGGGCTATTTTGGATAACAGCAGTCTAAGAAGACTGAATGGAGGAGTGCAGACCAAAGAAAGCAGATTTAAGACGTGCTTTAGAATAAAATAAAAAAATAATAAATTAAGAAGCGAATGGCACACAGAGACATAAGGAAACAAAGTGCCATGCCGCAGGAAGGCATACAAGAACTCAAAAAAAGTACGTGCTCAGGGAGGGGATAAGATGGAAGAATATACGGATGAGGAAAAGAGCATGTCCCAGACAGAGAAAAATACGGATCAGATCATAAGCCAGGAGGGCTGCTGCTGCACGCATAAAATCAAGGAACGCACACAGCAGGAATATAAAAGCCTGATTCATCGCTTAAACCGTATTGAGGGACAGGTACGGGGAATCCGTAAAATGGTAGAAAAGGATGCATATTGTACAGATATTTTAATACAGGTAGCAGCTGTTAATGCAGCTCTCAACAGTTTTAACAAAGAGCTGCTTGCAGATCACATCAAGACATGCGTGACAAGGGATATTTTAGACGGAAAGGAGGAAACTGTGGATGAGCTGCTGGCCGTGCTGCAGAAATTGATGAAATAAAATGAAAGTAAGATAACATAAAAAGAAAAGTAAGAAGAAAAAATAAGGAGAAGAGAAATAAGAGGAAAAAAGTAAGAGGAAAAGAAAAAGTAAGAAGAAAAGAAATAAGAATAAGCAGGGAGGTGTTTATATGGAACAATATACAGTAACCGGCATGAGCTGCGCTGCATGCAGCGCACGCGTGGAGAAAGCAGTGTCAAAGGTGCCGGGAGTAGCGTCGTGTTCGGTCAGCCTTTTGACAAATTCGATGGGTGTAGAAGGCACGGCGGATGCGGGAGCCGTTATAAAGGCGGTAGAAGAAGCCGGCTATGGAGCTTCGCAGAAAGCAGGGCAGGAAGGTGCGCGTCCGCTGTCTGCGGCGGAGGAGGCACTGGCTGATCATGAGACGCCGGTATTAAAGCAGCGTCTGTATGCTTCGCTGGGATTCCTGCTTGTTTTAATGTATGTTTCTATGGGACATATGATGTGGGGATGGCCCCTGCCTGCATTTTTGGGCAAAAATCATGTGGCGGCGGGCCTGCTGCAGCTTCTTTTGACTGTTATTATAATGGTCGTAAACCAGAAGTTTTTTATAAGCGGGTATAAGAGCCTGTGGCATAAAGCGCCAAATATGGATACATTGGTCGCGCTTGGTTCTACGGCAGCGTTTGTATACAGCACATATGCGCTGTTTGCGATGACCGAGGCGCAGATGCGCGGGGATATGGACGGGGTTATGGCTTATATGCATGAGTTTTATTTTGAGTCTGCAGCCATGATCCTGACACTGATTACGGTCGGCAAGATGCTGGAGGCACGTTCAAAAGGAAAGACGACCGATGCATTAAAGGGGCTGATGAAGCTGGCACCTAAGACGGCAACCGTGATCCGGGACGGCACGCAGCTTCAGGTGTCGATCGAGCAGGTGAAAAAGGGCGAAATATTTGTCGTGCGTCCGGGAGAGAATATACCCGTGGACGGTATCGTATTGGAGGGCAGCAGTGCGGTAAATGAAGCCGCGCTTACCGGAGAAAGCATTCCTGTAGATAAAGCACCGGGGGACGCAGTTTCAGCTGCCTCTGTCAATCAGTCTGGATTTTTAAAATGCGAGGCAACCAGAGTCGGGGAGGATACGACCCTGTCTCAGATTATCCGTATGGTCAGCGAGGCAGCAGCTACAAAAGCACCGATTGCAAAAGTAGCTGACCGCGTATCCGGCGTGTTTGTTCCGGCGGTTATTTCGATTGCCGTGGTGACAATTCTGGTGTGGCTTATCGCAGGTGAAAGTGTCGGGTTTGCGCTGGCACGCGGCATATCGGTGCTGGTCATCAGCTGTCCATGTGCGCTTGGACTGGCAACTCCGGTTGCGATTATGGTAGGCAACGGGGTGGGAGCCAAAAGCGGCATTATGTTTAAGACGGCGGTTTCTCTGGAAGAAACAGGGAAGATCGAAATTGTGGCATTAGATAAAACAGGAACGATTACAAACGGAACCCCGAAGGTCACGGACTTGATACCCGTCTGGGGTATGTCGGAAGAAGAGCTGCTTGGGCTTGCAGATGTCTTAGAGCAGCGCAGCGAGCATCCGCTGGCACGGGCGGTTATAGAATATGCTGCCGAAAAAGGGATCGGCAGTCCGAAGGAGCCCGAGGCGGTCAAGGATTTTATGGCGCTGCCGGGAAACGGGCTGACCTGTATATATAAGGGCAGGGAGCTTGCCGGAGGCAACGGCCGGTTTATCAGTACAAAAGCAGAAGTGCCGGAGGATCTTTTAAAGGTTTCCGAACAGCTTTCGGAGCAGGGCAAGACGCCGCTGTTTTTTGCGCAGGACGGAAAAATGGCAGGCATTATTGCGGTAGCAGATGTTATAAAAGAAGACAGCCCGCAGGCAGTGCAGCAGCTGCAGCATATGGGAATCCGCGTCGTAATGCTGACAGGCGATAATGAGCGCACGGCAAAGGCAATCGGCGCGCAGGCAGGTGTAGATGAGGTCATTGCAGGCGTGCTGCCTGACGGCAAGGAGAGTGTGATCCGGTCCTTGAAGCAGCAGGGCAGGACGGCAATGGTCGGCGACGGAATCAATGATGCTCCGGCACTGACAAGGGCAGATATTGGGATCGCGATTGGAGCAGGGACAGATATTGCCATTGATGCTGCGGATGTGGTATTGATGAAGAGCAGGCTGAGCGATGTTCCGGCAGCGATCCGCCTGAGCCGCTTTACACTGCGAAATATTCATGAAAATCTGTTCTGGGCATTTATATATAACGTAATCGGCATTCCGCTGGCGGCAGGTGTCTGGATTCCGCTTTTCGGCTGGCAGCTGAATCCTATGTTTGGTGCGGCAGCCATGAGCCTGTCTAGCTTCTGCGTAGTGACAAATGCACTGCGGCTGAATCTGGTGTCTATCCATGAGGCCGGCAGGGATAGGCCGAAAAAGCATAAATTAAGTGCATATGCCGCAGGCAAAGAGCCTGTGGGCATTTATAAATCAAATGATCCATTATTGTCAGAAAAAAAGGAGGAAAAATCAATGGAAAAGACAATGAAAATCGAAGGAATGATGTGTGCTCACTGCGAGGCAAGGGTGAAGAAATGCCTGGAGGCGCTTGAGCAGGTAGAAGAAGCGGTTGTCAGCCACGAGGCAGGTACCGCAGTCGTAAAGCTGAATGCAGAGACTGCTGATGAAGTGCTGCGCAAAGCTGTGGAGGATCAGGATTACAAAGTGACAGGAATACAGTAATACAGAAAAACAGAATTCCGGCAGCTGTTTCTCAGCTGCAGTAACAAATTTCGGCGGGATATTCAGTGATCTGACTGCCGGAGAAATGCAGATTCAGGCCCTGCAGCCGGTCGGCAGGCTTTTCGTATTTTGATTACGGAGAGACTGCGGCAGGCTGCGGGGTTATTGCAAAGTTGTAGAAATAGATAAAGAAAATGATTTTTATTAAAAATAAATATAATTATATGGCTGTGGTTTGTGGAGATACCGCGGTTTTGCAGCCGCATGTCTGGGAGGAGAAAAAATGCATGATAAAATGACAAAAAAAGATATAGAGCGCATGGAAGAAGAAATTGAATACCGCAAGCTCGTAGTACGCAGGCAGGCGCTGGAGGCTGTGAAAGAGGCCCGGGCACATGGGGATTTGAGCGAAAATTTTGAATACCATGCGGCGAAAAAGGACAAAAACCAGAATGAAAGCCGCATACGCTATCTGGAACGGATGATTAAAACGGCGCAGATTGTGGAAGACAATTCAAATGCAGACGAGGTAGGTCTGGATAATACAGTAACGGTTTACTTTGAAGAAGACGATGAGACGGAAACATTTAAGCTTGTTACGACGGTACGCGGAAATTCGCTGAAAGGCATGATCAGCATTGATTCACCGATTGGAAAGGCCGTTTTAGGACATAAGGTCAATGACCGTGTGACAGTAAAGGTAAACGAGGGATATAGTTATGATGTTATAATAAAGTCAATCGAAAATACGGTGGACGACGGGACAGACTCCCTGCGCAAATTTTAAATCTTTCAGAAAGCCAATCGGAAAAAGGTTGAAAAAATCCCTTTGATATGATACACTCTTTACAATTTAGGAATCAGAAGTGAAGCTACGATTTTGATTTATGCTGGATTGAGAGCCGCTGGGACATCAAAAAAAGAGAATTCTCTCTTTTTTTTTGCCACGGAGAAAGGGACAAAACAATTATGAAAGCTTTTCTAATACTTGAAGATGGACGCGTATTTGAAGGAACCAGCATTGGTTCTGAAAGAGAAGTCATCAGTGAAATTGTATTTAATACTTCCATGACCGGCTATCTGGAAGTGCTGACCGATCCTTCCTATGCCGGACAGGCAGTAGTCATGACGTATCCTTTAATCGGAAACTATGGAATCTGTTTTAATGACATGGAATCTGCAAGGCCATGGCCGGACGGCTATATTGTCAGGGAGCTGTCCAGAATGCCGAGCAATTTCCGCTGTGAGGGAACAATTCAGAATTTTTTAGAAAAACATGATATACCAGGAATTGCAGGCATTGACACACGCGCATTGACAAAGCTTCTGCGTGAAAAGGGCACAATGAACGGCATGATTACGACCAATGAGAATTACAGTCTGGATGAAATCATACCGAGGCTAAAAGCATATACGGTAGGCGATGTGGTAGAACGGGTGACTTGTAAGGAGAAAAAAGTATTAGAAGGAAAAGGCTGTAAAGTCGCGCTGTTAGATCTGGGAGCCAAAGAAAATATTGCGCGTTCGCTGCATGAGCGTGGATGCGAGGTTACTATATATCCGGCGTATACGTCAGCCGAGGAGATTTTAGCAGGCCGGCCGGATGGAATTATGCTGTCTAATGGCCCGGGAGATCCAAAGAGCTGCACATCTATTATAAAGGAAATAAAAAAGCTGTATGACTCGGATGTGCCGATTTTTGCGATCTGTCTGGGGCATCAGCTGATGGCGCTTGCAGCAGGCGCGGATACACACAAGCTAAAATATGGACACCGGGGCGGCAATCATCCGGTCAAGGATTTAGAAACCGGGCGGGTATATATTTCTTCGCAGAACCACGGATATGTCGTAGATACGGATAATCTGGGTGCAGACCGTGCAGTTCCTGCGTTTATCAATGTCAATGACGGCACAAATGAGGGGCTGAAATATACCGGGAAAAATATATTTACCGTACAGTTTCATCCGGAAGCATGTCCGGGGCCTGGGGACAGCGCATATTTATTTGATCGATTTTTAGCAATGATGGGAGGGGACAGAACATGCCTTTAATCAAGGATATTAAAAAAGTATTAGTCATCGGCTCCGGGCCGATTGTGATCGGACAGGCAGCAGAATTTGATTATGCCGGAACACAGGCATGCCGTTCCCTGAAAGAAGAAGGCTTGGAAGTATGCCTTGTCAATTCAAATCCCGCTACGATTATGACTGACAAAAATATCGCTGATCAGGTCTATATCGAGCCGCTGACGGTGGATGTCTTAAAAAAGATCATACTGCTGGAAAAGCCGGACAGCGTGCTGCCGACACTGGGCGGACAGGCAGGGCTGAATCTGGGCATGGAGCTGGCTGAGTCAGGATTTTTAGAGGAAAACGGCGTAAGGCTGATCGGTACGACGGCACAGACGATTAAAAAAGCGGAAGACCGTCTGGAATTTAAAGAGACGATGGAAAAAATCGGAGAGCCGGTTGCGCCGTCCATGGTCGTAGAGGATGTGCGAAGCGGCATTGACTTTACGAATACGATCGGCTATCCGGTTGTCCTGCGGCCTGCATACACGCTGGGCGGCAGCGGCGGCGGCATAGCGCATAACGAGCAGGAGCTGGTGGACATTTTGAAAAACGGCCTGCGCCTCTCCCGTGTCGGCCAGGTATTGGTAGAGCGCTGTATCGCTGGCTGGAAGGAAATCGAGTACGAGGTAATGCGGGATGCAGCAGGCAACTGCATTACAGTATGTAATATGGAAAATATTGATCCGGTCGGCGTGCATACAGGCGATTCTATTGTCGTAGCGCCTTCACAGACGCTGGGGGATAAGGAATACCAGATGCTGCGCACTTCAGCACTGAATATTATATCAGAATTAAACATTACGGGCGGATGCAACGTCCAGTATGCGTTAAAGCCGGATTCTTTTGAATACTGTGTTATAGAGGTAAATCCGCGTGTAAGCCGTTCGTCCGCGCTGGCTTCTAAGGCGACCGGGTATCCGATTGCAAAAGTGGCAGCAAAAATTGCAGTAGGGTATACATTGGATGAAATAAAAAATGCGATTACAGATAAGACGTATGCCAGCTTTGAGCCGATGCTGGATTACTGTGTTGTAAAGCTGCCGAGACTTCCGTTTGATAAGTTTATTACTGCCAAACGTACGCTGACGACGCAGATGAAAGCGACCGGTGAGGTAATGAGTATCTGCGATAATTTCGAAGGCGCATTGATGAAGGCGCTTCGTTCGTTAGAGCAGCATGTAGACAGCCTGATGTCATATGATTTCAGCGCGCTGTCTGAAAAGGAGCTGCTTGAACGGTTAAAGACCGTAGACGACCAGCGGATTTTTATAATTGCCGAAGCGCTGCGCAAAGGCATAAATTATAAGGCGATTCATGAGATCACTATGATCGATGAATGGTTTATAGATAAAATAGCTATTTTAGTAGAAATGGAACAGCGGCTGAAAAAGAAAGAGCTGACTGTAGAGCTGTTAAAAGAGGCAAAGCGCATAGAGTTCCCGGATCATGTCATAGCGGCCCTGACAGGCAGGAGCGAGCAGGAAATCCGTTCCATGCGTTACGAAAACGGAATTACTGCGGCATTTAAAATGGTAGATACCTGTGCGGCTGAGTTTGAAGCCGCGACGCCGTATTATTATTCGGTATTTGGCAGCGAGGATGAGGCACTGCATACAAAAGACCGCAAGAAGGTGCTGGTGCTCGGCTCCGGGCCGATCCGTATCGGGCAGGGGATTGAGTTTGACTACTGTTCGGTACATGCGACTTGGGCATTTGCCAGGGCAGGCTATGAGACAATTATTATCAACAATAATCCAGAGACGGTCAGCACGGATTTTGATATAGCAGACAAGCTGTATTTTGAACCGCTGACGCCGGAGGATGTAGAAAATATTGTAAATGTAGAAAAACCGGACGGAGCTGTTGTACAGTTTGGCGGACAGACGGCGATCAAGCTGACGCAGAGCCTGATGGAAATGGGCGTGCCGATTCTGGGCACGGCAGCAGAGGATGTGGATGCAGCGGAAGACCGTGAGCTGTTTGACCGCATTTTACAGGAAACGCAGATACCGCGTGCAGCAGGCGGAACCGTATTTACCGCACAGGAGGCAAAGCAGGTGGCAGACCGGCTGGGATATCCGGTACTGGTGCGTCCGTCGTATGTACTGGGCGGGCAGGGCATGCAGATCGCCTATACAGATGCAGAGATCGAAGAGTTTATGGCGATCATAAACCGCTATTCGCAGGAGCATCCGATTCTGGTAGACAAGTACCTGATGGGCAAGGAGCTGGAGGTGGATGCGGTCTGTGACGGCACGGATATTTTGATTCCGGGTATTATGGAGCATATCGAGCGCACCGGGGTGCATTCCGGTGATTCGATTTCGGTCTATCCGGCTCCGACAATTAGCCAGGCTGTACGTGACCGTATCGCGGAATATTCCAGAAGGCTTGCAAAGGCGCTCCATGTCCGCGGACTGATCAATATTCAGTTTATTGCGGTGGATGAAGAGGTATATGTCATAGAGGTGAATCCGCGTTCGTCCAGGACAGTGCCGTATATCAGCAAAGTGACCGGAATACCGATTGTAGACCTTGCGACAGAGGTTATAATAGGAAAGAAAATCAAAGATCTGGGCTATGAGCCGGGCCTGCAGCCTGCGGCAGATTATTTTGCGATTAAAATGCCTGTCTTTTCATTTGAAAAGATACGCGGCGCAGAGATCAGCCTGGGGCCGGAAATGAAATCGACCGGAGAGTGTCTGGGCATAGCAAAGACATTTGACGAGGCTTTGTATAAAGCATTTCTTGGTGCGGGCGTTATCCTGCCAAAGCATAAGCAGATGATTATCACAGTCAAAGATGCGGACAAGCCGGAGGCGGTAGAAGTAGCCAGACGCTTTGAGGCAATGGGATACAGGATTTATGCGACAAGGAGTACGGCAAAGTACTTGCAGGAGCGCGGTGTACATGCACTGCGTGTAAAAAATATACATCAGGAGTCTCCGACGATTATGGACCTGCTTCTGGGGCATAAGATCGATCTTGTGATTGATACGCCGACGCAGGGCAGGGATAAGGGCAGGGATGGTTTCCTGATCCGGCGCGTGGCGATCGAGACGGGGGTAAACTGCATTACAGCCATGGATACGGCAAAGGCGCTGGCACTCAGCCTTGAAACGGCGCATAAAGAGATGACGATGATTGACATTGCGAAAATATAAATTAGTAAAAAAATCCAGCCCGCTGCAAAGGCGGGGCTGGATTTTTGATTCATGACAATAGAAAGTTCGCGCAGCGTGCTTTCTATTGTTGCATATGTCTTTATGCGCTTTTATTTATGAAATATTTATGCAGTGTTTACGCATCTTTTTTCATGCGTTCTGCTATGCGCAGTTTTTTAAACTCGTACTTACGTACCATTTTCGAGCTGTTTTCATCGCTGGAGAACTGTTTTAATGTTTCGTCATCCATTTTTACACGATTGTCCATAGTATGCATTACGTCGGCAATCTGTATCCTGCTGCGTACTTTTGGGTCGCTCAGGTCAAAAATCTCGTTTTTAGAAAAGCTCAATACTACCGGATGGTTAAAATCTTTTAGATTTTCTTCTAATACAAGTCCCTTATCGCCGTTTGTCAGATCTACGCAGCAGCCGACAGGCATAATGTGGATGCAGTTTGCAAGTGCGGATACCACATTTTCGGAATAAGATTCCGGGTGGTCGATCAGGTAGCGGATCGCTGTGATCTCGGAATTTGGCTTGCGGCTGAGGCTCATTGCGGTCATGCGGTCAAATTTATCCGCAACGGTCAGAATGTTTGTGCCGGTAAGCCATTTGCTGCGGTCAATGCTGCCGTCCTCAGATTTTCCTGCCCGGATCATCTGTGTCACCATAGCCAGTGAGTCTGGCGGGAGACTGTATGGATTTGTATCTGCATGAAGGAGCGCAAAGGCCTTTTCACGGTATTTTGAGATCGTAGAGCTTTCAAGGTCAGTAATGTCTTCGCCTTTTTTCATAATTTCGGCAGGTACGTACAGATAACCGAAATCATATAAAAAGGCAGCGGTAACAACAGACAGCATAGTGCTTTCGCGCAGCCCCATAGCGTGTCCGATCATGGCTGCGATAATCGAAACACCGACTGAATGTTTGTATACAAAGTCCGTGTTGCTTCTTATATTTTGTGTAAAGTGCACTTTATGATCCAGAGTACCAAAATGCTGTACGACATCTTTGGCAAGGGCGGCCAGATCCGTCGGCATTTTCCCTTTGCTGATATTGACCAGATTATCGCGCAGGCGGAACATATAAAAAGTCTGCAGCTGTTCGAATTCCAGTTCTTCTTTTGAAATAGGCGGGAGCGGCTCTGCAGGTTCAAGAATAAAAATACCGATCAGACCGAAGTTATTCAGGTTTACGATATTCTGAATAGTCAGTTTTGTGTTCCGGTCGAACAGTAACACGCCATTTCTGTTAAATACGGGTTTGGCAAGGCGCATGCCCGGTTTAATATCCTGCGATTCTATAAATAGCATAATTACCTCCTGAAAGTAAAATTTAATTTCCGAAATCTCATTTTCTCCAATTCTCCAAATATGTCAGCTGTATGGAACTTATAATTAATTATAATGATAACATATGACGCAAAAAAAAACAAGTTTCAGTTTGATGAAACTATGGATGCTTGTTACAAATATTTTAAAATTTCATTAAAAATCTATGTACTTTCTGAGTATAGTTATGGTATAATTCTGAATGTAACATTTTCCATTTTTTTACAGCGGCTCTTTTCCTGGTGCCGCGATGGCGTAAGGAGGAGCAATGCCGCCATGATTCAAAAGAAGAACATTTTTCGGCTGTTGGTAATCTTGTGCCTGTGTATAGTGTGCTGCGGTCAGGCATGGGCTGGTGCGATACAAGACCAGATAGACAGCACGGGGAGAAAAATTAACGAACTGGAGCGTGAACTGGAATCGTCAGACCAGAATATCAGCGCTTACCAGAGGGAACAGAAGGTGCTGGAGCAGGATATATCCAGTGAGCAGGAAAAGATCAGCCGGCTGTCGGCGCAGCTGGATGAGACAAGGGCAGCTATAAAAAATACGAGAGAAGAAATAGCCAGAACGCAGAAGGAGCTGAAACAGTCCCGCAAAGACAGCAAAGAGCAGTATGAGCAGATGAAGCAGCGCATAAAGTTTATGTATGAAAACAGCATGGATGATTTATTAAGCTATGTGCTGGAGGCAGGCTCGCTGCCTGAGGCGCTGCGCAGGGCAAATTATTTTCAGTCCGTTATGGCTTATGACAGAGAAAAGCTGGATGAGTACAAAGCGATTACAAGAAAAATCAAAAAAGCAAAGGAAACACTCATCTCAGATAAAGAAGAATTAGAGGCGCTGGAAGAAGAGCAGACACAAAACATTGCCCAGATCGACGCGGCAGTAGCAGAATTAAAGAGCAGGCTGAGTGATAAAATCGCACAGATACAAAGCTCTCAGATTTTGCGGCAGCAGTATGAGCAGGAGCTGGCGCAGCAGAAAGAATATGAAAAAGAGCTGGAGCGGCGCAAAGCGGAGGAGGACTTAAAGCGTGAGGAAGAGATCCGCAGGCAGAAAGAAGAGCTGGAGCGCAGGCGCAGGGAACAGGAGCGTGAACAGCAGGAACAGAGGCGTCAGGCTCAGCAGAGCAGGGCTGCAGATACAAACAGCTCTGGTGTGTGGTATGACAGCAGTGCTTCTTCATCAGGTACAAGTGATCTGGAGCTGCTGGCGACAATTATCTATTGCGAGGCTGGCAATCAGCCATACGAAGGACAGCTCGCAGTAGGAAGTGTAGTTATGAACCGTGTTGCCAGCAGCAGCTTTCCAAACAGCATAAGCGGCGTGATTTACCAGAGCGGCCAGTTTTCGCCGGTGGCCAGCGGGCGTTTTGCAGGTGCGCTTGCCGCAGGGCTCGGCAGCCAGTGCCGGTCGGTTGCGCAGGAAGTGCTGAATGGCAAACGCAATGTGACATGCCTGTATTTCAGGGTTGATACAGGTGCCATAGATGGAATTGTGATTGGAGATCATGTATTTTATTAATGATACATAAATATTATGAAGCTTTTATGAAAGTGACATGAAAATGATTGAAGGGGCTGTCGCACTAAGAAAAATGATACAAGATATAGCTGGTATAAATCATTCTCCTATACTATATCTTGTATATGTTTTGCTTAGTGCGACAGCCCTTTTTGTCCATATCATCAGCGGGATTTTTAGGGGCAGAGCGTGTTTACAGATGCATATCGGAAATTTATTAAAAATATATAAAATGTTACAGATGCACGAAATATTTTTATGAACTTGTGCGACTTTTTACTTGCCAAAAAGTGCCTTTTGTGGTATTCTTGAACTAACAGTTGAGTCTTATGTATTTAAGACATTTATTTTTTGAGAAGATTGTTAAACTTTTAACATCATTTCACTACAGTTTTGTAAAGGAGACGAGAAAATGGCAAACAAAGTAGTTTTAGCAGGCGCATGTCGTACCGCAATTGGTAAAATGGGCGGGGCATTAAGCAACACCCCGGCAGCAGATTTAGGTGCAATCGTAATTAAAGAAGCATTGAACAGGGCAGGCGTTAAGCCGGAGCAGGTGGATGAAGTATTAATGGGATGTGTAATTCAGGCAGCTCAGGGACAGAACGTAGCACGTCAGGCTTCTATTAAGGCAGGCTTACCAATTGAAGTTCCAGCAGTTACATTGAACGTAGTATGCGGTTCTGGTTTAAAATGTGTCAATGAGGCAGCAGCCCAGATCTTAGCTGGACAGGCAGACATCGTTGTTGCAGGTGGTATGGAGAATATGTCCATGGCTCCATATGCTATGACGAAAGCTCGTTTTGGTTACCGCATGAACAATGCGACAATAGTGGATACAATGGTAAATGATGCACTGACAGATGCATTCAACAGCTATCACATGATGATTACAGCAGAAAATGTATGTGATAAATACGGTCTTACAAGAGAAGAATTAGATGCATTCTCAGCAAACAGCCAGCAGAAATGTGAAAAGGCAATCGCTGAAGGCAAGTTTGATGACGAGATCGTTCCGGTACCGGTTAAGGTTAAGAGAGACATCGTAGAATTCAAGAAAGATGAAGGACCTCGTGCCGGCACAACAGCAGAAAGCCTTGCAAACTTAAAATGCTGCTCTGGCAAACAGGGCGGACTTGTAACAGCAGGAAACGCTTCTGGTATCAATGACGGTGCTGCTGCAATCGTAGTTATGAGCGAAGAAAAAGCAAAAGAGCTCGGCGTAACTCCGATGGCTACATGGGTAGCAGGTGCACTTGGCGGCGTAGAGCCTGAAATCATGGGTGTCGGCCCGGTTGCTTCTACAAAGAAAGTACTGGCTAAGACAGGATTAAGCATTGATGATATGGACTTAATCGAGGCAAATGAAGCATTCGCTGCACAGTCTGTTGCAGTTGCAAAAGATCTGGGATTCAACATGGACAAAGTAAATGTAAACGGCGGCGCAATCGCACTCGGACATCCGGTTGGAGCTTCAGGATGCCGTATTCTTGTTACATTGTTACATGAAATGCAGAAGAGAGATGCTAAGAGAGGACTCGCTACACTTTGTATCGGCGGCGGCATGGGCTGCTCTACAATTGTAGAAAGAGACTAAGACATAATTATGTAATTAAGTGTAACAGTTCTTTCAGGCATTGGATTGTTATGATTATATATTACCCGGGCAGCCGTACTGGCTCTCGGGTAAACGCAATTGAACATAGAAGTATAAATATTTAAGGAGGAACTACAATGAAAGTAGGAGTTATCGGTGCAGGAACGATGGGTTCTGGAATTGCACAGGCATTTGCACAGACAGAAGGATATGAAGTATGCTTATGTGATATCAATGAAGAGTTTGCAGCAAATGGCAAAAACAAGATTGCAAAAGGATTTGAGAAAAGAGTAGCAAAAGGCAAGATGGATCAGGCAGCTGCAGATCAGATTCTTGCAAAGATCACTACAGGCGTAAAAGATATCTGTACAGACTGTGACCTGATTGTTGAAGCAGCTCTTGAGGTTATGGATGTTAAGAAACAGACATTCAAAGAATTACAGGATATCGTAAAAGCAGACTGCATGTTTGCTACAAATACATCTTCTCTGTCCGTTACAGAAATTGCAGCAGGCCTTGACCGTCCGGTTATCGGAATGCATTTCTTTAATCCAGCTCCAGTTATGAAATTGATCGAAGTTATCCAGGGTGAAAATACACCGGATGAAATGAGAGATAAAATCGTAGAGATTTCCAAAGCAATCGGCAAGACACCGGTAGAAGTAAAAGAAGCTCCAGGATTTGTTGTAAACAGAATACTGATCCCGATGATCAATGAAGCAGTCGGCATTTATGCAGACGGTGTAGCTTCTGTAGAAGGCATTGATACAGCTATGAAGCTCGGCGCAAATCATCCAATGGGACCTCTTGCACTGGGAGATCTGATTGGTCTGGATATCTGCCTTGCAATTATGAATGTATTATATGATGAGACAGGCGATCCAAAATACCGTCCGCATACATTATTAAAGAAAATGGTACGTGCAGGCAAGCTTGGCATGAAGAGCGGCAAAGGCTTCTATGACTATAGTAAATAACAGCTGATCGTGCAGTGTAAAGAACATGCAGGGTCTGAGGTCTATAAACATAAATTTTAGAATAAATGGCAGGCTGCATGAAAATGCAGCCTGTGCAATAAGTAAATGGAGGAGTAAGAATCATGGATTTTTCTTTAGATAAGAAACATGAAATGGCGAGGACTTTATTTAAAGATTTCGCAGAAACAGAAGTAAAGCCTCTTGCTCAGGAAGTAGATGAGACAGAGGAATTTCCGGCAGGAACAGTAGCAAAAATGGCAAAAGCAGGATTTATGGGCATTCCGGTGCCGAAGGAATACGGCGGACAGGGCTGTGATCCACTTACTTATGTAATGTGTGTAGAAGAGCTGTCTAAAGTATGCGGCACGACAGGCGTTATCGTATCAGCACATACTTCTTTGTGTATTGATCCGATTATGACTTATGGTTCTGAAGAGCAGAAAAAGAAATTTGTTACGCCGCTTGCAAAAGGCGAGAAGCTCGGCGCATTTGCACTGACAGAGCCGGGTGCAGGTACAGATGCACAGGGCTGCCAGACAAAGGCTGTATTAGATGGTGACGAGTGGATTTTAAATGGTTCCAAATGCTTTATTACAAACGGTAAAGTAGCTGATGTATATATCGTAATCGCTATTACAAGCATTACGGAAGATAAGAGAGGCAGAAAGAAGAAAAACTTCTCTGCATTTATCGTAGAAAAAGGTGCTCCGGGATTCTCATTTGGTACAAAAGAAAAGAAAATGGGTATCCGTGGTTCCTCTACATATGAATTGATTTTTGAAGACTGCAGAATTCCAAAGGATGCTCTTCTTGGCAAAGAAGGAAAAGGATTCCCGATTGCAATGCATACACTGGACGGTGGACGTATCGGTATCGCTGCACAGGCACTTGGTATTGCAGAAGGTGCGCTTGACCGTGCAGTTGAATATACAAAAGAAAGAAAACAGTTCGGCCGTTCCATCGCTCAGCAGCAGAATACACAGTTCAAGCTGGCTGATATGGCAGCCCGCATTGATGCAGCAAAATTCTTAGTATACCGTGCAGCTATGGCTAAGGCAACACAGAAGGTATATTCTGTAGAAGCAGCAAAGGCAAAATTATTTGCAGCAGAAACAGCTATGGCAGTGACAACAGAAGTAGTTCAGCTGTTTGGCGGTTACGGATATATCAGAGAGTACGATGTAGAGCGCATGATGCGTGATGCTAAGATTACAGAGATCTACGAAGGAACCTCAGAAGTTCAGCGTATGGTAATCTCTGGTGCATTATTAAGATAGTAAATTGTCGAAAAATAAGGTAAATAGAATATAAGGAGTGAAACTACCGTGAAAATCGTTGTATGTATTAAACAGGTACCAGATACCAAAGGCGGAGTAAAGTTTAACCCGGATGGTACACTGGATAGAGCAGCTATGCTTGCGATCATGAATCCAGATGATAAAGCAGGACTGGAAGCAGCACTTAGAATAAAAGATGAAATCGGCGCAGAAGTTACAGTAGTTACAATGGGACTTCCAAAAGCGGATGATGTACTTCGTGAAGCAATGGCAATGGGCGCAGATAAAGCAATCCTTGTTACAGACAGGGTATTAGGCGGCGCAGATACATGGGCTACCTCATCTACGATTGCCGGAGCACTGAGAAATATTGATTATGATTTAATTATTACAGGACGTCAGGCTATTGACGGTGATACTGCTCAGGTAGGGCCGCAGATCGCAGAGCATCTGGATCTTCCGGTTATCTCTTATGCAGAAGAGCTGAAGGTAGAAGGAGACTCTGTAATTGTAAAGAGACAGTATGAAGACAGATATCATGAACTGAAAGTGAAGATGCCTTGTCTTGTCACTGCACTTTCTGAATTAAATGTTCCTCGTTATATGACACCAGGCGGAATCTTCGACGCTTATGATGAGAAGGAAGTAACTGTTTGGGGAAGAAATGATCTGAAAGATCTGGATGATGCAAATATTGGTCTGAATGGTTCTCCGACAAAAATCGCAAAAGCATCTGACAAAGTGCGTAAGGGTGCAGGCGAGAAGGTTACACTGGATGCAGGTGAATCCGTGGCTTATATCATGGGTAAATTAAAAGAGAAACATGTAATCTAATAAAGATGAAGGAAAGTGGTGAAAAAAATGGGTTTAGAAGAATATAAGGGCGTATATATCTACGCACAGCAGGTAGATAATGAATTAAGCAGTATTGCCTTTGAATTAATCGGAAAAGCGAAAGATTTAGCAAAAGATTTAAATACAGACGTGACAGCCGTTCTTCTCGGATCAAATATTAAAGGCTTGGCTGATCAGCTGGCTGAATATGGCGCTGACAAAGTAATCGTAGTAGATGACCCGGCGCTTGAAGTATATAAGACAGAGCCATATGCGCATGCATTGTCTTCTGTAATCAACGAATACAAACCAGACATCATGCTGGTAGGCGCTACAGCAATCGGAAGGGACTTAGGCCCTACTGTATCTGCAAGGGTAGCAACAGGACTTACCGCAGACTGTACACAGCTTGAAATCGGCGATTTTCCTCTGAATGCAGTAGAAGGAAAAGAGCAGAAGCATAACCAGCTGTTAATGACACGTCCGGCATTCGGCGGCAACACAATTGCTACAATCGCATGCCCGGATAACCGTCCGCAGATGGCTACCGTACGTCCAGGTGTTATGCAGAAAATCGACCCGATTGCAGGTGCTAAGGCAGAAATCATCGAATACAATCCGGGATTTGAGACAAATCATAAATATGTAGAGATCCTCAACATTGTAAAACAGGCAAAGAGCGCTGCAAACATTATGGATGCAAAGATCCTTGTATCCGGCGGACGCGGCGTTGGTTCAGCAGAGAATTTCCAGATCTTACAGGATCTGGCAGATGTACTCGGCGGAATGGTAAGCTGTTCCCGTGCCGTTGTAGAAAACGGTTGGAAACCGGTTG